>NZ_JBBUTF010000028.1:0-61693 GCF_038066575.1 Pseudaquabacterium rugosum | reverse complement strand
GCGCCCTTGGCCGCCGCACACGCTCGCCAGGCCTTGCACAGCCGCACAAACGGCCCTCACACCGCTCCCGCTGCGCATCGGCTCCCGCCTCCTCGCGCCACTGCTGCAATCAGCAGCCACGCGCTCCCCACGGTCGATCGGCGGTTCGTTCACGGCTTGTCAGGTCTCGGTGCGGATGCGGGCGGCGTTGCCGGCTCAGGTGCCGGCCGAGCGCCGTGCCCGCGCATGGCCATCGGTGCCGAAGAAACGCACGCCCTTGAGGGCCAGCCGCAGGGCCTGCCAGTGGATGCGCCAGGTCACGGCCAGCGCATGCCACGGCATGTGCCAGGCCAGATGGCGCAGCGCCGCCGCATCCAGTGCCCGCAGCGCACCGCTCTGGCTGGTGCGCAGCACCTCACCTTGGGCGTCATCGTGGTCGATCCGGACCACGCAGTGGCGGGCCGCCGCCACCGGATCGCCGACGGCGGCGGCGGCGGCGGTCATCACGGCCGTCTCGGCACGGGCCATCAGAAAGCGCATCCGGTAGCCGCCTTCGACCTGGTTGAACGGCGAGACGTGCAGGCACTTGCCGGTGCGCTGCTCACGGCCCCAGGCCAGTTCGGGGCCGTGCAGCAGGTAGACATGCCGCTGGCCGAAGGTGTTGTTGACCTCGGTCAGCACGGCCACGAGCCGGCCGTCGCGCGCCAGGCAGTACCAGAAGCTGACCGGCTTGAAGACATGGCCGAGCAGACGGGGAAAGGTCTGCAGCCAGATCTCGCCGTCGACGCCGTCGATGCCGGCCGCACGCAGGCGCGACTCGATCCAGGCCAGTGCATCGGGGCCGCCGTCGCCATGGTCACGGTCGTGGAAGCTGAACCAGGCGCGGCGGTTGCGGCGCAGCGGCGGTGCCGGCTGCCGGGCCAGCGCCCGCATCGGCAGCAGCAGGAAGCAGCCCGGGTAGGCGAAGGCATGGTCGACCGGCCGCAGCCGGTGGTGGCGCACCCAGCCGAAGCCGATGCGCGGTCCGGCCGCCGGCGCGTCGGCCGGCGACATCCCGGGCGTTGCCATCTCAGACCCCGGCATGGGCGGCCTGCGCGCCGGCCAGCGCCGACGTGGCCACCGGCAGAGCCGGCGCCACCATCCGCTCGCCGCGCGGACCCGCGGCCGCGGGATCGGGCGTGCAGACGGCGCGCACGCCCTCGGCCGCCTCCAGGCCCGAGCGCAGGCCGTCCTCATGGAAGCCGTAGCCGGTCCAGGCGCCGGCGAACCAGATCCGGTCGCGGCCCTGGATCTGCGGCAGCCGCCGCTGGGCGGCGATGGCGGCGGCATCGAACACCGGGTGGGCATAGTCGAACTCGCCATGGATGCAGGCGCCGTCGATCTCACGCACCGGGTTGAGCGAAACGACCACCGGCTGCGCCCAGGGCAGCGGCTGCAGGCGGTTGATCAGGTAGTGCAGACAGACCGCGCCCTGCTCGGTGCCGGCATGCGCCGCGCGCTCGTAGTTCCAGGCCGCCCAGGTCTTGCGGCGCTGCGGCAGCTGACGCACGTCGGTGTGCAGCACCGCGCGGTTGCGGTGGTAGCCGATGGCGCCGAGCAGCGCGCGCTCGTCGGCCGCCGCCCCCTCGCCCAACAGGCGCAGGGCCTGGTCGCTGTGGCAGGCCAGCACCACCGCGTCATGGCGCTGCGGGCCCTGCGGGGTCAGCAGCGTGACGCCGTCGACCTCGCGGCGCAGCGCCTGCACCGGGCAGCCGGTGCGCACGTCGGGCAATGCCGCCACCATCCGGCGCACGTACTCCCGCGAGCCCCCGCTGACCGTGTACCACTGCGGACGCTGGCGGACGCGGATCAGGCCATGGTTGTGGCAGAAGCGCACCATGGTGGCGACCGGAAAGCGCAGCATCTGCTCGGTCGGGCAGCTCCAGATGCAGCCCAGCATCGGCAGCAGGTAGTCGTCGCGGAAGGCCGCGCCATAACGTCCGGTCTGCAGATACTCGCCCAGCGGCATCGCGAGCGCGGCCTGCTGGCGCGCATCGGGCACCGGCGCGGTGGCCAGCGCCGTGGTCTCGCGGTTGAAGCGCAGCAGGTCGGCCAGCATGCCCCAGAAGCGCGGCCGCAGCAGGTTGCGGCGCTGGGCGAACACGCTGTCCAGATCGTGGCCGCTCCACTCCAGCGCCGTGGCGCCGGCCGCCCCGGGCGCCTGCACCGAGAACGACATGTCCGACGCCGCGGTCGGCACCTGCAGCTGCTCGAACAGGCGCACCAGCTGCGGATAGGTGGCGTGGTTGAAGACCAGGAAGCCGGCGTCCACGCCGTGGCGGATGCCGTCGAGCGTCAGATCGACCGTGTGGGCATGGCCACCGGGCCGGTCGTCAGCCTCGTACAGCACCACGTCCGCCGACTCGCGCAGCGCCCAGGCGGCGGCCAGTCCGGAGATGCCGCTGCCGACCACCGCGACGCGGGGCCGCACCGGCAGCGGCCGCGGGCCGGTCGAGGCGCCAGCGGCGCTCATGCGGCGCTCCCGGTGCGGGCGGGCGCCCGCCGGGCCAGGTCAAGAGAAGGGATCGTGCAGCACCCCGGGGTCAACGAGGGAGGGAGGGAGGAGGAGGAGAACAACCCCGGAGCGTGCAGTCGGCTGCACGATCGCGAAACCGGTCGGGTGGTGACCACGCCCTGCCGGACGCGGCCCACGCCTGCATGGAGCGGGCGGCGCACGGAAGGTTCCGCGCCCGGCGATGCGGACCGCAGGCGGCGCCCCCGCACCGACGATGACGACGACGGCGAGGTGCAGCCAAGGCCTTCCTGCGGACATGCCGGGACACGGAACATGACGGTCTCCACTTGAACTGTTCGGTTTCATTGTGACCAGTGAGTTCAAGAAAGCAATCCATCGTGATGCGAAACCCCTGACGGGGCTGAGGCCTTGCCGCGACAGACGGGCGCTCAGCCCCCCATCCCACGCACACGCGGGGGGCGGACACCTGGACCGGCACGCCCGGCGCAGCACGCTGCACGTGGCATGGACCACGACAGCCCGCACCGCGGGCACGGTCTTGGTCCGGCGCCGGGCGGACGCGGCTGCCTAGAATCCGCCGTTCTCTTGCCCAGGATCAATCCATGCTCTATCCCGAACTCTTCAAGCAGCTCGAAGCCGTGCGCTGGAACATGGACAGCGACATCGCCTGGGACCGCTTCGACGCGGGCCTGCTGACCGAGGAGCAGGCGCAGACCATCAAGATGAACGCGATCACCGAGTGGGCGGCACTGCCGGCCACCGAGATGTTCCTGCGCGACAACCGCGACGACAGCGACTTCTCCGCCTTCATGAGCGTCTGGTTCTTCGAGGAGCAGAAGCACTCGCTGGTGCTGATGGAGTACCTGCGCCGCTTCCGCCCGGACCTGGTGCCCACCGAGCAGGAACTGCACGAGGTGCGCTTCGAGTTCGATCCGGCCCCGGCGCTGGAGACACTGATGCTGCACTTCTGCGGCGAGGTGCGCCTGAACCACTGGTACCGCCGGGCGGCCGAGTGGCACACCGAGCCGGTGATCCGCCAGATCTACGAGACCCTGGCCAAGGACGAGGCGCGCCACGGCGGCGCCTACCTGCGCTACATGAAGCGCGCGATGGGCCGCTTCGGTGACGAGGCCCGCGCGGCCTTCGCCAAGGTCGGCGTGCTGATGGCCAGCGCGCGCCGCACGGCCCAGGCGCTGCACCCGACCAATCTGCACGTCAACGAGGCGCTGTTCCCGCGCGACACCGTGCAGAGCCGCCTGCCCGATCCGGCCTGGCTGGAGCGCTGGCTGGACCAGCAGATCCAGTTCGATGCGACCTGGGAGAGCAAGGTCGTCGACCGCATCCTGCACAACCTGAGCCTGCTGATGGAGCGCAGCTTCACCAGCGTGCAGGAGCTCAACCGCTTCCGCAAGGAAATGGCCGCACGCGTGGCCGCCGCCAGCGCCGCCACGGCCGCGCCGCGGCCTGGCACGGCCGGCTGAACGACGGCCGGGGGACCGCCCGATACCGCGCGATACCGCCCGGCATCGCCCGGTGCCGACAGGACCGCGGTGCCACCGCGCAGCGGCATCCGTACGCCTCAGGATGCCGGTCAGCCTTCCGGCCGGGGCGCATCAGGCCGGGGCGCATCAGGCCGCCGAGCATCCGGCGACGCGGTGACCGGCCCGAGCGCCAGCGCGGCCCCGCAGGCCAGTCCCGCCAGCGCACCGGCCAGATGGGCCAGCGGCACGCGGGCCATGCCCAGGCCGGCATCCCAGGACAGCACCGGTCCCCAGGGCTGCTCGGCCAGCAGCTTGACCAGCAGGCCGGCGACCAGCACGCGGCCGACGCGACGCCGCGCCGCATCCGGCGCCCGCCACAGCGCGACGGCCAGCACCGCGACACCGGCATGCAGCACGCCGGACAGGCCGCCGTAGTGGTGCAAGGGCCAGGGACGGCCGCAGAGCCCGTCCGCCAGCAGGCCCGCCCCACCGGCGCCGAACGCCACACGGCCCGTCGCCCCGGCCTCCACCGCCAGCGCCGGGACACCCACCGCCGCCCCGCCCGTCAGGCACAGCTGGGCGCCCAGCAGCAGCCACAGCAGCAGGTGGGTCAGCGGCCAGGCCAGCGCCCAGGCGCGCACCACACGCCAGCCGGCGTCCGCCTCGTGGCCCAGCCAGGCCAGCAGCGCCAGGGCGCCGAGATTGAGCGTCAGGTGAGCGGCCCCCAGATGCACCCAGCCCGCCGTCAGCAGACGCCAGGGTTGCGTGGCCAGCCACTGCGGCTGCCAGTCGAACCAGGACACGGCCGCGGCCGCGCCCCCGTCACCGGGCGGACCGAGCCCGTGGCCCAGCAGCGCACCGGCCGCCGCCACGGCACAGGCCGCCAGCCAGGGGCGGCGGCCCCACCCCCTCGCCGGAGCCGGAGCCGACGGACGGCACGGCTCCCGGCCGCCGCAACGCGCAGGCCGCGGCTCCGCCGGCTCAGACGCGTCCGGCCGGGACACCGAAGACGGCCAGCCAGAGCGCCAGCACGGCCGCCCGCTCGGCCGCCAGCGCATCGGGCGGCACCTGCGTGGGCTGCTCGTCGAGCCGCGCCCGGTGCTGGGCCCGGCGCAGCTCGCGGTAGGCCCGCGCCGCCGCCTCGCCGACACCCGCGGGCAGCAGGCCCGCGGCCTCGGCCCGCTGCAGCAGCGCGATGTTGCCGACGTCGTCGGCCAGCTCGGGGCAGCGGGCGGCATGGGCCAGCACCAGCACCTGCACCGCGAACTCGGCGTCCATCATGCCGCCGGGGCTGTGCTTGACGTCGAACAGGCCGTCGCGCACGGCGTGTGCGGCCCGCACCCGTTCGCGCATGTCCATCACCTCCTGGCGCAGCGCGTCCAGGTCGCGCGGACTGGTCAGCACCTGGCGGCGCACGTCCTCGAAGCGCAGGCCGAGCGCCGCCGGGCCGGCGCAGGCCCGGGCGCGGGTGATGGCCTGGTGCTCCCAGGTCCAGGCGGTGTTGCTGCCGCGGCCGACCTGGTACTTCTCGAAGGCCGCGATCGAGGTCACCAGCAGGCCGGAGTTGCCGTTGGGCCGCAGGGCGGTGTCGATCTCGAACAGCTCGCCGGCCGGCGTGCGCAGCGTCAGCCAGGGCACCAGCTTGCGCACGAAATGGCTGTAGACCTCCTGCGCCAGGTCGGGATCGGCCTCGTCCGCGTCGTCGTAGAGGAAGACCACGTCCAGGTCGCTGCCGTAGCCCAGCTCCTTGCCGCCGAGCTTGCCGTAGGCGATGACGGCGAACTGCGGCTCGGCGCGGTGGTGCTGGCGCAGCCGCGGCCAGGCCCAGCGCAGCACGGTGGCCAGCGTGGCGTCGGCCAGCGCGGACAGGTCGTCGGCCACCTGCTCGACGCTGATCAGGCCCTCGACGTCGCGCACCAGGGTGCGGAAGATCTCGGCGTGGTGGGCACGGCGCAGCGTGTCCAGCAGCGCGCCCTCGTCGTCCTCGCCGGCGCGCACCCAGGCGGCATGGCGCTCGTCGAGCGAGGCGACATAGTCGGCGGCATCGAAGCGGCCGTGCAGCAGGCGCGGATCGGCCAGCTCGTCGATCACGCCCGGGTGGCGCAGCAGGTAGCGCATCGGCCAGCGGGCCAGGCCCAGCAGGCGCAGCAGGCGCTGGTGGACCTCGGGCCGCTCGACCAGCAGCGCCAGATAGCTCTCCCGCCGCAGCAGCGGCTCCAGCCAGTCGATGAAGCGCAGCCCGGCCTCGGGCGCGCACAGGCCGTCGGCCACGGCCTGGCCGGCGCGCGCCATCAAGCGGCCCAGCCGCAGCTTGCTCTCGTCGCGCAGGGCCTGCACGCGGGGCTGCGCGCGCCAGACCTGCAGCCGCTCGGCCATCGCTGCGGGCAGGCGTTCGAGCAGCGCATCGGCATCGACCGGATGCGGCGTGCCGCAGTTGCGGCAGCCGCCGCGGCCGGGCGCCGGTGCGCCGGGCGCGCGGCCGTCGTGCAGCAGCGCGTCGAACTCGGTGGCCACCAGCTCGCGCACCTCCAGCAGGCGGTCGAGCAGCTGGCAGCTGGGCGGCGGATGAGCGACGCGCGGCAGCAGGTCGGCCCCGTCGCCGGCCGGCTGCGCAGGCTCCGGCGGCAGCGAGCGGGAGATCCAGCACAGATCGTCCTCGCTGGTGGGCACGAGGTGGGTCTGCTGGTCGTCCAGGTACTGGATGCGGTGCTCGACCTGGCGCAGGAAGGTGTAGGCGCGGGCCAGGGCCACGGCCGTCTCGGGCTTCATCAGCCCGCGCGCGGCCAGCTTGTCCAGGCACTTGAGCGTGCCGCGGCTGCGGATCTCGGGGAACTGGCCGCCGCGCACCACCAGCATCAGCTGCACGATGAACTCGATCTCGCGGATGCCGCCGCGCGAGAGCTTGACGTCGTTGGCCCGCTCGGGCCGGCCGGCGGCCCGGCGCGTGGCCTCGTCGCGGATCTTGCGGTGCAGCTGGCGCAGGCCCTCGAACACGCCGTAGTCCAGGTAGCGGCGGTAGACGAAGGCGCTGACCAGCGAGCGCAAGGGCAACGCACGACCCGAGGTGACGGCCGAACGCGGCGCGACCACCCGGCTCTTGAGCCAGGCGAAGCGCTCCCACTCGCGGCCCTGGACGACGAAGTACTCCTCGAGCATCGCCAGCGAGACCACCGGCGGCCCGGAATTGCCGTTGGGCCGCAGCGCGAGGTCGACGCGGAAGACGAAGCCGTCCTCGGTCACGTCGCCGATCAGCGCATAGAGCCGCTTGGCCACCGCCGCGAAGTACTCGTGCGCGGTGCGCTGCGGCTGCGTGCTGCCGGGCGCGGGCCGGGTCAGGCCGTCTTCCTCGTAGACGTAGATCAGGTCGATGTCGGAGGAGACGTTGAGCTCGCGCGCGCCGAGCTTGCCCATGCCGATGATCCAGAAGTCGATCACCCGGCCCTGCTCGTCGATCGGCGGGCCGCTGCGCGCGTCCTCCTCGGCGCGGGCGGCGGCCAGGGCCAGCTCCAGCGTGGCCTCGGCCAGCACGGTGATGGCGCCGACGATGTCGGCCAGCGGCGCGGCCTGCTCGACGTCGAGCACGACCAGGCGCTCGAAGACCAGCTGGCGCGTGACCCGCAAGGCGCTGGCCAGCGGCCGGCCGGCCTGGTGCAGACGCAGCGCCAGATCGGTGATGACGGCCGCATCGGGCAGGCCCGGCGGCAGCTGGGCCAGCTCGTCGCCATAGCGGCGGCGGATGCGCTGCACGCAACGGCTGTGGTCCGCCAGCGCTCGCTGCGCGGCCTCTGAAGACATCCGCGTGCTTTGCATCAGCCTGCACTCCCCGACACCGACCGGACACCCGCCGCGCGGGACCCCTGTGCTAGATTGGCCGCGCCGTGGGCCGGCGCCCCTGAAGCCGCCGCCCCCACGCGGGTGCGGGCCTTGCCATGCGCTGCGTGCTGCCTGTCACTCATTCATGTCCTTGTCGTCGATCGCCACTGTCGGCCGTCACACCCTTGCGGCCCTGGGCCGGCTGACGCTGCGCGGCCTGGGCGGCCGCCGGGGCATGCCGGCGCGTCTGCTGTGGGGCATCCTGCTGTCGATGGGTCTGCTCGGCAGCTTAAGCCTCGGTGCTTGGCTGATCTGGGCCAAGGGAATTGTGCCGAACCTGGACCGCCTGCGGCCGCAGGCCGAGCAGGCGCTGACGAGCGCCCTCGGCCGGCCCGTGCGGATCGCCGCACTGCACGCCGACGACCACGGCCCCGGACTGCCGACGCTGCAGGTCCGGGGGCTGTCGATCGACGCCCCTGACGGGCGCGCGGGTCTGCGGCTGACGCAGGCCCGGCTGCAGCTGGGCCTGCACCCGCTGGCCACCTGGCGGCTGTGGCGCGAGCGCACGCTGATGCTGTCGGCACTGGAGCTGCAGGGGCTGACGGTGCACCAGTGGCGCAGCGCCGACGGCCACCGCTGGCTGGCCGGCTTCGACCTCGATGCGCCCGGAGCACCGGCGCTGTCGGCCGCGCAGGTGCTGGAGACGCTGCTGGAGCAGCCCCGGCTGAGCCTGCGCGACGCCCGTCTGCTGCTGTGGACCGCGACCGATGCGCAGCCGACCCCACTGGCGCTGCGCGAGGCGGGACTGGTGCGCGAAGGGCGCCGCCATCGGCTGTGGCTGGAGACCGGGTCGGCCGACGGGAAAGACCGCCCGGCCCCGACCGCCGCGGCCGGCGCGCCGCCCGGCCCCGATCTGACGCTGCAATGGACCCCGCGCCGTGGCGATCCGGCCCTGGCGTGGTGGGCCGGCGAGGGCACGCTGGTGCTGCGCGCCGACAGCCCGCGGCTGACCGACGACCTGAGGCGCCTGCGCCAGCTGCTGCAGGCCTGGCGCGCGGCCCCGACCGGCCCGGATCTCCTGCGCGATCTCGACGGCCTGGACGGCCGTCTGCGCACGATGGTGACGCTGCAGTGGTCGGCCGGCCGCTGGGACCAGCTGGGCGCGGACATCGACGCCCGCGGGCTGAGGCTGCCGCCGGCCCTGGGCTGCCGCACACCGCCGTGCCGCATCGGCGCGCTGGGTGGCCGCTGGCAGCTGACCCAGCAGACCGACGGGGTGGCGCTGCCGGCGTCCACCGGATCCGGCCCCGTCCGGCTGCCGGCCCCCGCCCATCCCGCGGCGAGCGCCGCGACCGCCGCACCGGCCCTGGCCCCCACGGCCGCCCTGACCGACCGCCTGCGGCCACCGGCCGACTGGCTGCTGCCGCCCACGGCCGCCCGCTGGCGCCTGAGCGGCCAGGACCTGCGCTGGACCGGCGCCGACAGCCCGGGCTGGCAGGACGGCCGGCTGCGGCTGGACCTGAGCCTGAGCGCGGAGGCCACCGCGGCCACGACCACGGCCACGGCAACAGCCACATCGGCCGCGGCGACACCGCTGGTGACCGCCTGGCCCGATCGCCTGCGCGGGCGCCTGGCCAGCGCCCGCTTCAGCCTGTCCGAGCTCACGCTGGACGACTGGCCGTCGGCCCTGCATCCCTGGCTGCCGCCCCGCCACGCCGAGCCCCTGCGCGCACTGGCGCCCGAGGGCCGGCTGCGCGGTCTGCAGGCCCGCTGGCGGGCCGACGACACGCTGACCGAGCGCGGCACCCCGACGGCCCGGGGCACTGGCACTGGCACTGGCACTGGCACTGGCACTGGCACTGGCACTGGCACTGGCACTGGCACTGGCACGGGCACGGGCACTGGCACGAGCACGAGCACGAGCACGGGCGAGGCCCGGGCCGGGTCGGCATCGACCGGCCGTCCCGCCGCCATGGGCTGGACCGGGCTGCTGCAGCGGGGTCGCTGGCAGCTGGACGCCCAGCTGCGGGGCCTGCGCTGGCAGGCCCTGGCCGCGGACGATCCGCTGCGCCCGGGCGTGCCCGGGGTGGGCGGCCGGCGCGGCCTGCAGGCCCGCCTGACACTCGACGAACGCGGCGGCCAGCTGCAGCTGCGCGACGAGCCCGGCGCCGGCGACCGCACGGCCACGGCGGCGCCAGGCAGCCTGTCCGCCCCGCCGGCCGCGGGCGCACCGGCAGGGCCCTGGCCCGAGGCGTCGACCGCGACCGCGGCCACGCCAGCCCCCCCGTCCGACGCAGACCACACCGGCGCGGCCACCGGTCTCTGGCTGGACCTGCCGGGCGTGTTCGCCCAGCCGCGGCTGCCGCTGCGCACGGTGCAGGGCCGGCTGGGCTGGGACTGGCCACAGGCCGGTCATGCCGGATCGCTGCGCTTCGACGACCTGCAGCTGCGCAGCGACGACGCCCTGCTGCAGGCCAGCGGTCACTGGCAGGCGGGCACGGCACAGGCCCACGGCACGCCGACGACGACGCCGCGCGCCGCCGGCCCGCTCGGCACGCTGCAGCTGCAGGCCGCACTGGTCGGCAGCGCCGACGCACGGGCCATCGCCCGCCATCTGCCGGTGCAACTGCCGCAGGCCACGCGCGACTGGGTGCGCGACGCGGTGCAGGCCGGCCGCATCGAGCGCCTGCAGGTGCAGATCGACGGCCCGCTCGACGACTTCCCCTTTGCCCACGGCGGCGGCCGCTTCGCGCTCGAAGGCACGGTGCGCGAAGGCCGGCTCGACGTCGCCGGCAGCCCTCGGCCGGCGGACGGCCTGACGGCCGGGGCCCCGGTCTGGCCCGTGTTCGAGGACCTGGCGGGCCACCTGCAGATCGATGGCCGCCGGCTGGCCTTCGACATCGCCCAGGGCCGGCTGTGGCAGACGACGCTGGGGCCGGTGCAGGGCCAGGTCGCGCCACTGGACGGCAGCCCGGCCACGGCGCTGACCGTGCGCGGCCAGGCCCAGGGGCCCGCACAGGACCTGCTGCGCTACCTGCAGGCCTCGCCGGTGGGCGGCTGGCTCGACCATCTGCTGGACGAATCGGCGGCCGACGGCCCGGCTCGGCTGCAGCTCGCCCTGCAACTGCCCTTCGCCGACCCGACCCGCACCCGCGTCCAGGGTGAGGTGACGCTGGACGACGCCCAGACCCTGCGCTGGCGGCCGGCCCTGCCGCCGCTGCGCGAGGCCCGCGGCCGGATCCGCTTCGACGAGCGCGGCGGCCAGGTCGAGGCGCTGGGCGGCCGCTGGCTGGGCAGCCTGCTGCGCGTGGACGGTGGCAGCGTGCACACGCCCACGGCGGTGCCGGCCAGCCTGGCCGAGGCCGCGGCCCACGTGCCGGCCCCTCTGCGCCCGGGCGAGACCGACGCCCCGCGCGACAGCGCCTGGGCCCTGCACCTGCGCGGCGAAGCCGATCTGGCCGCGCTGGCCGCCAGCGCTGACCTGCCGCCGACGGCCGCACGACAGCTGCAGGCGCTGCAGCCCTGGATCAGCGGCCGCCTGCCGTTCACGCTCGACCTCGGCCAGGCCCGGGCCACGGCCGACGCCGGCCAGCTGTGGCTGCAGCTCGACGGCGACCTGCAGCCGCTGCAGCTGACGCTGCCGGCCCCGCTGACGCACGGCAGCGCTCCGCCAACGGCCCGGCGCCTGCAGCTGCAGCTGCGGCCGCAGGACCTGACCGGGGAGAAGGCGGAGGCCGCCACGTCCACGTCCACGTCCACGTCCACGTCCACGTCCACGTCTGCGGCTACGGCTACGGCTACGGCAGCGACGACGACCACGGCCACCGAGGCCGGCGCGGCGCGCCAGCGGCTGCAGCTGCAACTGGGCCCGCTGCGCGGCGAGGCGGTGCTGGGCTGGCAGGGACAGGGTGCCGGGCAGCGGCCACAGCTGCTGCGCCAGGCCTGGGCCTGGGGCCGTCCGCTACAGACGCCGACGGCCGAGGGCCGGGTCGACCTCGCGCTGCCGCTGCTGGACCTCGACGCCTGGCAGGCCACGCTCGACCGCCTCGACGAGGCCCTGCAGGCCGCCCGCACCCCGGTCGCCCCGCAGCCCGAGTCCGCCACCACGACCACGACCACCACCGCCACCGCCACCGCCACCCCGCACCCGACCGCCGCCGTCACCGTCGTCCGCTGGCCCGGCCGCTGGCAGGCCGACATCGACACCGTGCTGGCCGGCGGCGGGCGCACGGTGCGCGCGCTCGCGCTGGAGCTGCAGCGCGCCGACGACGGCCGCTGGCTGGCCGAGGGCCGCGCCGCGCAGGGCGCCGGCTCGCTGGCCTGGACCCCGCCGACCCCCGCCGCCCCCGGCGGTCATCTGCAGGCCCGGCTGACGCGGCTGGTGATCCCGCGTGCCGAGGCCGACCGCGCGACCGACCGTCTGGCCCATCTGCTGGAGCGCCCGGCCGTCAGCGCACCGACGCTGGACATCGCGATCGACACACTGCAGGTCGAGGGCCGTGAACTGGGCCGGCTGCAGGTGCAGGCCAGCGCCACCGCCCGCGACTGGCGGCTGGACCAGCTGAGCCTGGACAACCCCGACGCGCGGCTGAGCGCCCGTGGCGTCTGGGGCCCGGCCGCCGCGGGCGACGCGCGCCACATGGCGCTGGACTTCGGCCTCGACGTCATCGACGGCGGACGCCTGCTGCAGCGCCTGGGCTTCGGCCAGCTGATGCGCGGCGCCTCGGGCCGGCTGCAGGGGCGGCTGGGCTGGGACGGCTCGCCCTGGGGGCCGGACCTGCCGACGCTCGACGGCCAGCTCGATCTGGCCCTGGGCCGCGGCCAGTTCCTGCAGGTCGATCCCGGCGCGGCCAAGCTGCTGGGCGTGCTCAGCCTGCAGGCCCTGCCGCGGCGGCTGACGCTGGACTTCCGCGACGTCTTCGCCGCCGGCTTCAGCTTCGACGAGGTGGCCGGCCAGGCCCGCATCGAACACGGCCTGGCGCGCACCGAAGGCCTGCGCATGCGCGGCGTGCAGGCCCTGGTGCAGATCGGCGGCCAGGCCGATCTGGTGCGCCAGACCCAGGACCTGAAGGTGGCGGTGATCCCGGAGCTGGACGCCGGCACCGCCTCGCTGGCCTGGGCCGCGCTGGTCAATCCGGTGGTCGGCGTCGGCAGCTTCGTCGGCCAGTGGCTGCTGCGCGGGCCGCTGGAATCGGCCACCACGCGGCTGTTCGAGATCAGCGGCAGCTGGGACGACCCGCAGGTGCGCCAGGTGCAGCGCGGCGCGATCGCCGCCGCCGCGGCCGCACGGGAGGCCGCGACGGCCGCCCCCGGGACCGCGGCACCTGGCACCGCGCCGGCCTCGGCGCCCGGCACCGCAGCGGCCTCGGCGCCCGCCGCCACGCCCGCCGCGCCCGCCCCCGGCACGACCACGGACGGCGCGTCTGCGCGATGATCGCGCCATCATGCTGAACGTCGCCGCCCTGCAGATGGTCTCCGCGCCCGACGTGGCGATCAACCTCGCCACCGCCTGCCGCTTGATCGCCGAGGCCGCCGACCAGGGCGCGCGGCTGCTGGCCCTGCCCGAGTACTTCTGCCTGATGGGGCAGTCCGACCGCGACAAGCTGGCCATCGCCGAGGCCGAGGACAGCGGCCCGATCCAGGACACGCTGGCCGCGGCCGCCCAGCGCCACGGCGTGTGGATCATCGGCGGCACGCTGCCGCTGCGCACCGAGGACCCGCAGTGGGTGCGCAACAGCTGCCGCGTCTGGGGCCCGGACGGCCGGCCGCGGGCGCGCTACGACAAGATCCACCTGTTCGCCTACGACAACGGGCGCGGCGAGCGCTACGACGAAGGCCGCGTGCTGCAGGCCGGCGACGCGCCGGTGGCCGTCGAGGTCGACGGCTGGCGCGTCGGCCTGGGCATCTGCTACGACCTGCGTTTTCCCGAGCTCTTCCGCGCGCTGATGCAGCCCGCGCCCTGCGACCTGCTGGTGCTGCCGGCGGCCTTCACCCACGGCACCGGCCGCGCGCACTGGGAGCTGCTGCTGCGCGCCCGCGCGGTCGAGAACCAGTGCTACGTGCTGGCCCCGGCCCAGGGCGGCCTGCATCCGAACGGCCGCCGCACCTGGGGCCACAGCCTGCTGGCCGACCCCTGGGGCGAGGTGCTGGCCGTGCAGGCCGAGGGCGAGGGCGTGGTCGCCGGCACGCTGCGGCGCCAGCGGCTCGACGAGGTGCGCGCACAGTTGCCGGCGCTGGCCCATCGGCGGATCTGAGCGGGCGGCCTCGGGCGGCCGTCTGGGTGCGGATCGCCCAGGGCGGCGGCCGGACCGCCGCGCTCGCGTCGGCTGAGCCCGCTGGGTCAGCTCAGCTGGCCAGCGGCCGCTGCGAGCCCAGCTGCCAGACGGCCGCGGCCATCGCGGGGCCGACCTCGGCCGCCGCGCCGGGTGCCAGCGCACCGTCGCGCAGCGCCTGCAGCAGGCGCTCCAGCGTCGCCGCATGCGGCAGCAGCGTGCCATGGAAGCGCGGCCGGCCGTCGTGCAGCACCATCAGCGTCGGGAAGGTCTCGATGTCCAGCGCCTCGTCGCCGAGCGCGTCGGCATCGTCCTCGATGTCGATCCAGGCGAAGCGCAGGCCGGGATGGGCGCGCGCGACCTCGGCCATCACGCCCTGGTAGGCGACGCAGGTGTTGCACCAGCCGGCACACAGGCAGGCGACGAGCCAGTCGCCCGCGGGGGCGGACGCGGCGGCAGGAACGGCAGCGGACATGGCGCCGGAGTCTGCCAGAGGCGAACGGCCCGACCCGGGGCAAGGCCGCTGCCGGCGCATCGGTCGGCCGTGCTAGGGTGCGGTGCGGTGCGGTGCCGTGCGGTGCAGCGCAGTGCCATGCGACCGGCGCCCGCCTGCATGTCCGATCCGCCCCGAGCGGGCGCCCCGATGCGCGGGAGCGTGCCATCGGCCCGCCGGTTGCCGCATCTGCCACGGCCACGGCCACGGTCACTGCCATCGCCACTGCCCTGCCACGGCCTTCCCGCCGCCCGCCTCCCCGCCTCCCCGCCAGCCCAGCCGATGCCCTTGACCGACCGCCGCACCACCCTCCAGGCCTGGGCCGCGGCACTGGCCGCGATGGGCTGGCCGCAGGTGCGGGCGGCGTCCGCGGCGGTGACTCAGCAGGCTGAGCAGGCCCCCGATGTCCCCGGAGCCCACGGGGCCGCAGCGCGCCAAACACACGAGGGGACCGGCGAGCGGCCGCAAGCCGCGCTCGCGGCGCGCACGCTGCCGGAGGCGCTGGCCGCCCTCGGCCTGCCGGGCCCGCCGCCGACGACCGACGCCCTGCGCATCGACGCGCCGGCGCTGGCCGAGAACGGCGCGGCCGTGCCGGTGGCGGTGCGCTGGGCACCGAGCGCCACATCGGCCGTCGCACCGACCGCCACACCGGTGGACGCACGGGTAGACGCACCGGTGGCCACACGGGTGGTCACACCAGGCCGCAGCGCCGGCCGCGTCGCCGAACCCAGCGACGCGGCCGCGACGGATGGCCCGCTGCGCCTGGCCCTGCTGGTCGAGGGCAACGCCCAGCCTCTGGCACTGCTGGCGGAGCTGGATCCGGCCTTGGAGCCCGCCCTGGGCACGCGGCTGAAGTTCGCCGACAGCGCGCAGCTGTGGGCGCTGGTGCGCCTGGCCGACGGCCGCTGGTTCAGCCAGCGCGCGTCGGTGCGCGTGGTGCAGGGCGGCTGCGCCGTCTGACCGGGCCGGGGATGGACACGACCGACACCCTGCCGCCGCCGGAGCCGACACGGCTGCGCGCCCGCCGCCAGGCCGATGGCCGGACCGCGCTGCGGCTGCTGGCCGCCCATCCGATGGAGACCGGTCAGCGCATCGATGCCGACGGCCGGCGCGTGCCGGCCTGGATCATCCAGACGCTGACGCTGCGCCTGCGCGGCCGCACCGTGCTGCGCTGGCACTGCGGCACCGCGGTCGCGCAGAACCCCTATCTGGAGCTGACGCTGCGCGATGCGCAGGTCGGCGACACCATCGAGGTCGACTGGGTCGACAGCCTGGGCCGCCGGCGCAGCGACCGCACGACCGTGGCCTGAGCCCCGAGCCGCGGGACAGGGGCCGCGTCAGCGCAGGCGGCCCAGCAGGCGCTGCACCTCGGCCATCACGGCGTCGATCGGATCGCCGACGGCCTCGGCAGGATCAGCGGGCTCGAGGGCCACCGGCGCGGCGGCGGGATCCGCCAGCCGCCGGCGCAGCTCCTGCTCCATGAAACAGACCGTCATGCGCACGCAGGCGCTGTCGAGCGCGCGGCGCACCGCCGAAAGCTGGGCCGCCAGCTCGGCGCAGGGGGCGTCCTCGTCGAGCATGCGCTGGACGCCGCGCAACTGGCCTTCGGCGCGCTTGAGCCGGTTGCGCAGATCGGCGCGTGCGGCCTCGTTCTCGAGTCGGGCCATGCGGGACGTCCGTCAGACCGGGGCTCAGAACGGGATGTCGTCGTCCATGTCGTCGAAGCCGGTGTTCGACTTCGAAGCCGGCGCCGGACGCGGCGCCGGTGCCGGGCGGGGAGCGGGGGCCGGACGGCGCGGCGCGGCAGCCGGCTCGTCGCCGAAACCGTCGTCGGCCGCCGCCATCGGGGCGCTGCGGCCATAGCCGCCAGCCGCACCGCCGCCGCCACCACCGGCCTCGTCACGGCCACCCAGCAGCTGCATCTGCTCGGCGTAGATCTCGGTCGTGTACTTCTCGACGCCGTCCTTGTCGGTCCACTTGCGGGTGCGCAGGCGGCCCTCGATGTAGACCGAGCGGCCCTTCTTCAGGTACTCGCCGGCGATCTCGGCCAGGCGGTCGAACAGCACGACGCGGTGCCATTCGGTCTCTTCCTGGCGGTCGCCGGAGTCCTTCGCCTTCCACTGGCGGGTGGTGGCCAGGCTCATGTTGCAGACGGCGCTGCCGTTGGGCGTGTAGCGCACCTCGGGGTCGCGACCCAGGTTGCCGATGAGGATGACTTTGTTGATCGAGGCCATGACGGCGGCTCCTTGCTGTTGGGGGGATGTTTGCGCGGTGTGGCAGGCGCAAGGCCGAGTCCGGATTCTCCCCCAGCCGGCAGCCGAGGGGCCATCCCTCCTCCGTCGCGGGCCTGTCTGGCGGACGATCCCCCTGGCGCGGGCCCCCGCCGGAGGGCCCGCGCCGGGATCGGCGGCGGGGGCGGGCGCGCACGGCGACAATCGCCCCCGTGAACGCCCCGCTGACCGACTCCTCGCTGCCCGCCACGTCCCCGTTGGCCATCCTGCGCGAGGTCTTCGGCTACCCCGCCTTCCGCGGCCAGCAGCAGGCCATCATCGAGCACGCCGCCGAGGGCGGTGATGCGCTGGTGCTGATGCCCACCGGCGGGGGAAAAAGCCTGTGCTACCAGGTGCCGGCCATCGCCCGCCACCGCGCCGGCCACGGCATCACGCTGGTCGTCAGCCCGCTGATCGCGCTGATGCACGACCAGGTCGGCGCGCTCGACGAGGCCGGCGTGCCGGCGGCCTTCCTCAACAGCACGCTCGAGGGCGACGAGGCCCGCCGGGTCGAGCGCGACCTGATGTCGGGCAAGCTGGTGCTGCTGTACGCCGCGCCCGAGCGCATCCTGACGCCGCGCTTCCTGGCCATGCTCGATTCCCTGCACGAGCGCGGCCTGTTCAGCCTGCTGGCCATCGACGAGGCCCACTGCGTCAGCCAGTGGGGCCATGACTTCCGCGAGGAATACCTCGGCCTGTCCGCGCTGCACGAGCGCTACCCCGACGTGCCGCGCATCGCGCTGACCGCCACCGCCGACAGCACCACCCGCGCCGACATCGTCGAGCGCCTGGCGCTGGAGTCGGCGCGCACCTTCGTCAGCAGCTTCGACCGGCCGAACATCCGCTACACCATCGTCGAGAAGGACGAGGCCAAGCGCCAGCTGCTGCGCTTCCTGCGCGACGAGCACGAGGGCGATGCCGGCGTCGTCTACTGCCAGAGCCGCAAGAAGGTCGAGGACACCGCGGCCTGGCTGTCGGCCGAGGGGCTGAACGCGCTGCCCTACCACGCCGGCCTCGACGCCGAGGTGCGCGCCCGCCACCAGAACCGCTTCCTGCGCGAGGACGGCATCGTGATGGTGGCCACGGTCGCCTTCGGCATGGGCATCGACAAGCCCGACGTGCGCTTCGTCGCCCACCTGGACCTGCCCAAGAACATCGAGGGCTACTACCAGGAGACCGGCCGCGGCGGCCGCGACGGCCTGGCCGCAGACGCCTGGATGGCCTATGGCCTGCAGGACGTGGTCAACCAGCGCCGGATGATCGACGACAGCGAGGCCGAGGAGGAGTTCAAGCGCCTGCAGCGGGGCAAGCTGGAGGCCCTGCTGGCCCTGGCCGAGGCGCCGGACTGCCGCCGCGTGCGCCTGCTGGCCTATTTCGGCGAGGCCTATGCCGGCGCCGGCGTCGACCCGGCCACCGCCGAGCGCGACGCCGACGGCGCCCTGCTGCGCCCGGCCAGCCGCTGCGGCAACTGCGACAACTGCCTGCATCCGCCCGAGGTCTGGGACGCGACCGAGGCCGCACGCAAGCTGCTGAGCTGCATCTACCGCTGCCACCAGGCCAGCGGCTTCGGCTTCGGCGGCGCGCACCTGATCGACGTGCTGCGTGGCCAGCGCACCGAGAAGGTGGTGCAGCGCGGCCACGACCGGCTGAGCACCTTCGGCATCGGCGCCGACGTGCCCGAGACGCAGTGGCGCCGCGTGCTGCGGCAGATGATCGCCTCCGGCCATGTGCGCAGCGTCGGCGAATACAACACGCTGGAGCTGGCCGACTCGGCGCGCACCGTGCTGCGCGGCGAGGAGCCGGTGCGCCTGCGCGTGCCGACGGAGCCGGCACCGCGCCGCGGCCGGCCGTCGAGCACCAGCCGCGGCAGCCGCACGCCGCGCGCCGCGCCGGTCGAGCTCGACCGCGATGGCCAGCAGCGCTTTGCCGCCCTCAAGGCCTGGCGGGCCGAGGTGGCCAAGGCCCACAACCTGCCAGCCTACATCGTCTTCAACGACGCGACGCTGGCCGAGATGGCGCGTGCCGCGCCCGACAGCCTGACCGCGCTGGCCGGCATCAGCGGCGTCGGCAGCAAGAAGCTCGACGCCTACGGCGACGAGATCCTGCGCGTGCTGCAGGCGCTGCAGGACTGAGACGCGCCCCGCGGTCCGGCCTCAGCCCGGACCGACCGCCTCGCGCAGCGCGGCCAGCAGGCGCGGCATGTCCAGCCGCGCATGGCGCAGGTCGGCGAACTGCATCACGCCCTCGCGCTTGAGCGCGGCCACCAGGCGGCTGGCGGTCTCCACCGTCACGTCCAGCATGGCGCCGATGTCGCCGCGCGCCGGCAGCCAGATGCGGCCGTCGGGCTCGCCGTACTCGCTGAGCTTGAGCAGCAGGCGCAGCATGCGCCAGCGCGCGTCGCCGGTCGACAGCTCGGTCAGCCATTCCTCGGCCTCGTCGAGCGCGGCCTGCCAGCGCTTCATGAGGTCGCGCAGCAGGGCCGGCTCGGCCGCCCCCAGCTCGTCGATCAGCACCCGCGGCAGGCGGCAGACCTGCAGCGGCGTGCAGGCGATGGCATCGGCGGCGTGGGTCTGGCCCAGCAGCGCCTCCAGGCCGACCAGATCGCCGGGGCCGGCCAGGCGCAGCACGCGGCGGCCGCCGCGCTCGCTGCTGCGCTCCAGGCGGATCAGGCCCTCGCGGATGGTCCAGGCCGCGGCCGCCGGCTCGTTGGCCCGGTAGAGCGCCTGGCCGGGCTCGATGGTCTGCTCGCTGATGTGGGCCGGCAGCCGGGCCAGCATCGCCTCGTCGAAGACGCCGAACAGGGCCTGGCGGCGCACCGGACACCCCGCGCAGCTGTGGGCCTCCGGCCCGGCTCGGCGGGCATCGTTGGACGCGATCCACAGCGCGTCGTGGGAACAGCGGGACGAATCGGACGGCACCATGGCGCCCAGTATCCGCGCCGCAGTTGGCACCGACCTGACGCAGCGCCCCCCCGCCGTCCGCCGCCAGGGAGAACCCGGATCCGGCGGCCCGCTCTGGCTATGATGACCGGTTGCCCGCGGCGCGACCGCCCCCAGGTCGTCGCACCGCCCGCCCGCCCCACGCCCGAAGCCGCCCGATGTCCGCTGCCCCCGCCTCCTCCTCCAGCCCGTCGGCGATGCCCGGCCCGGTTCCCGCCCACGCCCCCGGCATGGCACCCGCGGGCCTGCATCCGACGGCCGTCGCCACCCGCCTGGTCGTGCGCGGGGCCCGCACCCACAACCTGAAGAACATCGACCTCGACATCCCCAAGCACGCGCTGGTGGTGATCACCGGGCTGTCGGGATCGGGCAAGTCCAGCCTCGCCTTCGACACGCTGTATGCCGAGGGCCAGCGCCGCTACGTCGAGAGCCTGTCGGCCTATGCGCGGCAGTTCCTGCAGCTGATGGACAAGCCCGATGTCGACGTGATCGAGGGCCTGGCGCCGGCGATCTCGATCGAGCAGAAGGCCACCAGCCACAACCCGCGCTCGACGGTGGGCACCGTCACCGAGATCCACGACTACCTGCGTCTGCTCTACGCCCGCGCCGGCACGCCGCACTGCCCCGATCACGGCCTGCCGCTGCAGGCGATGAGCGTGGGCCAGATGGTCGACGCCGTGCTGGCGCTGCCCGAGGACACGAAGCTGATGGTGCTGGCGCCGGTGGTGCGCGACCGCAAGGGCGAGTTCACCGAACTGTTCGCCGACATGCAGGCGCGCGGCTACGTGCGCTTCCGCATCGACGGGCGCATCGTCGAGGCGCAGGACCTGCCGCCGCTGAAGAAGAACGAGAAGCACGACATCGACGTCGTCATCGACCGCCTGAAGGTGCGCAACCCGGTGGCCGCCGAGCAGGTCGAGGCCAGCCCGCTGCCCGGCGCCGCGCCCGGCAGCACCGCCGGCACCAGCCAGAAGCAGCGCCTGGCCGAGAGCTTCGAGGTCGCGCTGCGCGCGGCCGAGGGCCGGGCCATCGCGCTCGAGATGGACAGCGGCCGCGAGCACCTGTACTCCAGCAAGTTCGCCTGTCCGGTGTGCAGCTACGCGCTGGCCGAGCTGGAGCCGCGGCTGTTCTCGTTCAACAGCCCGCAGGGCGCCTGCCCGGCCTGCGACGGCCTGGGCCAGCAGACCGTGTTCGACCCCGAGCGCGTGGTCGCCTTCCCCAGCCTCAGCCTGGCCGGCGGCGCGGTCAAGGGCTGGGACCGCCGCAACCCCTACACCTTCTCGATGCTGGAGAGCGTGGCGCGGCACTACGGCTTCGACATCGACACCGCGTTCGAGGACCTGGCACCGGCCCACCAGCAGGTGCTGCTGCACGGCTCGGGCGAGGAGGCGATCGCCTTCACCTACGAGGCCGAGGCCGGCGGCGCCAAGGGCAAGGCGCGCCGCAGCGTGCAGCGCGAGCATCCCTTCGAGGGCATCATCCCCAACTTCGAGCGCCGCATGCGCGAGACCGACTCGCAGGCCGTGCGCGAGGACCTGGCCCGCTACCAGGCGGCCCGGGCCTGCGCGCAGTGCGAGGGCTCGCGGCTGCGGCGCGAGGCGCGCCATGTCGTCCTGCCCGGCATCGCCGCGGCCGTCGAGCGCGCGCAGGATGAACAGGCCGCGCCCACCGCGCCCGACACGGCCGCCATCGCCGACCCCTGGGCCGCGCCGCAGCCGATCTACCGCGTCGAGCACGCGACGCTGGCCGAGGCCCTGCACTACTTCGAGCAGCTGGCGCTGACCGGCGCCAAGGCCGAGATCGCCGACAAGGTGGTGCGCGAGATCCGCGCCCGGCTGCGCTTTCTCAACGACGTCGGCCTGAACTACCTGAGCCTGGACCGCAGCGCCGACACCCTGTCCGGCGGCGAGGCGCAGCGCATCCGCCTGGCCAGCCAGATCGGCTCCGGCCTGACCGGCGTGATGTACGTGCTCGACGAGCCGTCCATCGGCCTGCACCAGCGCGACAACGAACGCCTGATCGGCACCCTGCGCCACCTGCGCGATCTCGGCAACAGCGTGCTGGTGGTCGAGCACGACGAGGACATGATCCGCGCCGCCGACCACGTCATCGACATGGGACCGGGCGCCGGCGTGCATGGCGGACGCGTGATCGCCCAGGGCACGCCGGCCGCGGTGGCCGCCGACCCGCAGAGCCTGACCGGCCGCTACCTGTCCCAGGTGCTGCGCATCGAGGTGCCGACCCAGCGCCGGCCGTTCCGCCTGCCGGCGCCCGCCGCGCCGGCCCCGGCCGCCGCGCCGCCGCGCGGCCTGCGCGCGAAACTGGCCGCCGCCAGCGCCCCGGCGGCCGACACCGGCCCGGTCGCGCTGTCGATCCGCGGCGCGCGCGGCAACAACCTCAAGAACGTGTCGATCGACCTGCCGGTCGGGCTGTTCACCTGCATCACCGGCGTCTCCGGCTCGGGCAAGAGCACGCTGATCAACGACACGCTCTACACCGCCGTCGCCAAGAAGCTCTACGGCAGCCATGCCGAGCCGGCCGAGCACGACGAGATCGAGGGCCTGGAGGCCTTCGACAAGGTCATCAACGTCGACCAGAGCCCGATCGGCCGCACCCCGCGCAGCAACCCGGCCACCTACACCGGCCTGTTCACGCCGATCCGCGAGCTGTTCGCCGAAGTGCCGATGGCGCGCGAGCGCGGCTACGGCGCCGGCCGCTTCAGCTTCAACGTCGCGGCGGCGGCCGGCGGCGGCCGCTGCGAGGCCTGCCAGGGCGACGGCGTGCTGAAGGTGGAGATGCATTTCCTTCCGGATGTCTACGTGCCCTGCGACACCTGCGGCGGCCAGCGCTACAACCGCGAGACACTGGAGGTCCAGTACAAGGGCAAGAACATCCACGAGGTGCTCGCCCTGACGGTCGAGGACGCGCTGGCCTACTTCAGCGCCGTGCCGGCGCTCGCACGCAAGCTGCAGACGCTGGTCGACGTCGGCCTGGGCTACATCACCCTCGGCCAGAGCGCGACCACGCTGTCCGGCGGCGAGGCCCAGCGGGTGAAGCTGGCGCTGGAGCTGTCCAAGCGCGACACCGGCCGCACGCTCTACATCCTGGACGAGCCCACCACCGGCCTGCACTTCGCCGACATCGAACTGCTGCTGCGCGTGCTGCACCAGCTGTGCGACGCCGGCAACACCATCGTCGTCATCGAGCACAACCTGGACGTGATCAAGACCGCCGACTGGCTGATCGACATGGGCCCCGAGGGCGGCGCCGGAGGCGGCCGCGTGCTGGTGGCCGGCACGCCGGAGACGGTGGCGGCCTGCCCGGCGAGCGTGACGGGGCGGTTCCTGGTGCCGTTGCTGGCGCGGTGAACGCACAGCCGCGTGGCGGTCCGGCCGGCTGGACCTGCGGGTCCGCTCGCCATGCGGTGCAGGCGATCGTCGCCGGACGGCGCGACAAGCAGGCGGTCTGGTCGGTCAACATCGATGACAGCTATCACGAGGAGACGGAATCGGCCGGCTGAACGCCGCCCGGTGAAGCGCTCGCTCGCCCCTGCGCCTGCGGGGGCGAGCGGACGCTCCACAGGGCCAGGCCCTGTGGCTGAGGGGACCTGTCACCGCACTTCGCACGTACGCTGGGATCCGTTGCCCATCCCCAAGAATGTCGTACGTGCAGTCTCACCCCCAAATCAGTCACACCGCACGGTGTGCGCGGCCTCTCGGGCCGACCCTGGCCACGGTCGCCACCCTGGCGCTCAGTCTGATGCTGGCGGGTTGCGGTGGCGGCGGCACCGGCAGCACCAGCGGCACCGGCAGTGAATCCTCCGGCAGCGGCAACAGCTCGGGCGACACGACGACCCCGACCGAGACCTATGACCTGGGTCGGGCACTGAGCCGGCTCTACACCCACGGCTACACCCGCGCCGGTCTGAGCACGACGACCGCGGCCGGTGTGCGCTACACGCTGGATCTGCAGATCGACCCGTACCAGACCGCCGAGCAGAACGGCAGCAGCTACAAGGTCTCGGCCCACTACACGACGATCCGAGCGGCCGACGGCACCGTGCTGCGGCTGGGCCAGACCAGCGAGGTCTACCAGGACAGCCCGAGCTTCCGATCGCTGTACCGGGTCTCGCCGACCACGGTGTCGTACCAGGCCCTGGTCGAGAGCGGCCTGCCGTCAGCGGCCATTCCGGGCAGCGGGCTGAATCCGCTGATGAGCTCGACCGACCATCTGCGCACCGCGGACAACACCGCCGGCGAGCAGATCTCGACCTCGAACACCTTCTGGTCGCTGACCCGGGTCAGCGCCAGCACGGCCTGGTTCTGCCTGACGACGGTGACCACGCTCAGCGGCCAGAGCCAGCCCAGCGGCAGCACGGCCGAATGCCTGCTGCTCGACCGCAGCGCGGATCTGCAGGTGATCGGCGCGCGGCTGAACCTGCCGATCAGCGACGGCGACGGCAACCTCACCTTCGAGTGAGGCCGGGCCGCGCCAGCGGTTCAGCCCTTGAGCAGCCGTGCCTCGGCCAGCGCCAGGGTCTCGGGCACGCCGGACAGCACCAGCGTGTCACCGGAGGCCAGCACCAGCGCGTCCTGCGGCTCGATCACCCGGCCACCGGCCTGGCGCACCGACACCACCAGCACGCCCATCGGGGCGAACAGCTGTTCGCCCAGGGTCTGGCCCAGACAGGCGGCCGCACCGGGCAGCGTCACGCTCATCAGACGCGCCTGCTGGCGCTCCTCCAGCGTCAGGTCGTCGTCGGCGCCGTGGAAGTAGCCGCGCAACAGGCCGTAGCGCTTGTCGCGGGCGTCGCGCACCAGCGAGATCACGCGCCGCATCGGCACGCCGACCAGGGCCAGCGCCTGGGCCGCCAGCATCAGGCTGCCCTCCAGCGCCTCGGGCACGACCTCGGTCGCGCCGGCGTCCTTCAGGCGCGGCAGGTCGGCATCGTCGATCGTGCGCACGATCACCGGCACCCGCGGCGCGTGCTCGCGCACCAGGGCCAGGATCTTCAGCGCCGAGGGCACGTCGTGGTAGCTGACGACCACCGCACTGGCCCGGGCCAGGCCGGCGGCCATCAGGCTGGGCAGCCGCGCCGCGTCGCCGAACACCACGCTGCGGCCGGCCGCCGCGGCCTGGCGCACACGGTCCGGATCAAGATCCAGCGCCATGTACGGGATGCCCTCGGTGCCCAGCAGCTGGGCCAGCGACTGGCCGCTGCGGCCATAGCCGGCGATGATCACGTGGGCCTCGGTCTTGATCGACTTCCTGGCGATCGAGGTCAGCTGCACCGACTGCAGCAGCCACTCGTTGGCCGAGAAGCGCATCACCACCCGGTCGGCCATCATCACCATGAAGGGCGTGGCCAGCATCGACAGCACCATGCTGGCCAGCACCGGGCTCATCCAGCTGCCGCGCAGCAGGCCCTGGTCGACGCCGAGCGTCAGCAGCACGAAGCCGAACTCGCCGGCCTGGCCCAGGTACAGGCCGGTGCGGATCGCCACCCCCTGCGGCGCGCCGAACAGCCGCGCCAGCAGCGTCACCAGCAGCACCTTGGCCAGCACCGGCAGCAGCGACAGCAGCAGCACCAGGAACCACTGGTCGAGCACCGGCCGCCAGTCCAGCTTCATGCCGATGGTGATGAAGAACAGACCCAGCAGCACGTCGTGGAAGGGCCGGATGTCGGTCTCGACCTGGTGCTTGTATTCGGTCTCGGCGATCAGCATGCCGGCGACGAAGGCGCCGAGTGCCAGGCTCAGGCCGGCATGCTCGGTCAGCCAGGACAGGCCGAGCGTGACCAGCAGCAGGTTCAGCACGAACAGCTCCTCGCTGCGGCGGCGCGCCACCAGCGTCAGCCACCAGCGCATCACCTTCTGGCCACCGACCAGCAGCAGCGTCAGCAGCACCGCGGCCTTGAGCAGCGCCAGCCCGATCACGCCGGCCATGTCGCTGCCGCTCTCGTCGAGGGCCGGGATCAGCACCAGCAGCGGCACCACCGCCAGATCCTGGAACAGCAGCACGCCCATCACGCGCCGGCCGTGCTCGCTGTCGAGCTCCAGCCGCTCGGCCATCAGCTTGACGACGATGGCCGTCGACGACATCGCCATCGCCGAACCCAGGGCCAGCGCGCCCTGCCAGTGCAGCTCCCAGGGCCGGCCCAGCCAGGCGAACAAGGCCACCAGCGCGGCATTGCCGGCCAGCGCACCGAGCGTGGTCAGCGCCACCTGCGACAGGCCGAGCCCGAAGACCAGCGTGCGCATGCTGCGCAGCTTGGGCAGATTGAATTCCAGCCCGATGACGAACATCAGGAACACGACGCCGAACTCGGCGAGGTAGCGCACGCCGGCCGAGTCACGCGCCAGCGCCAGCGCATTGGGACCGATCACCACGCCCACGGCCAGATAGCCGAGCATCGGCGGCAGCTTCAGGCTGCGGCAGGCGACCACGCCGAGCACGGCGGCGATCAGGTAGAGCAGTGCGACTTCGAGAGTGGAGGCCATCCAGCGGACCAAGGGAAGGACCACGACCGCGCTGCGGTCGCCGCCCGGAGCGGACTTCTAGAATGCCTGCATGCTAAGCCAGCGGCCGCACCCGAGCGGCCCGCTCGCCTGCCCACCGATCCGACCCGTCCCGAACGTGACCACGACCCCGCCCCCGCTCGACCCGGCCGCCACCCTGGCCTCGATCCGCCGCACCCTCGAGCTGGAGGCCGCCGCGCTGCGGGCGCTGGCCGACCGCCAGGGCGAGGGCCTGCACGCCGCCCTGCAGGCCATGCTGGCCTGCCGCGGCCGCGTCATCGTGATGGGCATGGGCAAGAGCGGCCATGTCGGCCGCAAGATCGCCGCCACCCTGGCCTCCACCGGCACGCCCGCCTTCTTCGTCCACCCGGCCGAGGCGGCCCATGGCGACCTGGGCATGGTGCAGGCCGGCGACGTGGTGCTGGCCATCAGCAACTCCGGCGAGAGCGACGAACTGGCCGCGCTGCTGCCGGCCCTGCGTCGCCTGGGCATCACGCTGGTGGCGATGACCGGCCGCCCCGCCTCGACCCTGGCCCGCCATGCCGACCACGTGCTGAGCTGCGCGGTCGAGCACGAGGCCTGCCCGCTGAACCTGGCGCCCACCAGCAGCACCACCGCGCAGATCGCGCTGGGCGACGCGCTGGCCGTCGTGCTGCTGGAGGCGCGCGGCTTCCGCCCCGAGGATTTCGCCCGCTCGCATCCCGGTGGTGCGCTGGGCCGCAAGCTGCTGGTCCATGTCGCCGACCTGATGGTGCAGGGCGACGCCCTGCCCTGCGTGGCGCCGGACACGCCCTGCCTGGACATGATGCGCACCATGTCGGCCAAGGGCCTGGGCGCGGCCCTGGTGATCGACGCCGGGCACCGCCTGCTGGGCATCTTCACCGACGGTGACCTGCGCCGCGCGGTCGAACTCGGCCGCGACCTGCGCACGCTGCACGCGGCCGACGTGATGCGGCCGCAGCCCAAGACGATCGGCGACCAGGCCCTGGCCGTGGACGCGGCCGGCCTGATGGAGCGCCACAGCATCACCTCGGTGGCCGTGCTGGACGCGCAGAACCGTCTGGCCGGCATGCTGACCATCGGCATGCTGATGCGCGCCAAGGTGCTCTGAACCCGGACCGGACATGACCGTCGACACCTCCCTCGCGCCACGCGCCACCGGCACCGCCGCCCTGCGCTTCGATCCGGAACTGCTGCTGCGCGCCCAGGGCCAGGGCGGCGGCATGAAGGCCGCCATCCTCGACGTCGACGGCGTGCTGACCGACGGCCGCCTGGTCTTCGGCGAGCACGGCGAGCAGCTCAAGGTCTTCCATGTGCTCGACGGCCACGGGCTGAAGATGCTGGCGCAGGCCGGCATCGCGGTCTGGGTCATCACCGGACGCGACGCGCCGGCCCTGCGCCGCCGGCTGACCGACCTGGGCGTGACGACGGTGCGCTACGGCGTGGTCGACAAGCGGGCCGCCGCGCAGGCGCTGCTCGACGAACACGGCATCGACTGGCCGCAGCTGGCGGCCATCGGCGACGACTGGCCGGACCTGCCGCTGCTGCAGCGCGCCGGCCTGGCGGTCGCACCACCCAACGCCCATGCCGAGGTGCTGGCCCGCGTGCACCACGTGACCCGCGCCCGGGGTGGCGAGGGCGCGGCCCGGGAGTTCTGCGACCTGCTGCTGCAGGGCGCCGGCCGCTACGCCCAGGCGCTGCAGCAGTTCCAGGGCACGCTGGATGGGCGCTGATCGCCCGACGGCCCAGGCCTCCCCGTCGACACCCGAGCTGCACCTGCCCGATCTGCCGCAGCTGCAGCTCGGCGGATCGACCGGCGAAGGCCGGGCGCGCCGCCCCCGCCGTGGCCTGCGCGAGTGGCTGACGGTCTCGCTGCCGCTGCTGCTGATGGCCTTGCTGGCGCTCGGCACCTGGTGGCTGGTGCAGGTGGCGCCGCAGCCGCCTGCGCCGCGCCCGCCGAGCACGCCCGGGGACGAGCCGGACTACCGCATGCAGCAGTTCACGATCACCCGCTTCAGTCCGCAGGGCCGCCAGATCCTGCGCCTCGAAGGCCGCGTGCTGCGCCACTTCCCGGCCACCGACCGGCTGGAGATCGACGACGTGCGCATCGAGGCCGAAGCGCCGGACGGCCGCCGCACCGAGGCCCGCGCCCGGCGTGCCGTCAGCAACGGCGATGGCACGGAGATCAGCCTCGAAGGCACGGTGCGCCTGCGCAGCGCACCGGCGGCCGGCGCCGCCGATGCCGCCGTCACCGAGTTCGAAGGTGAATCGCTGCAGGCCTGGACCCGCTTCCAGCGCCTGCACTCGGACCGTCCGCTGCAGCTGCGCCACGGCACGCTGCAGGTGCGTGCCGGCAGCATGAGCCTGGACCAGCCGGCCGGCACCTTGACCCTCGGCGGGCCGGTACGGCTGACCGCGCCCCCCCGCGGGACCGCAGGATGAGCACGACGGCAGCCGCGGGCGCGGGCCCGCTGGTCGTCATCAGCGGGGCCTCCAGTGGCATCGGCCAAGCGCTGGCGCTGCAGGCCTGGGCGCAGGGCTGCCGTCTGCTGCTGCTGGCTCGCCGCGAGGCGGAGATGGCGCACTGGGTCGCTGCGCAAGGTCTGGATGCCACACGGGTGCGCTGCATGGCGGTCGACGTGCGCGATCTGGCGGCCGTGGCCGCGGCCGGACGTCACTGCCTGGACGAACTGGGCGTGCCCGACATCGTGATCGCCAACGCCGGCCTCAGCATCGGCGTGGACACCGCTGACGCCGCGGATCTGGAGGTCATGCGCATGACCTGGGAGACCCACAACCTGGGCACCGCGGCGCTGTTCCAGCCCTTCGTCGCCGCGATGTGCGCGCGCGGCAGCGGCCGGCTGGTCGGCGTGGCCAGCGTGGCCGGCATCCGCGGCCTGCCCGGCCATGGCGCTTACTGCGCGAGCAAGGCCGGCGTGATCAGCTACTGCGAGAGCCTGCGCGGTGAATGCCGACCCTACGGGGTCAAGGTCGTCACGCTGGTGCCGGGCTATGTCGACACGCCACTGACCCGCGGCAACCCCTACGGCATGCCCTTTCTGATGCCGGCCGAGGACTTCGCCCGCATCGCGTGGCGGGCGATCGAGGCCGGCGAGCGCTACCGGGTGATCCCCTGGCAGATGGGCTGGATCGCGCGCCTGATGCGGCTGCTGCCCGACGCGCTGTTCGACCGCCTGCTGGCGGGCCGGCCACGCAAGCCCCGACGGCCCGGCGCCTGAGCCATCGGCTCGGCGTCCGATGAAACGACGACGGCCCCGGATCGCCGAACGATCCGGGGCCGTCGTCATCGTCAGACCGGGGATTGCCCCGGTCTGCAGGGATCAGTAGCCCTGGCTGCCACCACCGTAGCCGCCGCCGCCACCACCGCCGCCGCCGCGGGGGCCACGGCCGGTGCCGTAGGGGCTGCGGCCACCGCCGCCACCACCACCGTAGCCGCCGCCACCGCCGCCGTAACCACCACCACCGCCGCCGTAGCCGCCGCCACCGCCGCGGTTGCCACCGCCGTACGGACCACGGGCACCACCACCACCGCCGCCGAAGCCGCCCGGACGCTCTTCGCGCGGACGTGCTTCATTGACGACGAGCGGACGACCCTCCAGCTGCTGGCCGTTCATCGCGTTCATGGCGGCCGTGGCTTCAGCAGGACTCGACATCTCGACGAAACCGAAGCCCTTGGACCGGCCGGTCTCGCGATCCATCATGACCTTCGCGGACGTCACGACGCCGAACTGCTCGAAAGCCGACTGAAGCGACTCATCGCGCACGGTGTACGCGAGGTTGCCCACGTAAAGCTTGTTTCCCATGAGGGGAAGCTCCTAGAGAGAAAGTGAAACCATGTGGAGCTTCAACCCAGCGTGAACCATTCAAGCTAAAGGCGCCGTCTCCAGACACGGGCCGGGGTACAGACGAACCCCTGGGCATTATGGTCGCAAAAGCCGTACCACTGCCAGCACCGTACTAACCCTGGAAACCGTGGGTATCAGGGGCTTGATCTGCCGCAGATGAGGCCCCTGAACGACGCCCTGCGCACCGTCTGGAGGCGGCCATGCACCGCCGCGGCTCCCCGCGACCCGGCACGGCCGCGCACAATCGTCCACACCATGGCCCACCATCCCGGACGGGCCGGCCAAGGAGGGCCCGCGTGAGCGAGCAGGTGTTCGACCACATCATCGTCGGCGGCGGCACGGCCGGCTGTCTGCTGGCCAACCGCTTGTCGGCCCGGCGCGACCGGCGCGTGCTGCTGGTGGAGGCCGGCGGCAACGACGACTACCCGTGGATCCACATTCCGGTCGGCTATCTGTGGTGCATCGGCAACCCGCGCACCGACTGGCTGTGGCGCACCGAGACCGAGCCCGGGCTCAACGGCCGCGCACTGCGCTATCCGCGCGGCAAGGTGCTGGGCGGCTGCTCCAGCATCAACGGCATGATCTACATGCGCGGCCAGGCCCGTGACTACGACGGCTGGGCCCGGCTGAGCGATGACCCGGATTGGCGCTGGGAGGCCTGCCTGCCCTGGTTCAAGGCCCACGAGGACCACTGGCGCGGCGCCGACGCCGCCCATGCCGCGCCGGGCTTCGATCCCGGCGGCCGGCGCGCCGGCGGCGAGTGGCGGGTCGAACGCCAGCGCCTGTCCTGGGAGATCCTGGATGCCTTCGCCGCCGCCGCGCAGCAGGCCGGCATTCCGGCCAGCGAGGACTTCAACCGCGGCAGCAACGAGGGCGTCGGCTATTTCGAGGTCAACCAGCGCGGCGGCCTGCGCTGGAACGCGACCAAGGCCTTCCTGCGCCCGGTCCAGCACCGAGACAACCTGCAGGTGTGGACCGGCGCCCAGGTCACGCGCCTGCTGACCACGCGCGAGGCCGACGGCGCATTGCGCGTCAGCGGACTGGCCCTGCGCCCCGAGGGCCATGACCACGACGCCCACACCGCCGGCCAGCCGCTGCAGGTGCAGCTGAGCCCGGGCGGCTCGCTGGTGCTGGCCGCCGGGGCGATCGGCACGCCGCAGCTGATGCAGTTGTCGGGCCTGGGCCCGGCGGCCGATCTGCAGGCTCTCGGCATTCCGGTACAGGCCGATCTGCCCGGCGTCGGCGCCCATCTGCAGGACCATCTGCAGATCCGCACTGTCTTCGGCGTCAGCGGCGTGCGCACGCTCAACACGATGGCCGCGAGCTGGCCGGGCAAGCTGCGCATCGCCGCCGACTACCTGCTGCGCCGGCGTGGACCGATGAGCATGGCGCCGTCGCAGCTGGGCTGTTTCACCCGCTCGTCGCCGGAGCTGCCCTGGCCCGACCTCGAATACCACGTGCAGCCGCTCAGCCTGGACGCCTTCGGCGAGCCGCTGCACCGCCACGATGCGTTCACCGCCAGCGTCTGCCACCTGAACCCGACGAGCCGGGGCACGGTGCGGCTGCGCTCGCCACGGCCCGAGGACGCGCCGCTGATCCGCCCGGGCTATCTGTCCACCGACGAGGACCGCGCGGTGGCGCTGGCCGCGCTGCGCCTGACGCGCCGCATCGTCGCCCAGCCGGCCCTGGCCCGCTACCAGCCGCAGGAACTGCGACCGGGCGCGACCATCGAGGACGAGGCGGAGCTGCTGCGCCTGACCGGCGACATCGCCACCACCATCTTCCATCCGGTGGGCACCTGCCGCATGGGTCGCGCCGACGATCCTGCCGCCGTGGTCGACAGCCGGCTGCGGGTACGGGGCGTGCGCGGCCTGCACATCGCGGACGCCAGCGTGATGCCGACCATCACCAGCGGCAACACCTGCAGCCCGACGCTGATGATCGCCGAGCGCGCCGCGCACTGGATCGCGGGCAGCACCTGATCGGATGGCACGACCAGACGAAAAGGGCGGGGCATCACGTCGGGAATTCTCGACGATCGAGGCGGGTTAACCCCTGATGACGAAGGATCACAGGCTCCGTACAGTCCGCCCCACTCGGTCGCCGACGGACACCGGAGACAGCCCAGCCCCTGCGCTGGGCCGCCTCCACGACCGCCGCAGCGGCCCGGGGGACTGAGGAGACATCGACAACACGAACATCGTCGGCCTGCCGCACGCGCCACAGTACATCACAGCGTGCCGAGACAGCGTCAGACGCGCACTTTCTGGAACCGGGCCCGATGGCCCGGTTTTTTTTCGCCTGATCGCCGCCCCCGCACGGTCGCGGGCGTGCATTTCGGACGATCCGGCGGCCGCGGCCGGCCGTAGTCTGTGCAGCCACGCCCGTCTGCACGCCATGTCCGTCGACCCCGCCCTGCGCACGCTCGAGATCGATCTGCCTGCCCGGCCGCAGGCGCTGGTCGAGCTGTCCCTGCTGATGGCCGAGGAGCCCCAGCATCCGCAGCGCATCGCCGAGCGGGTGGCGTCCGACATGGCGCTGGCATCTGCCGTGATGCGGGCCGTCAATTCCGCGCTCTACGGGCTGCACGGGCGGGTCCAGACCGTGCACCAGGCGGTGCTCTACCTGGGCAGCAGCGAGCTGCTGGGCATCGCCTACGAAATCGGGCTGCGCGCCGCTTTTCCATCGACCGCCGAGCTGGAGCCGATCTGGCGGCGGGCGACGCTGCGCGGCGTGCTGATGGGTCGGCTGGCCGGTCTGCTGGACCTGGAGCGCTGGAGCGCCCACTCGGCCGGGCTGTTCGAGGAATGCGGCAAGGCGGCGCTGGTGCGCCACGCCCCCGCCCACTACCCGGCCATGCTGCGCGCCAGCCAGAACGACGACGCCCAGTTGTGCCAGATCGAGCGGACCGGCTTCGGGGTCAGCCACGACGCGCTCGGCGCGGCCCTGTGCGAGAGTTGGGGACTGGCCGGCACGGCCGTCTGCAGCGTGCGTCACCACGTGCAGGCCGTGCAGACCCGCGAACTGCCGGTGGCGCCGCCACGCCGCGGCGTGCTGGCCCTGTCGGTGCTGGCCGCCACGCTGATGGAGCGGCCCGAGGACATCGACGAGGTCGCGCTGGCGCTGGCCGGGCCGGCCGGCCTCGAACCGACCTTGCTGCTGCGCAGCTGTCGCAAGCTGGCCGAGCAGCAGATCTGGCAGTCGGCACGTCGCCACCCGACCCCCGACGCCTGAGCCCGCCGCCCCCCCCCCCCCTTCAGGCCAGGAGGACCGGAGATGCCCCCCGAGTACCAACCGCCCCATCTGCGCCCGGCCACCATGGCGGCCGGCGCCGCCCCGTTGCTGGTGCTGCTGGCCTTCGTGCTGCTGATCGGCCGCTGGGTCGAGCCGGACACGGCGCTGGTCAGTCTGGCCGGCCTGGTGCTGTGGGTCGCGGTCGAACTGCACCGCTACGAACGCGGCCTGCGCGACTACGACCGGCGCTACGCGGCCCGGCACCTGGACGGCCAGCCCGAACCCCGGCTGCAGGCCTGGGCCCGGGCGCCCGAACTCGATGTCGCGACACGCGAGGTGGTGCAGCGCTATCTCGACGGCGACGGTCGGCTGACGCCCGAACCCCACGCCGAACCGCGCCGCTGAGCGGACCGGCAGCCCCGCCGCTCGCCACACGAGCGGCGCGGGCCCCTCGCCGATCGGGACCGGCGCTCAGTCCACGGCCGGGGGCGCGGCCAGGGCCGCCGGGCTGCGCATCGGCGTCAGCCGTGCGCCGACGCGGTCGCCCACATGCTGCATGAAGGCGCGCACACGCGCGGTCTGGCGCAGATCCGGGTGGGTCAGCATCCAGACCGGCACGTCGAGCTCGGGGATGATGTCCGAGACCGCCACCAGTTCCGGGTGGCGCGCCTCCATGAAGGTCGGCAGCAGACCCACGCCGACGCCGGTGCGCAGCACGGCCGCGGCCGCATTGAACATGTCGACGCGCAGCCGCACATGGGCCTGGGCCAGATGCTCATGCATCCAGCGGTCGTAGACGCGGCCCTGGTTGTCGCGCTCGAACGCGACCCAGGGCGCATCGCGCAGCAGATGGGCGATCGGCTGCACCGTCTGCGGCAGGCCCGGTGCGCCGCGCAGCGCGTAGACCTTGCAGTGCGACAGCCCCAGCGGACGGCCGACCAGGTGCTCGGCCACCTGGGCCGACAGGCGCAGCGCGACGTCGGCCTCGCGGCGTGACCAGCCGGCGGACTCGTCGACATGGCGGCGCGAGAGATCGGCCGGGAAGGCGTTCTCGACCACCTCGACCTCGATGCCGGGATAGTCGCGTGCGAAGTCGGCCAGCGGCTGCGGCAGCAGGTGCTCCATGACGACGAAGGCCGTGGTCACGCGCAGCGGACCGCTGAGCTCGCGGTCGCGGCCGGCCACGCGGCGCTCGATCTCGGCGGCCTGATCGGCCATGCGGCGGGCCTGATCGAGCACCAGCGCGCCCGCCTCGGTCGGCAGATAGCCGGTGCGGGCGCGCTCGAACAGCCGTGCCCCGAGCCGGGCCTCCAGCGCGTCCAGACGGCGCAGCACCGTCGTGTGATTGACGCCGAGCTGCCGAGCCGCGCTCGCCAGTCCGCCGGTATTGCCCACGGCCAGCGCGTAGCGCAGGTCGCTCCAGTCCAGTTCGGTCATCCGTCTCGTCGTCGGGGCTGTCTCAGGAGACCCATTGTCAACGCGAGCGGGTCACCTTGTCATACAAGGTTGATCCGCTTGACGCCATGGCCGGGCGGCGGCCGGGGCGGATGGCCGCGGACGGCTCCCTAGAATCCCCGGATGTCGCTGCCTTCCGCGCTGTCCGCCCGTCTGGGCCGCTTCCATCGGCTGCTGGCCGTGGTGATCACCGGCTTCGCCTCCGGTCTGCCGCTGGCGCTGACCGGCCAGGCCCTGCAGGCCTGGCTGACCCAGGACGGCCTGGACGTGGCCACCATCGGTTTCCTCAGCCTGGTCGGCCTGCCCTACACCTTCAAGTTCCTGTGGGCGCCGCTGATGGACCGCTTCGAGCCCTGGCCGGCGCTGGGCCGGCGCCGGGGCTGGCTGGTGCTGACGCAACTGGCCCTGGGCGGCGCCCTGCTGCTGCTGGCACGCACGCCACCGGCCGACGCACTGGCGCTGTTCGCGCTGCTGGCGGTGGCGGTGGCCTTCCTGTCGGCCTCGCAGGACGTGGTGATCGACGCCTGGCGCACCGATCTGCTGCCGGCCAGCGAGCGCGGCATCGGCGCCTCGGTCAACGTGCTGGGCTACCGGCTGGCGATGATCCTGTCGGGTGGCGTGGCGCTGATCTGGACCGATCCGGTGCAGGGCAGCGGCATGAGCTGGCCGGAGGTCTACCGGCTGATGGCCGGGCTGATGGCCGGGGCGGCCGTCTGCTCGCTGCTGCTGCTGCCGCGCATCCCGCTGCTGACCGACGCACCGCGCGCCGAGGCCCGCCATGACCTGGCCGGCTTCGCCGCGGTGATGGCGGCCGTCGTCGCCGGCTACCTGTTCACCCAGCAGGTCGCGCAGCCGCTGGCCGCCGCGCTGCTGGCCCCGCTGTGGGAGGGCGGCACCGTGACCCCGGCCCTGCGCACCCGCTGGGCCGATCTGCTGGCGCTGCTGGCCGGTCTGGCGCTGACCCTGCCGCTGGCCGGCTGGGCCGCACGGCGCGCCCGCTTCGAGACCCTGCTGGGCGGCCTGCGCGGCTACTTCTCGCAGCCGCAGGCCGGACTGGTGCTGGCCTTCATCGTCGCCTACAAGCTGGGCGATGCCTTCGCCGGCACGCTGCTGACGCCCTTCCTGCTCAAGGGCGTGGGCTATGCGTCGGCCGAGGTCGGCGTGGTCAACAAGGTGCTGGGCCTGTGGCTGAGCATCGGCGGCGCGCTGCTGGGCGGCGTGCTGATGATGCGCCTGGGCCTGTGGCGTGCGCTGCTGCTGTTCGGGCTGCTGCAGGCGGCCTCCAACCTCGGCTTCTGGTGGCTGGCGGTGCACGGCCGCGGCCAGCTGCCCGGCCTGGTGCTGCCGGCCTTCGACTGGGGCTTCGTCGCGCTGGCCCAGGCCACGCCGGTCGACGGGGGCCTGCTGGCCGTGATCGCGCTGGAGAACCTGACCGGCGGCATGGGCACCGCCGCCTTCCTCGCCCTGCTGATGAGCCTGACCCAGCAGCGCTTCAGCGCGACGCAGTTCGCGATGCTGAGCGCCTTCGCCTCGGTCGGCCGGGTCTGGGTCGGTCCGCTGGCCGGGGTGCTGGCGGAATCTCTCGGCTGGCCGACCTTCTTCATCGTCTCGCTGCTGATGGCCGTGCCCGGGCTGCTGCTGCTGCTGCCGATGCGCGCCACCTTGCAACGGATCGCGCCGTCGGCTGACACGGCCCGTGACGACTGAGCGGACACGGCAGTCCACAATCCGGCGACACGCGGCCGCTGCGGCCGCCTTCCGAACCGCCCCCGCTCCGCCCGAGATGTCCACCTCCTTCCGCGCCGACGCCGACATCCCCCAGCCCGATCTGGCCCGCCACCGCGACGGTTGCGGCTGCACGCTGCACGCGCGGCGCCGCCTGGGCGGCAGCCTGCTGGGCAGCGGGCTGCTGGCCGCCGGCTGGAGCGACGCCGCACACGCCCAGTCCGACCCGGAGTGCAAGCGCTCGGTGTTCGCCAAGGCGGTGCCGGCCGATGAGCTGGAGGCCCAGGCCGGCCAGCAGTACCGCCAGATGCTGCAGCAGGCCCAGCAGCAGAAGGCGCTGCCGCCGATGGAGCATCCGCAGGTCCAGCGCCTGCGCTACATCGCCGACCGGCTGATCCCCTTCACCACCTCGTGCAACGGCCGCGCCAAGGACTGGAAGTGGGAGGTCAACCTGATCGGCTCCAAGGAGCTGAACGCCTTCTGCATGCCCGGCGGCAAGATCGCCTTCTACTGGGGCATCCTGCAGCAGCTCAAGCTCGATGACGACGAGGTCGCGGTGATCATGGGCCACGAGGTCGCCCACGCGCTGCTCGAACATGCGCGCGAACGCATCGGCAAGACCCAGACCACGCGTGGCGCGATCGAGATCGGCGCCGCGCTGTTCGGCCTCGGCGACCTGGGCCGCATGGCCGCCAACCTGGGCGGCCAGCTGCTGACGCTGCGCTTCTCGCGCGACGACGAATCGGAAGCCGACGCGCTGGGCCTGCTGATCTCCTCGCGCGCCGGCTACCGGCCCGCGGCCGGCGTCAGCCTGTGGCAGAAGATGGCCGCGGCCAGCAAGGGCGCGCCGCCGAAGTGGCTGTCGACCCACCCGCCGGGCCAGGAGCGCATCCAGGCGCTGGAGGCGCTGCAGCCGCGTTGCGAGCCGCTGTTCGCACGGGCCGACAAGCCCCAGAAGCGCTTCGCGGTCGCGGCCTGAACGCGCCCGCACCGCGGCCAGGCCGCGGCCGCCGGCTCACCAGCGCTGGGGCAGGGGCCGCAGCACCTCGTAGTGCTGGTCGACGACGCGGACGTACTCGCCGCGCTCCAGGTCCTTCATCAGCCGGCTGACCATCTCGCGGGAGCAGCCCAGCCGGTTGGACATCTCCTGGTGGGTCAGCCGCTCGGCCAGCACCTGGCGGCCATCGCCCTGCCGCTGCGCGAGCTGCGACAGCAGCAGACGCAGCCGGCCGTAGACATCGTGCAGCGCGAGCTGGCGGGCGCTCAGCGTGGCCGCCCGTGCGCGCGCGATCACCTTGGCCAGCAGCTCGAAGGCGAACTCCGGCCGCTCGGCGATGAAACGCTCGATCGTGCGCTTGCTGACCACCGAGCACACCGCCGCCTCCAGCGTGACGACGCTGGCCGAGCGCGGGCCACCGTCCAGGCTGATCTCGCCCAGATACTCACCCGGTCCGTAGACACCGTAGGTGATCTCGCGCGCGTTCTCGCCGCCGCTGTAGGCGCGCAGGCGTCCGCTGAGGATGATGAACAGCGTCTCGCCGATGTCGCCCTCGCGGATCAGCAGATGGCCCTTGCGGTAGCGGCGCTCCTCGCCGCGGGCGCTCAGCTCGGCCAGGGCGGGCGACATCGCGGCCAGCGCGGCCTCGGGCGCGACCGGACTCACGCCGGCACGCGGCATGTCGTCTCCGGACGTCGGAACAGCAGCCGCAGCGCAGCCATCGGGATCGGAAGGAAGATCTGCACTCATGCGCGATCGGCGCCGGCACCGAGCCGGACGACGATCGTCCATGCTAACCGTTGAGGCGTGTCACCTGACCTGACGGACGCCGTGACTCAGGACAGCAACTGGCCGCCGTGGGCACGGGCCAGCTCCGGCAGCAGCGTCGTGAAGCCGGCCGTCGGCAGCGGCAAGGCCGGCACCAGGGGCGGCAACAGGGCCACCTGCTGCACCAGCGCGCGGATGCTGGACGCGCCGGTCTTGCTGCGGATGCAGCCGATCTGGGTGCGCACCGTGGCCAGACCCACCCCCTGGCGTTCGGCGATCTGCAGCGGCGTCAGTTCCTCGCACAGGCCGCGCAGCACCTGCGATTCGGCCGGGGTCAGCGCATGGGCCCGCGCGTAGGCATCGACGGTCAGCGTCTCGCAGACGCGGCGGCGGCTGAGCAGCAGCACCACGCCGTGCTGCAGCTCGTGGCCGAGCGGCGCCAGCGGCAGCACGGCCACCGCAGCCATGCCCCCCGGGGCCTGGCGCGCGCCGAGCCGCACCATGCGGCGCAGGCCACGCTCACGGGCCCCCTGGACCGCCTCCTGCAGCGACAGCTCGTCGCGGGCGTGCCGCGTCGCCAGCCGGCTCTGGTCGAGCAACAGCGGATGGCCTTCCGCGAGCACCTGCTGCGCCGCCTTGTTGACGGCCGCCACACGTTCGGCGTCCTGCATGAGCAGCACGCCATAGTCGATCAGGTCCAGGACCTGCGCCAGACGCCGCGCCGTGGCGACCCCGCTGCGCCGCTCGGGCCCGACGTACTGCAAGGGACGCAGGCCCGGGCGCACACCGCCGACGGACACGGGACGGCTGTCCGGGACCAGCGCCCCATCGAACAGTTCGAGCATGACGATCCTCCTGTGGCGCCACCCCCACCCGTCCGACCGGACGGCCATCCAGGCGACTCCTGATGGACGCTCAGCTTAGGTGTCGTGCCCCGGGGCTGGATGTGACCCATTCACCGCGCCATGGCGCAGTGCAACAGGATGCAGGAACGGGTGCGGGTCAGCCGCGGCCGCGCAGGTAGGGGTTGTGCCGCCGCTCCTCGCCGAAGCTGCTCTCGGGGCCGTGGCCGGGCACGAACACGGTGTCATCGCCCAGCGGCCACAGGCGGCCGGTGATGCTGGCGATCAGGGTGTCGAAGTCGCCACCGGGAAAGTCGGTGCGGCCGATGCCGCCGGCGAACAGCACGTCGCCGACCCAGGCCCGCCGCGCATCGGCGCTGTGGAAGATGACGTGGCCCGGCGTGTGGCCCGGGCAGTGGTGGACCGTCAGCGTGCAGCGGCCGACCTGCACCGTGTCGCCCTGGTCCAGCCAGCGCGTCGGGGGGAAGGGCTCGGCCGGCGCGAAGCCGAACATGCGTGCCTGCTGGTCCAGGCCGTCGATCCAGAACTGGTCGCCGGGGTGCGGGCCGACGATGGGCAGGCCGTCCTCGCGCGCCAGCGTGCCGGTGCCACCGGCATGGTCGATGTGGGCATGGGTCAGCAGGATCTGCGTCAGGCGGATGCCCAGGCGCTGTGCCTCGGCCCGCAGGCGCGGCAGCTCGCCGCCGGGATCGATGACGGCGCCGTCCATCGTCTCGTCGCACCAGACGAGCGTGCAGTTCTGCTGGAAGGGGGTGACGGGGACGGTGTGGTCGCGCAGCATGCGCGGCATTGTCCCCGAGCCCTGACGGCGACACGGCCACGGCCACGGCCACGGCCACGGCGGGCGGCGGGCCGGGCGGCGCGGAGCGGTTCGCGCGCGCGGTCAGCGTCAGCCCGTCAGCTCATCCGTCGGTCAGTCAGCCGGTCAGCCGCGCCCCGGCGTCGCCGACCACGCCGGCGCCCAACTGCTCGACCGAGGCGCTCTCGTCCTTCAGCGCGACGCCCGACAACTGCCGCAGCCGCGCCTGGCCGAGCAGCCAGGCCAGCCGGTGCGCGGCCGCGGGCGGCGGCAGACCGGCCGGCCGGATGTTGGAGACGCAGTTGCGCGCCGCATCGGTCAGACCGACCGCCGGCATCCAGCTCAGGTAGGCGCCGAGGCTGTCGGGCGAGCTCAGGCCCGGCCGCTCGCCGATCAGCACCAGCACAAGGCGCGCGCCGCAGCGCTGGCCGGCCTCGTCGCCGAGCGCGACGCGGCCCTGGCCGGCCAGCAGCAGCGGCGCCAGGCTGAAGTCGGCCGCCTCCAGCAGCGGCAGCAGCGACTGCAGCAGCGGCACGGTCTGGCGTTGCACGGCCAGCGCGCTCAGGCCGTCGGCCACGCAGATCGCCAGATCGACGCGGCGGCCGTCGGCTGCGGCCGGCGGCGCCTCGCGCCGGTTGAGGGGCGGGTGCGCCGAGGCCAGCAGGCCACAGGCCCCCGGCTCGGCGCCGCCGGCCCAGGCCTGCAGGCGCTGCGCGCTGTCCTCGTCGAGACGCCGGCCCAGATCCGGCCGCTGCAGGTAGACGTGGCGATCGGCCGCCGCGCTGTGCAGCGGCAGCAGGTCGAGGCCGAGACCGTTCACTTCAGCGGTCAGCGTGTCCGCATCCAGCGGCAGATGCACCGCATCGCGGGCCTGCGCATGTGCCGCCTGGAAGGCGAGTTGAGGGGCCGTGGGCTGGCTGACACCGGCGCGGCCGAGCGCGATGCGCGCATCGGTCAGCGCCCGCAGGCCGTGCCACGGGTTGACGGTGACGGGGCGGTCGTCGGGGTTCATCGGCGAGGACTCTCGTGCGCGCGACCGGGGCTCAGCCGACCGCCGTGCCGGGCGGCAGCAGCGGCCGCAGGCCCGGTGCCAGACCGTCGGCCAGGCGGAAGCCGGCATCGGCCTGGCTGAAGATGCGCATGCGCGCCAGCCAGGCCTCGAATTCCGGCGCCGGGCGCAGGCCCAGCAGGCGCCGCGCGTAGAGCGCGTCGTGGAAGGAGGTGGTCTGGTAGTTCAGCATGATGTCGTCGCCACCGGGGATGCCCATGACGAAGGTGCAGCCGGCGGCCGACAGCAGCGTCAGCAGCACGTCCATGTCGTTCTGGTCGGCCTCGGCATGGTTGGTGTAGCAGACGTCGCAGCCCATCGGCAGGCCCAGCAGCTTGCCGCAGAAGTGGTCCTCCAGGCCGGCGCGCACGATCTGCTTGCCGTCGTACAGGTACTCGGGGCCGATGAAGCCGACCACCGTGTTGACCAGCAGCGGCGAGAAACGCCGCGCCACCGCATAGGCCCGGGCCTCGCAGGTCTGCTGGTCGACGCCGTGGTGGCCGCCCGCCGACAGCGCGCTGCCCTGGCCGGTCTCGAAGTACATGACGTTCTGACCGACGGTGCCGCGGCCCAGCGACAGCGCCGCCTCCTGCGCCTGTGCCAGCAGGTCCAGCGAGACGCCGAAGCTGCGGTTGGTGGCCTCGGTGCCGCCGATCGACTGGAACACCAGATCGACCGGCGCCCCGCGCTCGATGGCCTGCAGCGTGTTGGTGACGTGGGTCAGCACGCAGCTCTGGGTCGGGATCTCCAGCCGCGCGATCAGCTCGTCGAGCCGGTGCAGCAGGTCGATCACCTGCGGCACGTTGTCGGTGGCCGGGTTGATGCCGATCACCGCATCGCCGCTGCCGTACATCAGGCCGTCGAGGATGCTGGCGGCGATACCCCGGGCGCTGTCGGTCGGGTGGTTGGGCTGCAGCCGGGTCGACAGCCGGCCGGGCAGGCCGATGGTGCCGCGGAAGGCGGTGGTGACCTCGCACTTGCGGGCCACCAGCATCAGGTCCTGGTGGCGCATGATCTTGCTGACCGCGGCCACCATCTCGGGCGTCAGCCCGGGACGCAGCGCGGCCAGCACCGCCGGCGTCGTCTCGTCACGCAGCAGCCAGTCGCGGAAGTCGCCCACGGTGAGGTGGGCGACCGGCGCGAAGGCCGCGGCGTCATGGCCGTCGATGATCAGCCGCGTCACCTCGTCCTGCTCGTAAGGCACGACGGCCTCGGTGAGGAAGGTCTTCAGCGGCAGCGCGGCCAGCGCCATCTGCGCGGCCACGCGCTGCTGCGCGGACTGCGCGGCGACGCCGGCCAGATGGTCGCCCGAGCGCTCGGGCGTGGCCTTGGCCATCAGGTCGGCCAGGCTGGAGAAGTTCCAGCGCTGGCCGCCGAGGTCGTGGTGGTAGGGGCTGGCGGACATCGACGGACAGGCCTGGGTCAGCGGCGGGACGGCGGATGGCGGATAACGAAGAACTTCAGGCGCGCGCCGGGCGCACGGCCGCACCGGCCTCGCGGCGGCCGCGCGTCAGCAGGAAGTAGACGTAGCCCAGCACCAGGAAGACGATGAACAGGCCGCAGACCAGCGGGTTGAAGTAGACCATCGTGGCCATGCACACCAGCGCGCCGACCAGCGCGATGGCCGGCAGCACCGGGTAGAACGGCGCGCGGTAGGGGCGATCCAGCCCCGGCTCGGTGGCGCGCAGCTTGAACAGCGCCAGCATGCTGACGATGTACATGAGGATGGCGCCGAACACGCTCATGGTCACGATGTTGGCCGTCAGGGTCTGGCCGCCGATCTTGATCAGCTCGTCACTGAAGATGGCGGCGATGCCGACCACGCCGCCGGCCAGGATCGCGCGGTGCGGGGTCTTGAAGCGCGGATGCAGCACGGCCAGGAAGGACGGCAGATAGCCCTCGCGGCCCAGCGCGTAGATCTGGCGCGAGTAGCCCATGATGATGCCGTGGAAGCTGGCCACCAGGCCGAACAGACCCAGCCACACCAGCATGTGCAGCCAGCCGCTGGATTCACCGACGATCATCTTCATCGCCTGCGGCAGCGGGTCGTTGATGTTGGCCAGCTTGGTCCAGTCACCGGCGCCACCGGCGAAGACCATCACGCCGAAGGCCAGCACCACCAGCGTCAGGATGCCGGCGATGTAGGCGCGCGGGATCGAGCGGCGCGGGTCCTTGGCTTCCTCGGCGGCCATGGCCACGCCCTCGATGGCGAGGAAGAACCAGATCGCGAAGGGGATGGCCGCGAAGATGCCGCCGAGGGCCGCCAGGCTGAAATCGTCCGCGCCCGACCAGCCGCCCTTGGCGAAGTTGGCCATCGAGAAGCCCGGCGAGACCACGCCCATGAACACCAGCAGTTCGACGATGGCCACCAGCGTGATCACCAGCTCGAAGGTGGCGGCGATCTGCACGCCGGCGATGTTCAGCGCCATGAAGACGAGATAGGCGCCGACGGCGGCGACCTTCGGATCGAGCGCCGGGAACTGCACGTTGAGGTAGGCGCCGATGGCCAGCGCGATGGCCGGCGGCGCGAACACGAACTCGATCAGCGTGGCCGCGCCGGCCAGGTAGCCGCCGGTCGGCCCGAAGGCGCGCCGGGCATAGGCGAAGGGGCCGCCGGCGTGCGGGATCGAGGTCGTCAGCTCGGTGAAGCTGAAGATGAAGCAGGTGTACATGGTGGCCACGAACAGCGTGGTCACCATGAAGCCCAAGGTACCGGCCGAGGCCCAGCCGAAGCTCCAGCCGAAGTACTCGCCGGAGATCACCAGACCGACGGCGATGCCCCACAGCTGCAGCGTGGACAGCACGGGTTTGAGGGTATGCCCTCCCGAAGACTGCTCAGGGATCATGACGGAACTCCTCCTCGGACCGGGGCCTGTGGCGTGGCCGGCCATCGGTCAGGCCCCTGGGGATGCGCGCCAGGGCAGTGGCGGCGCCCCGGACCGATGGCACGGAATGCTTGTTGCGTGCAGCCACTGTAGGAAGACCGCCCCGACGGGCGTTATCGGAAATCGGCAAACATGGACGCTCCGCAACACGGCACAGCCACTCCCACGCCCCGCTTCGGGGAACCGGGGGCACCACATCAGGGCATCGGTGGTCTCGCGGATGCGGCCGTGCGCTGCCACATCCGCGAGGCCGCCGATGCCGACGAGCACGCCCAGGCCCTCACCGACTGGCAGCAGCGCTACGACCAGCTCAGCGCCGGCCGTTTCCATGGCCGCGTCACCGAGCTGCAACTGCCGCAGATGCAGGTCTTCGTCGAGCACACCAGCCATGCGGTGCGCCAGAGCTGCCGCGTCTGGGACGACGCGTTCTGGTTCGGGCTGGCCGCGCAGCCGACACAGGCCGCGGCCCGCATCAACGGCCGCATCAACTTGGCCCAGGGCGTGATGACGCGTCCGGGTGGCTCACCGTTCGAGCTGGTGACGCCCGATGCGCACACGATCTACGGCGTGGTCGTGCGCCGGCCCTGGCTGCAGGCGGCCGCGGCGGCCCAGGGCTGCGAGGTCGACTGGCAGCGCCTGCAGGCGGCCGAGGTGCTGCCGCTGGCCGAGGGCGTGCGCGCGGCCTGGCTGCAGATCCTGGAGCCGCTGCTGCTGGGCGAGGCCCCGCTGGCCTGGCACCGCGACAGCGCGGGCCAGCTGCAGGAGCTGCTGCTGTGCCCGCTGCTGGGCGTGCTCGACGGCGCCGAGGTCGAGCGCGGCGCGCGCGACAGCCTGGAGCGCCGGCGCCGCGTCGTCACCCAGGCCCAGGCCCTGGTGCTGGCCGATCCCGGCCATCCGCCGGACGTGCCGGCGCTGTGCGCGCAGCTGCACGTCAGCCGCCGCACGCTGCAGTACTGCTTCGAGGACGTGCTGGGCCTGAGCCCGCTGCAGGCGCTGCGCGCCCTGCGCCTGAACGAGGTGCGGCGCGGTCTGCGCGCGGCCGCGGCCACCGGCCAGGGCGTGCACGACGTGGCCGCGCACTGGGGCTTCGGCCACTTCAGCCAGTTCGCGGCCGACTACCGGCGGCTGTTCGGCGAGAGCCCGTCGCGCACGCTGCGCCAGGGCTGAGGCCCGACCTCAGAGGCTGAAGTCGTAGTCGATGGTCAGCGGCGCGTGGTCGCTGAACCACTGGTCCTTGTAGACCGCGGCCGTGCGCGCCAGCGCGGCCAGGCCCGGCGTGGCCAGGTGGTAGTCGATGCGCCAGCCCACGTTCTTGGCCCGCGCCTGGCCGCGGTTGCTCCACCACGTGTAGCAGGCGTCGGTGGTGTCGGGGTGCAGGCGGCGGTAGACGTCGACCAGGCCGGTGTCGCCCGCCGGGTCCAGCAGGCGCGTCATCCAGGCCCGCTCCTCGGGCAGGAAGCCGCTGTTCTTCAGGTTGCCCTTCCAGTTCTTCAGGTCGGCCTCCCGGTGGGCGATGTTGACGTCGCCGACCAGGATGAACTCGCGCGTGTCCTTCAGCGCCCGCAGATGTGGCGCGACGCGGTCGAGGAAGCGGTACTTGGCGGCCTGGCGGTCCTCGCCGCTGGAGCCGCTCGGGAAGTAGGCGCTGATCAGGCTGAGCTTGCGGCCCGGCGTGTCGTAGCGGCACTCGACATAGCGGCCCTCGGCATCGAACTCCGGATCGCCGAGGCCGATCACCACGTCGCTGGGCGTGTGGCGGGTGTAGAGGCCGACGCCCGAGTAGCCCTTCTTCTGCGCGTACTGGAAGTGCCCGGCCATGCCGGCGACGGTGTCGAAGCGGCCTTCGACGTCGGCCGCCTGGGCCTTGATCTCCTGCACGCCCATACAATCCGCGCCCGTTTGCGCGGCCCACTCGGTGAAGCCTTTGGTGGCGGCCGAACGGATGCCGTTGAGATTGAACGAGACGAGTCTGAAAGCCAAGGAGCCCCCACGATGGCGACGAACATGGACACCACCGGAACCCCTGCGCAGGCCACCGGCGACGATGCGACGCTGGCCCGAGACTTCGTGCAGTTCGCGGTCGACGCCGGCGTGCTGCGCTTCGGCGAGTTCAAGACCAAGGCGGGACGGCTGTCGCCGTACTTCTTCAACGCCGGGCTGTTCGACGACGGCGCCAAGCTGGGCAAGCTGGCCGAATTCTATGCACGCCGCCTGATCGCCTCCGGCCTGGAATTCGATCTGCTGTTCGGACCGGCCTACAAGGGCATCACCCTGGCCGCGGCGGTCTCGGTCGAACTGGCCCGCCTGGGCCGCAACGTGCCCTACGCCTACAACCGCAAGGAAGCCAAGGACCACGGCGAGGGCGGCACGCTGGTCGGCGCCCCGGTCCAGGGCCGGGTGCTGATCATCGACGACGTGATCTCGGCCGGCACCTCGGTGCGCGAGTCGATCGCGATGATCACCGCCGCCGGCGCGCAGCCGGTGGGCGTGACGATCGCCCTCGACCGCCAGGAGAAGGCCTCCCAGGATGGGGTGGACCAGCCGTGGTCCGCCGTGCAGTACGTGCAGGCACAATGCGGACTTCAGGTCGTGGCCATCGCCACCCTGGCCGACCTGCTGGCCCTGCTGCAGGACAGCCGGGCCCCCGAGCTGGCCACGCACCGTGAACGGGTGGCGGCCTACCGAGACACGTACGGAGTGTGATGTGACGATGGCGGTCCCGCCGCGAATCCCCGAGGCCACCGCCGCGCTGCGCTGCCGGCGACCGACGTGGTCCGCGGCCCGGATCACCACCACCGTCATCCTGGCCCTGGGCGCTGCGGCCGCACCGGCCCTGGCCGCCACCAACGGCATCTACACCTGCATGGATGCGCAGGGCCGCCGGCTGACGTCCGACCGGCCGATTCCGGCCTGCAATGCGCGCGAACAGCAGCAGCTCAACAGCGACGGCTCGTTGCGCCGCGTGGTGCCGCCGACGCTGACCGCCGAGGAACGCGCCGAGCAAGAGGCCCGTGAACGCCGCGATGCGCTGGCCCGGGCCGCCAAGGCGGACGCGGTGCGGCGCGACCGCAACCTGCTGTCGCGCTACCCGGACGAAGCCGCGCACGACCGTGCCCGGGATGCCGCCCTGGATCCTGTCCGCCAGGCCATGAACCAGGGCGAACAGCGCATGCGCCAGCTGGCGGATGAGCGCAAGCCGCTGCTCGACGAGTCCGAGTTCTACAAGGGCCGCCGCCTGCCGGCGCAGCTGAAGTTCGCCCTCGAGCAGAACGAGGCGGCGAGCGAGGCGCAGAAGATCTCGGCAGCCAGCCAGCGCTCGGAGCTGTCGCGCCTCAACGCGCTCTACGACATCGAGCTGGCCCACCTGCGCAAGCTGTGGGCCGGCACGGAGCCCGGCTCGCTGCCGGCCTACGACCGCCGCGACGGCGACGCCGGCAGCAGCCAGGCGGGCGCCGGGACCAAGCGCGTGCCGACGCCACCGGCCCGCGGCAGCAGCAGCCGCTGAGCGCGACCGGGCGGGGCCCGGCCCCAGCCGGGGCCCTCACCGAGCCGGTCAGCCCAGCTTGCGCTTGAGCAGCTCGTTGACCTGGGCCGGGTTGGCCTTGCCCTTGCTGCCCTTCATCACCTGGCCGACCAGGGCGTTGAAGGCCTTGTCCTTGCCCGCCTTGTATTCCTCGATGTTCTTCGGGTTGGCGGCCAGCACCTCGTCGATGATCGTCTCGAGCGCGCCGGTGTCGTTCATCTGCTTGAGACCCTTGGCCTCGATGACCGCATCGACGTCGGCGGACTCGCCGGCCCACAGCGCCTCGAACACCTGACGTGCGGCGTTGTGGCTGATCGTGCCGTCCTGGATGCGCGTGATCAGCGCGGCCAGCAGCGCGGGGCCCACCGGGGCGTCGGCGATGTCGCGCGCCTCGGCGTTCAGGCGCTTGCTGATCTCGCCCATCAGCCAGTTGGCCACCAGCTTGGGCGCCTTCGACGCCTCGCGCGCCACCTCGTAGTAGCGCGCCAGGGCCAGGCTCTGGGTCATCATCGCCGCGTCGTAGGCGGGCAGGCCGTCGGTCGCCTGGAAGCGCTCGGCCATCGCGCCGGGCAGCTCGGGCATGCTGGCGCGCACCTGCTCGACCCAGTCGGCCGCGATCACCAGCGGCGGCAGGTCCGGATCGGGGAAGTAACGGTAGTCGTGCGCATCCTCCTTGGAGCGCATGGCCCGCGTCTCGCCGCTGTCCGGGTTGAACAGCACCGTGGCCTGCTCGATGGCCAGACCGTCCTCGATCTGGTCGATCTGCCAGTTGATCTCGTAGTCGATCGCCTGCTGCAGGAAGCGGAAGCTGTTGAGGTTCTTGATCTCGCGCCGGGTGCCGAAGGGCGCCCCGGGCCGGCGCACCGAGACGTTGGCATCGCAGCGGAACGAGCCTTCCTGCATGTTGCCGTCACAGATGCCCAGCCAGACCACCAGCGCGTGCAGCGCCCGGGCATAGGCCACCGCCTCGACCGAGCTGCGCATGTCGGGCTCGGAGACGATCTCCAGCAGCGGCGTGCCGGCGCGGTTGAGGTCGATGCCGGTGGCGCCGTGGTAGTCCTCGTGCAGGCTCTTGCCGGCGTCCTCCTCCAGGTGGGCGCGGGTCAGCTGGACGGTCTTCTCGACCGCCTTGTCGCCCTCGCCGACGCGGATCGTCAGCCGGCCGCCCTGCACCACCGGGATCTCGTACTGGCTGATCTGGTAGCCCTTGGGCAGATCCGGATAGAAGTAGTTCTTGCGGGCGAAGATCGACAGCGGCGCGACCTTGGCCCCGACGGCCAGACCGAAGCGGATCGCCCGGTCGACCGCCGCGCGGTTCATCACCGGCAGCGTGCCGGGCAGCGCCAGATCGACCGGGCAGGCCTGGGTGTTGGGCGCGGCACCGAAGGCGGTGCTGGCGCCGGAGAAGATCTTGCTGACGGTCGACAGCTGGGCATGCGTCTCGAGGCCGATGACGACCTCGTAGCCGCGGATGAGGGCGGGTGTGCTCATGCGGGAGTGCGCGCGGGGGTTCGTCGTCGGGGGCTCAGACGCCGGCCGGGGCCTGGGCGTGCCAGTCGGTGGCCTGCTGCAGCGCGTGGGCGGCGTGCAGCAGCGTGCCTTCGGCGAAGTAGTTGCCGATCAGCTGCAGGCCGACGGGCAGGCCGTTGGCGCCGGTACCGGCCGGCACGCTCATGCCCGGCAGACCGGCCAGGCTGGCCGGCAGGGTGAAGATGTCGGCCAGGTAGGCCTGCAGCGGATCGGCGTCCTGCGCGTGCAGCGGCCAGGCCACCGTCGGCGCCACCGGGCCGGCGATCACGTCGCACTGCTGGAAGCAGCGCTGGAAGTCGTCGGCGATCATGCGGCGCAGCTTCTGCGCCTGCAGGTAGTAGGCGTCGTAGTAGCCGTGGCTCAGCACGTAGGTGCCGATCATGATGCGGCGCTTGACCTCGGCGCCGAAGCCCTCGGCCCGGCTCTTCTTGTACATGTCGAGCAGGTCGTCGTACCGCGCGGCGCGGTGGCCGAACTTGACGCCGTCGAAGCGCGACAGGTTGGAGCTGGCCTCGGCCGGCGCGATGATGTAGTAGACCGGGATCGACAGCTCGGTGCGCGGCAGGCTGACGTCGACCAGGGTCGCGCCCAGCTTCTCCAGCTCGGCCAGCGCCCCGCGCACGGCACCGTCCACGTCGGCGGCCAGCACCGCGGGGAAGAACTCCCGGGGCAGGCCGATGCGCAGGCCCTGGAGCGGCTTGGCGGCGGTGGCGCCCTCGCGGGCCGCCAGCATCTGCGCGTGGAAATCCTGCGGCGGGCGCTGGGCGCTGGTGGCGTCGCGCTCGTCGAAGCCGCTCATCGCCGACAGCAGCAGCGCACAGTCCTCGGCGCTGCGCGCCATCGGGCCGGCCTGGTCCAGGCTGGAGGCGAAGGCGATCATGCCGTAGCGCGAGCACACGCCGTAGGTCGGCTTGATGCCGGTGATGCCGGTGAAGCTGGCCGGCTGGCGGATCGAGCCCCCGGTGTCGGTGCCGGTGACGCCGGGCAGCAGGCGCGCGGCGACCGCCACCGCCGAACCACCGGACGAGCCACCCGGCACGCGGCCGGTGTCCCACGGGTTCTTCGCCGGGAAGTACGCCGAGTTCTCGTTGGCCGAGCCCATCGCGAACTCGTCGCAGTTGAGCTTGCCCAGGCTGACGGTGCCGGCCGTCTTCAGCCGCGCGACGACGGTGGCGTCGAAGGGGCTGCGGTAGCCGGCCAGCATCTTCGAGCCGGCCGTCGTCGGCATGTCGGCGGTGACGAAGATGTCCTTGTGCGCGATCGGCACGCCGGTCAGCACGGTGGCCTGACCGGCCGCGCGGGCGGCGTCGGCCGCGGCCGCGGCGGCCAGCGCCGCCTCGCGGTCCAGATGCAGGAAGGCACCGAGCGCGGACTGCGCCTCGGCACGCGCCAGCAGCGCCGTGGTCAGCTCGACGCTGGAGACTTCACGCTCGGCCAGCGCCCGTGCGGCGCCGGCCACACCGAGGGTATGCAGCGGTGCGCTCATTCGATCACCTTCGGCACCAGGAACAGACCATCCTCGACCGAGGGGGCGCTGCGCTGGTTCGCGTCGCGGCGGTCGGTCTCGGTCACCGCGTCGTCGCGCAGGCGCAGCTGCACCTCGTGCACGGCCGACAGCGGGGTGTAGAGCGGCTCGACACCGGTGGTGTCGACGGCACTCATCTGTTCGACGATCGAGAAGAAGCTGTTGAGCTGGGTCAGCATCGGCGCCTCATCGGCGTCGGCAAGCTCGAGACGGGCCAGATGCGCGATCCGGCGGACGTCCTGGGAGGTCAGGGCCATCGTGTCCTCGGCAGTGCCGCCACCTGCGGCGACACCGGATTTGCGGGGGGGATGCGGTATTATCCCCGGTTATCCATCAGCGTCTGGCCCGGCTTGGCCAGGGTCGACAGCGGCAGCGGGAGGCAGCGACGCAGGCAGCTGGACAGGCCCGCCGCAGACGGCGCTTGTGGCGAGCCCGCGACCCGGCAACGGCGCCGAACGCGGCGGGTTCGCCACAGGTTCTGCACGCGCTGGCGGGTGCCACGCACGACCGTCACGCCCGGGTCCACGGGCGCCAGCCCGTACAGGTCCGAAACCTCCTCCGACCGGCAAGCCGCCGGCCCGTCGTCACCGATCAACCTCGCGTCACGCGGCCTGCTGGTCCGCGGCCCCGTACATCCGATGGTCCGGACGCTCCCCGCGTCCCGCCCGGTGTCATCCGCCGACCCGCTCCCCCCGCACCGCCCTGCCTGACCTCGTCCATGTACGGATCCCTGCGCCGCTATTTCTCCACCGACCTGGCCATCGACCTGGGTACCGCCAACACGCTGATCTACGTGCGCGGCAAGGGCATCGTGCTCGACGAGCCCTCGGTCGTCTCGATCCGCCACGAGGGCGGCCCGAACGGCAAGAAGACCATCCAGGCCGTCGGCGCCGAAGCCAAGGCCATGCTGGGCAAGGTGCCCGGCAACATCGAGGCGATCCGCCCGATGAAGGACGGCGTGATCGCCGACTTCACCGTCACCGAGCAGATGCTCAAGCAGTTCATCAAGATGGTGCATCCGCGCTCGGTGCTCAAGCCGAGCCCGCGCATCATCATCTGCGTGCCCTGCGGCTCGACCCAGGTCGAGCGCCGCGCCATCCGTGAATCGGCGCTGGGCGCCGGCGCCTCGGACGTCTACCTGATCGAGGAGCCGATGGCCGCCGCGATCGGCGCCGGCCTGCCGGTCTCGGAGGCCTCGGGCTCGATGGTCGTCGACATCGGCGGCGGCACCACCGAGGTCGGCGTGATCTCGCTGGGCGGCATGGTCTACAAGGGCTCGGTGCGCGTCGGCGGCGACAAGTTCGATGAGGCCATCATCAACTACATCCGCCGCAACTACGGGATGCTGATCGGCGAGCCGACGGCCGAGATGATCAAGAAGAGCATCGGCTCGGCCTTCCCTGGCTCCGAAGTCAAGGAGATCGAGGTCAAGGGCCGCAACCTGTCCGAAGGTGTGCCGCGCTCGTTCACGATCAGCTCCAACGAGATCCTGGAAGCGCTGACCGATCCGCTCAACCAGATCGTCAGCGCGGTCAAGAACGCGCTGGAGCAGACCCCGCCCGAACTCGGCGCCGACATCGCCGAGCGCGGCATGATGCTGACCGGCGGTGGCGCCCTGCTGCGCGACCTCGACCGCCTGCTGGCCGAGGAAACCGGCCTGCCGGTGCTGGTCGCCGAGGACCCGCTGACCTGCGTGGTCCGCGGTTGCGGCATGGCGCTCGAGCGCATGGAGCGCCTGGGCTCGATCTTCACCAGCGAGTGATGCTGCCGCACGGCGGCAGCACGGCTGCCGGCCGGCCCTCGGCCGGTCGTGCGGCCGCTGCCCTGTGCTGCCACTGACGCGGCACGCCGCGTCGTTCTCCTGCCCGAGCCGCCCGCCATGCCGATCGCCACGATCGACCGCACGCCGCCGCCGTTCTTCCGTCAGGGCCCGTCGGCGCTGACGAAGCTGGCGCTGTGCTCGGCGCTGGCCGTCTGCCTGATGGCCGCCGACACCCGCTGGAACATGACCCAACCGGTGCGCGCCGGTCTGGCCACGGCGCTGCTGCCGGTGCAGCAGGCGCTGCTGGTGCCGGTGGAGTTCACCCGCGGTCTGCGCCAGTACCTGCAGGGGCTGAAGCTGGCACTCGATGGCGCCAGCGCCGCCCGCGCGCAGCTGGCGCAGCTGTCCGAGCGCGCCGCACGCACCGAGCAACTGACCCAGGAGAACCAGCAGTTGCGGCGTCTGCTGGAGCTGCGCCCGGCACTGACCGTGCGCGGCACCGCGGCCGAACTGCTGTACGTGGCCGCCGATCCCTACTCCCGCAAGGTGTTCATCGATCGCGGCAGCCACCACGGCATCCGCGCCGGTGCGCCGGTGATCAACGAGGCGGGCGTGCTCGGCCAGGTCACCGAGGTCTATCCGCTGTCGTCGGTGGTCACGCTGCTGACCGACCGCGATGCGGCGATCCCGGTGCTCAACACCCGCACCCAGGTCCGCGGCGCGGCCTTCGGCGGGATCGAGGGCGGCACCGCGCTGGAGCTGCGCTACATGGCCGCCAACGCCGACGTGCAGGCCGGCGACCTGCTGAGCACCAGCGGCCTGGATGGCATCTACCCGCCGGGCCTGCCGGTGGCCCGGGTGCTGCGGGTCGAACGCCGCTCGGACGCCGGCTTCGCCCGCATCGTGCTGCGGCCGACGGCCCCCATCGAGGGCCTGCGCCACGTGATGGTGCTCGAACCCGTGGGCGAGCAGATGCCGCCCAGGCCCGACAGCGCCGCATCCGCCGCCAGCGCACCGGCCTTCCGGCGCGGTGCGGGCGCATCGGCGGCAGCCGCGTCGGCGCCTGCCAGCGCCGTGGCCGCTCGCCCGGCCTCGGCCGCCGCATCCACACTCCGGAGCCGCTGATGATCATGCCGCGCGGCAGCGACCAGCTGCTCCTGCCCGTCAACCCGCTGTTCATCGCGATGACGCTGATCATCGCGGTGCTGCTGGAGATGGTGCCGATGGGCCGCAACGCCGGTGCCCCGGATCTGGTGGCGCTGGTGCTGGCCTGCTGGAACGTGCACCAGCCGCTGCGCATCGGCGTGGGCGTGGGCTTCGTGCTCGGACTGGTGATGGACGTGCAGCAGGGGGCGGTGCTGGGCCAGCACGCGCTGGCCTACACGCTGCTGTCCTACGGTGCGCTGATGATCCACCGCCGCCTGCTGTGGTTCAGCCTGCCCGCACAGGCGCTGCAGATCCTGCCGGTGTTCGCGCTGGCCCACCTGGTGGCCCTGCTGGCGCGGCTGGCCGTCGGCGGCATGTTCCCGGGCTGGTGGTGGCTGGCCGCGCCGGCGGCCGAAGCCCTGCTGTGGCCGGTCGTGGTCTGGCTGCTGCTGGCGCCTCAGCGCCGCGCACCCGACCCGGACGCCAACCGGCCGCTCTGAGCCCACGCGGAGGCCGCGGGTGACCGAGCTCAAGAACACCGAACGCGAGCTGCACCGCTTCCGCGGACGGGTGATCGCGGCCACGCTGTTCGTGCTCGGCTGCTTCGGCCTGCTGGGGTTCCGGCTGGTCCACCTGCAGGTCACCCGCCACGACGACTACATGGCCCAGGCCGAGGCCAACCGCACGGCGGTCGTCCCCATCGTGCCCAACCGGGGGCTGATCGTCGATCGCCATGGCGTGGTGCTGGCCGACAACTACTCGGCCTACACGCTGGAGATCACGCCCTCGCGCATCAACCGTCCGCTCGATGCGCTGATCGACGAGCTGGCCACCATCATCGACGTGCAGCCGCGCGACCGCCGCCGCTTCCGCCGCCTGCTGGAGGACGGCAAGAGCTTCGAATCGCTGCCGCTGCGCAACAAGCTCAGCGACGAGGAGGTCGCCCGCTTCACCGCCCAGCGCTTCCGCTTTCCGGGCGTCGAGGTGCGCGCGCGCCTGTTCCGCACCTACCCGGCCGGCGAGATCGGGGGCCATCTGATCGGCTACATCGGCCGCATCAGCCAGCGCGAGAAGGACGCGATGGAGGACTGGCCCGAAGAGGACCAGGCCAACTACCGCGGCACCGACGTGATCGGCAAGCAGGGCATCGAACAGTTCTACGAGCGTGAGCTGCACGGCATCACCGGCTTCGAGGAGCTGGAGACCTCGGCCGGCGGCCATGCGGTGCGCAAGCTGCGCAGCCATCCGGCCTCGCCGGGCCAGACCCTGGTGCTGTCGCTGGACATCAAGCTGCAGGCCCTGGTCGAACAGCTGTTCGGCGAGCGCCGCGGCGCGCTGGTGGCCATCGATCCGCGCAACGGCGAGGTGCTGGCCATGGTCAGCCGGCCGGGCTTCGACCCCAACCTGTTCGTCGACGGCATCGATGTCGAGAACTGGCGCGCACTCAACGAGAGCCTGGACAAGCCGCTGCTCAACCGCGCGCTGCGCGGCACCTACCCGCCGGGCTCGACCTTCAAGCCCTTCATGGCGATGGCCGCGCTGACCAGCGGCAAGCGCACGGCCGGCACCGTGATCCACGACGGCGGCACCTTCACCTTCGGCGGCAACGCCTTCCGCAGCCACGGCGACCATGGCCTGGGCTCGGTGGACATGTACCGCTCGATCGTGCTGTCGTCCAACGTCTACTACTACTCGCTGGCCAACGAGATGGGCGTGGACCTGATGCACGCCCAGCTCTCGCCCTACGGTTTCGGCGAGCGCACCGGCATCGACCTGCAGGGCGAAGCCCGCGGCGTGCTGCCCTCGACGACCTGGAAGCGCGAGACCTACAAGAAGCCCGCGCAACAGAAGTGGTACGCCGGCGAGACCATCTCGCTGGGCATCGGCCAGGGCTACAACAACTTCACCATGCTGCAGCTGGCCCATGCCACGGCCACCCTGGTGGCCGGTGGCCAGCGCCATGCGCCGCGCCTGGTGCACGAGATCCGCAACGACGTCAGCGGCAGCCGCACCCCGGCAGCGGCCCCGGCGCTCGATCCCTTGCCGCTCAAGCCCGAACACGTGCGGGTGGTGATGAACGCGATGTACGGCGTGACGCAGGCGGGCACCTCGACCTCCGTCTTCGCCGGCGCGCCCTACAAGTCCGGTGGCAAGACCGGCACGGCCCAGGCCGTGACCATCCGCCAGGGCCAGAAGTACGACGCCCGCCGGCTCGCCGACTACCAGCGCGACCACTCGCTCTACATCGCCTTCGCGCCGCTGGAGGCGCCGACGGTGGCGCTGGCGGTGATCGTCGAGAACGCCGGCTTCGGTGCCACCGCCGCCGCGCCGATCGCCCGCCGCGTGTTCGACTACCTGCTGCTGGACCGCTGGCCGAGCGAGGCCGACATCGCCGCCACCCGCGCAGGCCAGAGCGTGGCGCCGATGGGCCCGCCGCGCGCGGCCTCCGACATCCCGCTGCCGATCAGCGACGCACGCATCGTGCCGGTGCCCTGACGCGTCGCGTCCGCGCCGCCCTTCCGACGCTTCCCCCATGCCCGTCGTCCTCGACCGCCCTTCCGTCTGGCAGCGCCTGCGGCCCCTGCTCTCGGCCTTCGACGGTCCGCTGGCGCTCGCCATCCTGGCCCTGGCCACCCTCGGTCTGGTGACGATGTACTCGGTCGGCTACGACCACGGCACCCGCTTCAACGACCACGGCCGCAACATGCTGCTGGGCTTCGGGCTGATGCTCGCCTTGGCCCATGTGCCACTGCAGCGGCTGCAGGCGCTGGCCGTCCCGCTCTACGTGATCGGGGTGACGCTGCTGGTGGCCACCGCGCTGTTCGGCATCACCAAGAAGGGCGCCACGCGCTGGCTGAACGTCGGCGTCGTGATCCAGCCCAGCGAGATCCTGAAGCTGGCGATGCCGCTGATGATGGCCTGGTGGTTCCAGCGCCGCGAGGGCCAGCTCGACGCCCGCGACTTCGCGCTCGGGGGCCTGCTGCTGGCGGTGCCCGTGCTGCTGGTGGCCAAGCAACCGGACCTGGGCACCTCGATCCTGATCGCCTCGGGTGGCCTCTACGTGATGTTCTTCGCCGGGCTGTCGTGGAAGCTGATCCTGCCGGTGATGCTGACCGGGGCCATCGGCATCACGACGCTGGTCCTCATGGGCGACGGCCTGTGCCAGCCCGACGTCGTCTGGAAGGTGCTGCGCGAGTACCAGAAGCAACGCGTGTGCACGCTGCTGGACCCGACCGCCGACCCGCTGGGCAAGGGCTTCCACATCCTGCAGGGACTGATCGCGATCGGCTCGGGCGGGCTGAGCGGCAAGGGCTTCATGAGCGGCACCCAGACCCACCTGGAGTTCATCCCCGAGCGCACCACCGACTTCATCTTCGCCGGCTTCGGCGAGGAATTCGGCCTGCTCGGCGGGCTGACGCTGATGATCTGCTTCTTCTGCCTGATCGCCCGCGGCCTGCAGATCGCCACCCGCGCGCCGACGATGTTCGGCCGCCTGCTGGCCGGGGCGCTGTCGATGAGCTTCTTCACCTACGCCTTCGTCAACATGGGCATGGTCAGCGGCATCCTGCCGGTGGTCGGCGTGCCGCTGCCCTTCATCAGCTACGGCGGCACGGCGATGGTCACGCTCGGTCTGGCGCTCGGCATGCTGATGGCGATCTCGCGCAGCGAGAGCCTGATGCAGCGCTGAGCCCGGCAGGGCCCGGCCTGGGCGAGGCCGCTCAGGCCGCCGTACCGCCGACGGCCGGACCCGCCAGGGCCGGCGCCACCGACGGCGCCGGTACCGGCCCCGACGACCGCGGCTGCAGACGGAAGCGCACCGCGAACAGCGCCCCCGGCGTGATGCCCTGGGCCGCGGCCATCGCGCGCGGCCGCGCGTCGTCGATCGTCAGTTCCGCGCCGTGCTGCTGGACGATCTCCTGCACGATGGCCAGGCCCAGGCCGCTGCCATCGACATTGGTGCCCAGCGCCCGGTAGAACGGCTGCAGCACCAGCGCGCGCTCGGCCGGCGGGATGCCCGGGCCGGTGTCCTCGACCTGCAGCACGGCCACCTGGCCGTAGGGATCGTCGATCACCCGCACCGTCACCGTGCCGCCGGCCGGCGTGTACTGCAGCGCGTTGTCGACCAGGTTGCGCACCAGCTCACGCACCAGCAGCGGCTGGCCGAGCAGCGTGCCGGCGGCCGGCGTGGCCGGGGCACCGCCGTCCGGCCCCTCGTAGCCGAGGTCGATGCGCAGGTCCATCGCCTTGGGCACGAAGTCGCGCACCGTCTCGCGGGCCAGCGCGGCCAGATCCACCGGCTCGGGCTTGCGCGCCATGTCCTTGCTCTCGGCCCGGGCCATGGCCAACAGCTGGTTGACCATGTGCGCCGCGCGCTGGCTGGCGGTGGCGATCTGCTGCAGCGAGCGCTTGAGCTGCTGCGGGTCCTGCTGCCCGGCGTCGATCTCGCGCTGCGCCAGCTCGGCCTGCATGCGCAGGCCGGCCAGCGGCGTCTTCAGCTGGTGCGCGGCATCGGCCAGGAAGTGCTTCTGCGTCGACATCGACTGGTCCAGCCGCGCCAGCAGATCGTTGATCGCCCCCACCAGCGGCGCCACCTCCTCGGGCACGTCGCGCTCGGGCAGTGGCGCCAGGTCATGGCTGGCGCGCCGGCGGATGCGCTGCTGCAGCTCGTTGAGCGGCCGGATGCCGCGCGCCAGCGCGAACCACACCAGCAGCACCGCCAGCGGCAGCACGACGAACTGCGGCACGATCACGCCCTTGATGATCTCGGTGGCCAGCGTCGCGCGCTTGTCCAGCGTCTCGGCCACCTGCACCAGCGGCCCGACCTCGCCCAGGCGGCCGGAGCCCGGCAACCACAGATAGGCCACCCGCACCGGGTCGGTCTGCACCTGGTCGTCGCGGAAGCGCAGCTCGTAGCTGCCGGCCGGCGACTCCTCGGGCACCGGCAGCTCGCGATCGCCAGCGACGAACTCGCCGCGCACGCCCAGCACCTGGAAGAACACGCGGTCGGCGTCGTCCGCACGCAACAGCTCGCTGGCCAGCTCGGGCTGGCGCAGCCGCACCTGGGCCGGATCGGCGGCGGCCGGCGCCGTGATCACCACCTGGCGCGCCACCGCGCGCGCCATCTCGCCCAGATCCCGGTCGTAGGGCCGGTTGGCGATGCCCTGGGCCACCAGCCAGGTGAGCGCGACACTCATCGGCCACAGCAGCAGCAGGGGGGCGAGCATCCAGTCGAGGATCTCGCCGAACAGGGAGCGCTGCTCGCGGGTGTGGGTGTCCATGGTCGGTCCGGCCGCGCAGCATAGCGCCCGACGGCTGACACCAGACCGACAGCCGCCGCCCGACCGGGCGGCACCTGCGCCGGATCAGGACGGAATCTTCTCCAGGCAGTAGCCCAGGCCGCGCACCGTGGCGATGCGGATCGGCCCCTGCTCGATCTTCTTGCGCAGGCGGTGGATGTAGACCTCGATCGCGTTGTTCGAGACCTCCTCGCCCCACTCGCACAGGCGCTCGACCAGCTGGTCCTTGCTGACCAGACGACCGGCGCGCTGCAGCAGCACCTCCAGCAGGCTGAGCTCGCGCGCCGACAGCTCGACCATCTGGTCGCTGATGTAGGCCACGCGGCCGGTGGCATCGAAGGTCAGCGGACCGTGGCGGATCACGCTGGAGGCGGTGCCCAGCCCGCGCCGCGTCAGCGCCCGCACGCGGGCTTCGAGCTCCTGCAGCGAGAAGGGCTTGGCCATGTAGTCGTCGGCCCCCAGATCCAGGCCCTTGACCCGCTGCTCGACCGAATCGGCCGCCGTCAGGATCAGCACCGGCACCGCCGAGCCGCGCGCCCGCAGCTTCTTCAGCACCTCGAAGCCGTGCATCTTGGGCAGGCCGAGATCGAGGATCAGCAGATCGAACTCGTGCGAGGCGAGCGCCGCATCGGCCTCACTGCCCGTGCCGACCTGATCGACCGCATAGCCCGACGCACGCAGCGAGCGCAACAATCCATCGGCCAGAACCTGGTCGTCTTCGGCTATCAGGATGCGCATCTCGGTCTCCGACGGGTGACGGACGTGCCGCGGCGACCGCGGCGCGCCCCGCGCCGGTCCCGGCCGGGCCAGCGCTTCGAACTCTGTGAAAATGATTCTAGGCCTGTGCCGGGGCCCCCCGGCAGCGGGAGTGCCCGGCCACCCCGGATCCCCCCAGGTTCCCCCCGCAGCAGGATCGGCCCCCCCGCCGAATACTGTACGGACATCCAGTTTTATGACGATAATGGGCTCATCCGCCTACAGGAGAGCCCAGATGGACGCACCCGTGAAAGCCCTGAACACCGAAAAGGCCAAGGCCCTGGCCGCCGCACTTGCCCAGATCGAGAAGCAGTTCGGCAAGGGCTCGATCATGCGACTGGGCGACGGCGAAGCCGTCGAACAGCTCGAGGTCGTCTCCACCGGCTCGCTGGGCCTGGACATCGCCCTCGGCGTCGGCGGTCTGCCGCGCGGCCGCGTCATCGAGATCTACGGCCCCGAATCCTCGGGCAAGACCACGCTCACGCTGCAGGTCGTCGCCCAGATGCAGAAGCTCGGGGGCACCGCGGCCTTCATCGACGCCGAGCACGCCCTGGACACCAGCTACGCGCAGAAGCTCGGCGTCAACCTGCAGGAGCTGCTGATCAGCCAGCCCGACACCGGCGAGCAGGCACTCGAGATCGTCGATGCCCTGGTGCGTTCGGGTTCGGTCGATCTGGTCGTGATCGATTCGGTCGCCGCCCTCACGCCCAAGGCCGAGATCGAAGGCGAGATGGGTGACCAACTGCCCGGCCTGCAGGCCCGCCTGATGAGCCAGGCCCTGCGCAAGCTCACCGGCACGATCAAGAAGACCAACTGCATGGTCGTCTTCATCAACCAGATCCGCATGAAGATCGGCGTGATGTTCGGCAACCCCGAGACCACGACCGGCGGCAATGCGTTGAAGTTCTACGCCTCGGTGCGCCTGGACATCCGCCGCACCGGCAGCATCAAGAAGGGCGAGGAGATCGTCGGCAACGAGACCAAGGTCAAGGTCGTCAAGAACAAGGTCGCCCCGCCCTTCAAGACCGCCGAGTTCGACATCCTCTACGGCGAAGGCACCAGCCGGGAAGGCGAGATCATCGATCTGGGCGTCAACGCCAAGATCGTCGACAAGTCCGGCGCCTGGTATGCCTACAACGGCGAGAAGATCGGTCAGGGCAAGGACAACGCCCGCGAGTTCCTGAAAGAGAACCCTGACCTGGCGCTCGAGATCGAGAACCGCGTGCGCGAGGCACTCGGCGTACCGCTGCAGGCCGGCGGCGGCGCAGCGGCGGCAGAACAGGCGTGAACCGACGCCCGGCCACCCTGCAGGGCCGGGCCCTGATGTGGCTGGCACAGCGGGAGCACAGCCCACAGGAACTGCAGCGCAAGCTGCTGCGTGCCGCCCGCGAATCCGCGCGGACGGCGGCACGCGCCACCGCCGAGGCCGCGAAGCCGGTGGACGACGCGTCGGATCCGGCCGCCCTGAGGGATGACGAGACCGATGACGAGACGCTGCAGGCCCGCCTGCGTGCCGACGTCGAGGCGGTGATCACCCGGTTGCAGGCCGCCGGCCACCTGAGCAGCGAGCGCTTCATCGCCAGCCGTCTGCACCAGCGCCAGGCCCGCTGGGGACGTCAGCGGATCAGCCAGGAGCTGGCTCAGCACGGCCTGAGCCTGGACACCGAAGCCGCCGCCGACCTCGCCCGCACCGAGCAGGAGCGGGCCCTGCAGGTCTGGCAACGCAAGTTCGGCCAGCCCGCCCAGGACGCGGCCGGACGTGCACGCCAGATGCGCTTTCTGGCCAGTCGCGGTTTTGCCCTGGACGTGATCCGTCGGGTCGTGCCCGTCGCCTCGCACCGCCCGACCGACGACGACGCAGCCGCAGAGCCGGACGTGACCGACTGAACGGCCGGCGGCCCTCCGTGCGGTTGCCGCACACGCGGGCTGCCCCCGGATACGTGACATCCGCAATCATGCCGCAGCGCAGCATGATAAATTCCGCCGGATTCCTTTCCCCGAGGAGTCGGTGCCGACGACCTGCCGCAGGGTCGTGACACGGCCGACCGCCCGGCTGCCCATGCCTGACACATGAGGTGAGCCCGGGATCCCATACCCCCTCAGCAGCAATCCCCATGAAGATCCACGAGTACCAGGGCAAAGAGATCCTGCGCCAGTTCAACGTGCCCGTGCCGCGCGGCATTCCCGCGTTCACCGTGCAAGAGGCCGTCGAGGCGGCGCAGAAGCTGGGCGGC
>NZ_JBBUTF010000027.1:0-65895 GCF_038066575.1 Pseudaquabacterium rugosum | reverse complement strand
GGACGGCGGCGAGAGGGGGCGGCGGGCAGGGGCGGGTGGGGCGGGTCATGGTCAGTCGCAACGGTGGAAGGGGCGGCAGCTGAGGCTCAGAACAGGTCGTCGGCACGCTCGCGCAGCCACAGCGCGCGCTCGCGCAGCGCGCGGGCGGTCAGGCCGGGGCGGCCGTCGGTGTCGGCCAGCACGGCCTGCAGCGCGGTGTCGAAGCGTGGCCGGTCGCCAGCGGGCAGGGCCAGCGCTTCGGCGATGGCCAGTTGCGCGCCGGGATGACGACCGCCGCCGATGCGCAGCGCCTCGGCGAAATGACGTTCGGCCTGAACGGCCTGACCACCCGGGCGCGCGGCCTCGAACTGGCCCATCAGCACCGCCAGATCGCCGCCGCCGAAGGCCGGCTGGGTGCGCCAGGCCCGGCGCGCCAGCTCGATGGCCAGCGGCAGATCGGCCACCACGTCCGGGTCCTGCTTGGACAGCCCGATGCGCGCGCCCCAGGCCGCCGCGCCCCAGTAGGCACAGGCCACCTGATCGTCGGGCAGCTGGTCGCGGCGCAGCGAGCCGCCACCGGCGCCGGCCGTGCTGCGGCGCAGATCGGCCGGCAGCGCCGCGTCGTGCAGCGTCAGCGCCTTCAGCGCATGGCGCTGGGCACGGTGGTAGAGCCGGGCCGCGCGCTCGCGCAGCGCGGTGGCCGCGCGCACGTCGCGCGGCTCGACACGGTCGGCCTCGAAGGCGACGAAGGCCCAGGCGTAACGGGTGAAGCCGGCGGCCACCGACGTGGCCAGCGGCAGATGGTCGGGCGTGCGGGCCAGCACCGCCTCCGAGGTCTTGAGCCAGGCCGGCGCGGCATCGCGCACCAGCTGCAGATCGTCCTCGTCGTCCGGCGCGCCCTCGTCAGCGGCCAGGCCGTCGGCCAGCCGGCGCAGCGCGAACTGCTGCGGCGAGCAGGCGCCCAGGCCCAGCGCCCAGGGCAGCACCAGGGGCAGGGCCAGCCAGTGGCGACGGCTGCGGCGGGTCTGTGTGGCCGGGGGTGGGTGGCCGGTGGCTGGGCCGGCGGGCGGGTCAGCGGGCAGGCCGGCGGTCAGGTGCGAGGACCCGGCAGCGGCAGGGGCGAGGCCGCGGGCGGCGTCCGGAAGGGCGGTCGACATGGACCGCGGATTGCACCAGCCGCGTTTGACGGCGGCGTGGCGCGATGGTGACGTGGCGGTGACGGTGGAGGTGGATGTGGCGGCACCCGGTGTGTGGGGCAGAGCTGCTGAACGTGCCGTACGACCATCTGGTCTTCACGCTGCCGCACACGTTCAACGGCCTGGCCAGCGCCCAGCCTCGGTGGACCGGATCGACCCTGCTCGACGCCGTGGCGGCCACGCTCACGCAGTTCGCCGCCGATCCCCGCTGGCTGGGCGGTGTCGGAGCGTTCACCCTCGTGCTGCACACCTGGGCCCAGACCCTGGGCTTGTACCTGCACGCCGGCTGGCCTGCGCACGGGCGCTGCTGGGCATGCTCGCCGCGAACCCGGCCATCGCCGAGGACGTGGTGCAGTTCATGCGCCGTGTGGCCGCCATCGACATCCTGCGCTGCAGCCACTGTCGACAGGGGGCTTGGCGGGCCGTGCTGTGCCAACTGCCCGAGCGATCGGCGGGCCTGCATGCCACGCAACCCGAGCCCAGCGGCGCCGGTCCGCCCGGCGTCCGCCGATGACATCGATGCTTCGCCCTGCCTCCGACGGGACAGCCGCGCGCTGGCGGGTGACGGCCTGCGCCCGCCGGGTGAATCGACCGTCATCCAGCACCCGACGCTACGCCCGGCATCCGCAAAACAGGGGATACCACCCTCTGAACTGTGCCTGGACCGCCCTGCACGACTGGCCCGCCTGTCGCGTTGCGGCGATCATCGACCCCAACGCGCGAACTGTGCGATCACCATGACCTTACATTCCCCCTTCGACGTCCTGCGCACCGGTTCAGTCCAACGAGGTTTATCCGCCGCGGGTGAGTCCTGCGCCTCTGGCTGCCTGCGGTGACGCGGCTGATAAACGCTTTTCGTCCGCCTGATTAGTCATGACCCTCAGCCATCCCTCTGATCTGCCGCTCACGCGTCGGCGCAGAGGTCGCGACGTGGCCGAGGACTTCGCGCAGCAGGGACTGGAGATGGAACCGCCGGTTGAAGCGGTAGCAAAAGGCGCCGAGGTACTGGCTGGCTTACATGCCGAACTTGAAGGACTTGTGGGTGCCGTTGATCATCGTATTGAGGTTGCCCAGCACGGTGTTGACCCACTGCAGTTGCGGCACTTCGCGGGGCAGGCGGCAGCCCAAGACGATGTTGTCGATCGCGCCGGCAAAGCAGCCCAGGCTATCGCTGCGTACGTCGCAGCCGGGCATCAGATTGGCGCGCGCCCAGGCGGTGATGGCCTCGCCGGTGAAGCCGGCGACCGCATTGAGCTTGACCCGCATGAGGTGGCCCTGATCGTTGGTGGCCACGGCGACGACGATGGGCACCTTGTTGGGCGAGCCGCGGCCACCGACGCCCGGGCGTTCGCCGCCAAGGTAGGCGTCATCGACCTGAACCAGACCACTCAGGTGCTGCTCGCTGTCACGCGAGGCCATAGCCTTCATCAGCTTCTGATGGACCACCCAGGCCGTGCGGCAGCTGGTGCCCAGTTGGCGCATCAGCGCCAGCGCCGACAAGCCCGTCTTGGTTTGGGTGATCAGATAGATGGCCAAGAACCACGTCGTCAGCGGCCGGTTGGTGCACTCCATCACCGAGCCGACCGTCAGCGAGGTCTGGTGGCGGCACTCTTGGCACTGGTAGAGCGTGCGGGCCCCATGACCGACCAGGTAGTGCTCGGCCGACGCGCACCGCGGGCAGCGGGAGCCTTGCGGCCAACGCAGCGCCGCCAGCGCCGCTGCGCACTGCGCCTCGGTGCCGCAGCGCGAGAAGAATTCGGGCATCGACACGCCGCGCTGGTACTGGATTCGGTTCATCGGCATCGCTGGCTCCAGGAAATGATGGGAGTCAGATTACGTAGTCAGTGGCTCATGGAGCGAGCCAAGCTGAGGGTGGTGACGAATCGGGTAAAGCCGGGCTACATCCCATTCGGGGAGTACTCTATTGCTCCGACGTTGCAGACAAATTGCGATTCACATCACACGGGAGATACCTATGCTTCTGCAGAGATTTCTGATGGCTTTTGCGACAGTTAGCCTCGCGGCTTGTGGCACTCTTTTTGATGGGCGACCGTTCACAAAGACTGATGGACAAGTGGCCGCATCGCTCGGCGAAATTGAATCCGGCTACACCTACATTCCAGTTGATCCGTTCCCGGTAGAGACGCGCCTAAGCGCTAGCTGCAGGGAGGCCAAGCCGGACTCGACATCCGTTCTTTTGGACTCGCTACCGGACAACGCCGTACGTATGCTTGTTGAACGATTCGACAAGTCAGGCGCGATCACGTACGGTGCCTCCAAGGCGGGAGTCAAGGACGAATCGTATCGAGTGACCGTTGACTACATCAATGCGGATACTATTAACGTCCCGGTGGCCATCACCAAATTCATGCGACGAAAAAACACGTCGCCTGTCTCCGTGGATACGGAGCCAGTCAATCTATTCGCAACAGACCTTAGCGAGTATGTCGCCGGCACCGAGCGATACGAGGTTACACGGGTAACTACAACAAAAGGAGTCCCGGGCTACGTTTTCAATATACCCGTTTATGTCGGAGTCGGCCTCCGTGTCTCTTCGTACGTCTATGTCACAGGAGCGAATGCCAACATCTCAGGCATCGGCGTAATTGGCGCTGAGGCGGAGGCTGATCGGCTGAAAGGTTCACTTGTGGTTCAGACGCTTGGAGTGAACGGGAAGTCGGTCGCATCTGCGCTGCCGATTCAGAGCGAACTGAATCGCACCACTGCACAAAACGCGATCGTAGCTGTCGGTTCAATCAAAGCGCTACTCTACGCATCCGAGACAATCACCTCACCACGAGTAGTAGGCCTCTATCTTCCCTTTCCGGGAGGGCGCGCGCTCGTAAACGCTCTAATCTCGGAACTATCCAAGGAACGGGTCGAGTGGTATAGGGCCTGTCCTGCGATACCTAAGACGTGAGCCCTAACTATTTATTCCAGCGGACCGCCTTCGGCGGCCGCTGAATTCTAACTACAAGGGCATCCCCGTCCTTTCAAGAGAAACCTGTCCCCTGACGTCCGCAGTTGCGGCTGCCACATCCTGAAGAACTGATTTCTTCCACGCTTTCACCCGCACAAAGAACACAAGGAGCGGACTGCATGACTACAACCGGCCTTCGGTGCAGCATCCAAGGCTGCTGGCCCTGATGAAAAGACGCGCGCGGGGGCTCCATTCGTTAGCCGTGGTTGCGGTCAAGCCGCACCACCTTGAGTTAACCGAGCCGTCCCCGCGCGGGGCCAACCTTGTGTCATCAACGCAGGCGTCACGCGATGGAAGAAACTGAGTGGGTGTCGGGCGGGTATCTCCGAAGTCGCAGGGATCGTGTGTCTGTCCAGCCTGGTTCAGGCCGGCGCCACATCGGCGGGCAACGCGTCCTCCACCGGTTTGAAATCCTCGCCCTTGGACAGGGCACTTCTTGAAACCCCGCGCCTGACGCCCCCACCCCGCGCCGACCTGCGGCAACATCGCCCCTCATGATCAGCCCGCGCATCAAGCCCTCCGCGTTCTTCCCTGAGGAGGCGCCCGACGATCTGTTCCTGGTGCGCCAGCGCAAGGCCAAGCTCGAAGGTTATGTGCAGAGCCTGGCGGCGATGGACGAGCTGATCGACTTCGGGGCGATGGCTGCTGCGGTGGATCGGGCCTGCCCCCGGCCCGACCGCAGCAAGGGCGGCCGCCCGCCGTACGCCACCGAGGTACTGGTGCGCATGGTCTTCCTGCAGGGCCTGTACAACCTGTCGGACGAGCAGTGCGAGCACCAGGTGCTCGATCGGCTGAGCTTCCAGCGCTTCTGCCGGCTCGATGGCGCACTGCACATTCCGGATGCGCGCACGCTGTGGTCGTTCCGGCAGCGCCTGGCCCACGGCGGACTGGGGGCCCAGGCGATCTTCGAGACGCTGAGCCAGCAGTTGCAGCGTCATGGCTACATCCCGCGGGGCGGGCAGATCGTCGATGCGAGCATCGTGCAGGCGCCGATCACGCAGGCCACCACCCAGGAGCGCAAGACGCTGAACAAGGGCGAGGACCCTGCAGGCTGGAGCAAGAAGCGGCTGGCGCACACCGATCAGGATGCGCGTTGGACGCAGAAGCACGGCAAGTCGTACTACGGCTACAAGCTGCACGGCAACGTGGACGCACGCTACAAGCTGATCCGACGCATCGCGATCACGGCAGCCAATGCCGACGATGGCCACCAGCTGCCGAAGGTGCTGCAGACGGCCAACACACGCGGCCGCTTGTGGGCCGATCGCGCCTACGACAGCGAAGCCAATCGCCAGGCGCTGCGCCAGCACGGGCTGTGCGACGGCATCGCGCGCCGGGCCCGGCCGGGCCAGACGGCCAAGGTGAGGCTCAAGCAGCGCAACAAGACGATCAGCCGGACACGGGCGCGGGTCGAGCACGTCTTCGCGGCGCTGCATCAGCAGGGCGGCAAGTGCGTTCGGGCGATGAGCTTGGCGCGCAACGCGCTGAGCATCACGCTGGCGTGCGTGGCATACAACGCGCGGCGGCTGGCGTGGCTGGTCAAGAGCGGAAGTCCGCCTGCGAGGGCGGTGTGAGGGGCGCCAGGGCTTGTTCGCGGGCTGCGGACGGGGCGGTGAGGCGCTGCAGGCGGCTGTGGCGTGCGTGCGCGGCCCTGTCATGGTCGGCTCTGGGCGGTCTCAGGGCGTTGCGACGGGTTTCGGGAAGTGCCCGACAGCATGGCCCACGCCATGCGCGCGTTCTTCGCGGCGATGGCCACCACCGCCTTCCAATACCCGCGCCGCTCGGCCAAGCTGACGGCCCATCGGCTGATCCGGTCTTTCTTGCCGGCAGCGGCCGCCAGCACGGCCCGCGCGCCCAGGATCAGCAACATGCGCAAATAGCTGTCGCCCGCCTTGGTGATCCGGCCCAGCCGATTCTTCCCGCCCGAGCTGTATTGCCCGGGCACCAGTCCCAGCCACGACGCCAGTTGGCCGCCATTGTCGAAGTCATGGCCGCCACCGACCGATGCGCGCAGCGCGCTGGCGATGGTCGGCCCGATGCCGGGCATCTGCATCAGGCGCCGGCAGGTGGCGTCGTGCTGGGCGCTCAGGCGGATATGGGTGTCGTACGTGTCGATGCGCTCATCCAGGCGGCCGACTTCGCTCAACAGATCCGTGCAGGCGAAGCGGGCCCAGCCCGGCAAACCCTCCAGCGCCTCGGCCGCCCGCTTGCGGATGGTTTGCGCCTTGAGCGGCAGCACGATGCCGAACTCACTGAGCAGACCCCGCAGCCGATTGATCGTCGCGGTACGCGCCTGGACAAAACCCTGGCGGGTGGCGTGCAGGGCCAACATCGACTGCGCATCCACGGATTTGACGGGCACGAAGCGCATGGCCGGCCGCTGCATCGCCTCGCAGATCGCGGCGGCGTCGGCCTGATCGTTCTTGCCGCGTTTGCCGCCCATGCGGAACGGAATGACAAAGCGCGGCGCGATCAGTTTGACGGTGTGGCCGAAGGCGCTGAACGTGCGAGCCCAGTGGTGCGCACCGGAACAGGCTTCCATCGCGATGGTGCACGGCGACAGCTTGGCGACCAGCTCGGTGAGCTGATCGCGCCGGACCTGCGGCCGCACCAGGCACGGCTTGCCGGCAGCATCCACGCCATGCAGCGCGAAGACATTCTTGGCCAGATCGATCCCGAGAAACACCACCGTCATGGTCATCTCCTTGCGGCGTCCGGCCGCGGGTTGAACTTCTGCCATCCCATGGTGCGCGCTGGTCGGGCGCACCGGCTATCGGCAGAATCCTGCGTACCGGGGGCGGTGCGAGGGGATGGCCCTTCCATTCGTTAGGCGCCCGAATCAACCCACCTGCTACGCTTCACGAATGCAGACAAAGATCATTCCCCAAGCTGATGCCCTTGCGCTCTCCCAACGGGCAGAGGATCACTTCTTCGACAGGAAGGCCGCTGCCATCAAGGGCGCCAAGTTGCAGAAGGCAGCAGTTGCATTCGCCAACGCAGACGGCGGGGAGGTCTACGTAGGCATAGCGGACGACAAGGCCGAGGCGGACCCAGCCAAGCGCTGGACCGGCGCAACGAGCATCGAGGAGTACAACCAGCACATCCAAGCGCTGATGGAAGTGCAGCCGGCTTTGCCCATGGAGTTCACCTTCCTTCGAGTTGAAGGAAAGGGGCCGTTTGTGCTGCGAGTGGATGTGGAGAAGAGCCAGTCGGTCCATATGACCGCCGACGGTACTGTCTATGAACGAAAGGGTGCCCAGTCTCTGCCGGTCACCGATCCTGAGCGCATCGCAGCGCTGTCCTTCGCAAAGGGAGCCACTTCCTTTGAGGACTATCCGGTTGAAACCTCGTATGCAGAAGACATCGTTGACTCTCCCGTAATCGCTGACTTCTTGGCTGGATATTCTCCAAGTACCGACCCGCTTGAACTCAGCATCAACAAGGGATTGATTGACCGGAAGAATTTTAAGCCTAAGGTGGCAGGTCTACTTCTCTTCGCTCGAGACCCTGCGGGTGCAGTTCCGCGCAAGTGCGCGGTGCGCATTGCCAGATACGAGACGAAGGAAGAAGATCCAGAGCGCGAACACCTGGGTTTCCTGGAAACTATCGACGGACCGCTTTATCAACTCATCCACAGGACCGTCGCTCGTGTGACCGAAATCATGTCGGCGATCAAGGTTTGGACGACAGATGGTCCGAAGCAGATGGAGTACCCGCCCGAAACGCTGTGGGAGATCGTGGTCAACGCAATCATCCATCGTGACTACTCCGTTTCCGACGATGTCCAGGTACTTATCTTCGACAACCGAATCGAAGTTGTGAGTCCCGGACGACTTCCCGCATTTGTGACGATGCAGAACATTCTGGACGTTCGCTATGCGCGAAACCCAAAGATAGTGAGTCTCCTATCTCGCTACAAGAATCCACCCAACAAAGATATCGGTGAGGGGTTGAACACCGCATTCCAGCGTATGAAGGACTGGAAGCTGCGTTCGCCGGAGATCTACGACGAGGGCAACTATGTACGCGTGGTCATTCCGCACACGCCGCTTGCCTCGCCTCAGGAGTCGATCATGGAATTCCTTGCCAAACACAAGATCATTACTAACCGGCAAGCCCGAGACATCACTGGAATCAAGAGTGAAAACGCCGTCAAGTCTGAGTTCTACAAGTTGCGGGATGCGGGCCTCATAGAGATGATTCCCGAACTCAAGGGCAACAAGGCAGCCTGGCGCATACTGGAGAAGCCAGCCACGGGCGCCTAACCCCCTACAGGGACTCCCCTCCGCGTCAACGGCCTGAAGAACTGAGTTTGACGGCCACGCACCGGCACCTACCTCCCATTCGCAACCCCGAGCGCCACGATGGCACCGACAAGGAACAGATTGCACATCTACAGGCGGGCTTGTTTCGGCGCTCATGGCCGAGGCCCCAGATACGAACCGCTCAGCAGGGCTCCATTCGCTCAGCGGGCACAAGGCCCATGCGAGTTATCGAGCTTGCCTGCTGCCGGTCTGACCTGTGGTGACGATCTGCGCTCGCGTCCGCGTGTGGGAAGATCGGGATGTCTGTCTGGTGGCACATCGCTGGCTCAGGTCACACTTCACGTCTTGGCGGCCCAACAGCGTTGATCTGCGCAGGCTCCTCGATACCCAGGCCTGAATCCATATGCCGAGCAAGCGCGAGACTTTCCCATCCGTTAGGCGTCATGAAGCATCCCCTCCGCATACTCCACCTCTTTGCCATAGCAGTGCTGGCACCACCACTCACCGATCCGGCCTTTGCTCAGGCGCCAGCAGCATCATTAGATCGGCTGGTTCCAACCGAACGGCAGGTGGCCCTGGGACTCGATAAGTTGTCGCCCGAACAGCGGGCGGGAGTTGTCCGCCTGCTCCAAGAAGCCTATCAACTTGGCGTACAGAACGGGAAAGAACAAGGCGCAGGAGGCCGCGCGGCTCCGCAGTCTCCGGCTCCAAGTCCACAAACGCCTAGCGTCATCGAGACACAAGTGAGTGGCGATTTCAACGGATGGGAAGGCGAAACTATCGTCAAGCTGATGAATGGGCAAATTTGGCAGCAAACTGAGTACCACTACTACTATCACTACTCATTCATGCCAAAGGCGTTGATCTTTCGTAGTGGCGGCGGCTACAAGATGAAGATCGACGGAATCGACAAGGCCGTCGGGGTCCAGCGGCTGCGTTGACGCCTCTCAAGAAACTCCACGCAAGTGACTGACGCACAAGGACCTTTTCAGGCCGCCTGCGGTGCCGGCGCAGTCGGCACCAGCGTCATACCCATCTGCTGCGCCCGCTTGTTGAGGTTGTGCAGCACCCGCTGCCGATAACGCTCCTCGTACCAGGCCTGCCCTTGATCGGTGTATTCCTCGCCCTTGGTCAGCATGCTGTAGATCAGCCGTGCCAGTTTGTGCGCGGCCGCCGTCGCCGCCTTGGGTTTGTCCATCCGGGCGCACAGGCGGCGGAAATACGCGCCCAGCGCCGACTGGCTGGTGCGCAAGGCCGAAGCAGCCAGCCGCAGCGCCCGTGCCGCTCGGTTCGCACACCGCTTGGTCTTGCCGCTCATCACTTTGCCGCCCGTGATCTTCGTGCCCGGACACAGTCCCAGCCAGGACGCGAAGTGCTTGTCGGTCGGGAATCGGCTCATGTCCGTGCCGATCTCGCTAACTTGTCGGTTGAAGCGGACGCTTTGCGGCAAGCGGCTGCACGGCACAGTGAAAAATCCTGCACCGTGCGGCCCCTTGCCGCAACTTGCCAGTCACCTTTACGTGAGGTTTCTTGGAAGCCCATGCCAATTGCACTCCAACCTCCGTTCGTGACTTTTTTGATCATTGCGGCAACACTCCTTCTTCAGTACCTGTCCGGCCCTTGGAAAGCGATCTTCCACGTGCCGGCACTGGGAGTGCTGCTTTTCGTGGCAGGCTGCTCTTTGACAGTCTTGGCGCGCACCTACTTCACATTTCGGAAGACCACGTTGTTTGTTGGTGCTACTTCCTCAAGCTTGGTCTGTGACGGGCCATTCCGGTTTTCCCGCAACCCCATGTATGTGGGTGTGGTGATGTCATTGCTTGGCGTTGCCGTATGGTTTGGAACCCTGCCCATGCTGCTGGCTCCATCGCTCGAATTTCTCTTCCTGCACTGTTTCCATATTCCGCGCGAAGAAGTCATGTTGCGAGGCACCTTTGGGCCCGCGTATGTCGCCTATCTGCAACGGGTTCGCCGCTGGCTGTGAATGCCCAACTTTCCTGTCCGACAAGAAACTTTCAAATTTCCCGAGGTATCACGATGAGGCGATGGATTGGGCGCTGGTTGATCGGCGTGTCGGTTATTCACTCTCTACTTTGTTTCGTCGTATTCGGCAAAGTTTTTCAATCCATCTTTCTGAACGGGTTGTTCGATACCGTCGGGCGCGACCCATCCATCGGGGTCGCAGTCTGGTGTGTCTTGTTCGGCGCAGTGCTCTTCATCTGCGGGCTGGCCATTTCTTCACTTGAGCAAGCATGCGCGAACGGCATGTTGCCCAAGTCGCTCGGCTGGAGTTTGTTCGCGCTCTCAGCGGTCGGGGTGGTGCTGATGCCGGCTTCTGGCTGGCATTCCCGCCGGCCATTGCAATTCTCGTCAGGAAGCCGGGCGGGCGGGTTTAACTCGGCGTTCTCAAGTCCGAAATGCAACACCTCGCCATCCGGCAAGGCGTGCGATGACGAGGCGATTCCAGCAGATGCAAGCCGAAGCGCGCGTGACGTTGGCGGCGTCGCGGCAACAGGGGCAGCGCCTGCGGCCGAGCGGGCAGGTGCTCGGCCGCAGTGCGGGTCGGCTGAGCCGGGAACTCACCCCGCCGCCAACGCCTGCCCGATGTCATGCGCCAGGTGATCAACCGCCTCCGGCGTGGTCGCCCACGAGCACATGAAGCGCGCGCCGCCGCCGATGAAGGTGTAGAAGGCCCAGCCGGCCGCGCGCAGGCGGGCGATGGCTGGCTCGGGCAGGTTGACGAAGACGCCGTTGGCCTCGGTGGGCAGCAGGCGCTCGGCGCCGGGCAGGGCGGCCAGGTGGCGCGCCAGGCGCTGGGCCATCGCGTTGGCGTGGGCCGCGTGGCGCAGCCAGGTGCCGCCTTCCAGCATCGCCAGCCAGGGGCCTGACAGGTACCTCATCTTGGAGGCCAGCTGGCCCGCTTGCTTGCAGCGGTAGGCGAAGTCGGCGCCGAGCGCGCGGTCGAAGAAGATCACCGCCTCGCCCACCGGCAGGCCCATCTTGGTGCCGCCCAGGCACAGCACGTCGACGCCGGCGCGCCAGGTGATGTCCGCCGGGCTGCCGCCGAGCGCGGCCGCGGCGTTGGCGAAGCGCGCGCCGTCCATGTGTACCTTCAGGCCGTGGCCGTGGGCCAGGCGGGCGATGCCGGCGATCTCGCCGCTCTGGTAGAGCGTGCCCATCTCGGTGGACTGGGTCAGCGTGACCACGCGCGGGCGGGGGTAGTGGATGTCGCTGCGGCGCTGGATCACCTCCTGCACGCCGGCGGCGGTGAGCTTGCCGTGGCGGTGTGGCGCGGTCAGCAGCTTGGAGCCGCCGCTGAAGAACTCGGGCGCGCCGCACTCGTCGGTGTGGACGTGGGCCGTCTCGCTGCAGATCACCGCCTGGTGCGACTGGCACAGATTGGCCAGCGCCACCGAGTTGGCGGCCGTGCCGTTGAAGACGAAGAAGACCTCGGCATCGGCCTCGAAGACCTCGCGCAGGCGGTCGCAGACGGTGTGGGTGTCGTCGTCGTTGCCATAGCTGGCGGCGAAGCCGGCGTTGGCGCGGACGAATGCGTCCAGCGCCTCGGGGCAGATGCCGGCGGTGTTGTCGCTGGCGAACTGCAGGTAGTGGCCGGCTGGCTGGCCGGTGCCGCCGTGGATGGCGGGGGCGGCGGGGGCGCCCGGCATGGCGGCGGCCGTCGGGGTGCCGGCGGTGCCGGGGATCTCGGGAACGGCTTGGGGCGATCGGGCCATGAGGGTGCTCCGGGGGCGTACACTGGATCGGATGATTTCCGGATTATCGAACAGATTTCCGGTTTATCGAACACGCTGGAGCGTGGCGCCGCAGCCCTGACGACAGCCCGACGCAGACCGTGCCCGACGCCACACGCACGGCCTGCCTCGGGTGCGTCCGGTCGGTCTGCCGCCCCGCTTGCGCGCGCCATCATCGCCGCCCTTCGGTCGTTCCGCGCGGGTGCCTTCGCGTCGATCCTTGCCGCCTCCTGCTTCACCCCGTTCCGTGCCGATGCCCGCCCTGCCTGCCGCCGCTGCTTCCGCCCTCCACGAACCCGCTGCCGGCGGTCCGCCGGCCGTCGGCCAGCGGCTGCAGGCGCTGCGCAAGGCCCAGCGCCTGTCGCTCGACGAGCTCTCGCGCCGGGCTGGCGTGTCGAAGTCCATGCTGTCGGACGTCGAGCGCAACCAGGCCAATCCGACGGTGGCGGTGGTCTGGCGCCTGGCGCAGGCCCTCGGCGTCAGCCTGGGTGATCTGCTGGCCGAGGGCGGCCACGCGGTGCCGGCTCCGGCCGTGAGCGTGCTGCCGGCCCATGCCGCGCCGCTGATCCGCAGCCCCGACGGGCTGTGCGAGCTGCGCATCCTCGGCCCGCTGGACCTGGCCGGCCGCATCGAGTGGTACGAGCTGACGGTGCAGCCCGGCGGCGAGCTGGTCTCCGAAGCGCACGAGGGTGGCACGCGCGAGCACCTGACGGTGCTTGGCGGCAGCTTGAGCGTCAGTTGTGGCGGGGCGGCGGCGGGGGCGGCCGCCGGTACGGACGCCGCGCTGCCCGTCGCACCGGCCGCGGCCGAAAGCCACCTGCTGCGCCACGGCGACAGCGCCCGCTACGCCGCCGACCGCCCGCACGCGATCCGCCATGCCGGCCGCGGCGTGGCGCGCGCGCTGCTGGTGGTCGAGCTGCTGGGCTGAGTCTCGCCCGGCGCCGGGCGCTGCCCCTCCGCCGCCCGCGCCCCTCAGATCTCCGGCATCGGCGCAGCGCCCGGGCGCTGCGCGCACTCGGCGAACAGGCGCACGCTGCAGCCGGCGCAGACGGCCGGATCCAGCCGCGGCACGATGGCCGCCAGCGCCTCGCGCTTGTCGCTGAACACGTGGTCGGTGCCGAGCCGGGCCAGCAGGCCGTCGCGCCGCCACTGCGCCAGCACGTCGGGCCGCGGGCGGTGGAACCACAGATCGCCGCCGCGCGCGCGCCGCGTCTGCAGCTCCTGCCCCCACAGCGCCGAGCCGGCGACATCGACGAAGTTCATGCTCTTGGTCATCACCAGCAAGTGGCGTTGGCCGGGCGCCGCGTCGCGCAGCGCCTGCAGCCGGTCGGCCACATGGGCGGTGGCGCCGAACCACACCGAGCCCTCCATGCGCAGCAGCTTGAGCTGCGGGCATTCGGGCAGGGTGTGCGCCGCCAGCAGCCGTGCCTCGTCCAGCACGACGAAGCGCCGCGGCTCGGCCGCCCGGTCGAAGCCCATGCTGCGCAGCGCCGGTCGTGCGGTGCGCTGCAGATAGGCGCCCAGCGACAGCGCGCTACCGATCAGCACCGCCTGCGCCAGCGGGGCGAACAGCGTGGCCAGCAGCGTCAGTGCGGCGATGGCCAGCTCGGTGCGGCTGGCGGTGGCCAGCCGGCGCCAGGCCGGCGGGTTCAGCAGTGTCCAGCCCACCAGCACCAGCAGGCCGGCGACGGCGGCCATCGGGATGTGCGCCAGCAGCGGCGCGCTGAAGGCCACCAGCGGCACCACGGCCAGGCCGGCGAACACGGCGGCCAGCGGCGTGCGCGCGCCGGCCTCCAGGTTGGGCAGGCTGCGGTTGAGCGAGCCGCAGCTGACGTAGCCGCCGCTGACGCCGGCCGCCAGATTGGCCAGGCCCTGGCCGAGGAACTCGCGGTTGGCGTCGATGCGCTGGCCCGAGCGCTCGGCCACCGCCTTGGCAATCGCGATCGACTGCGCCAGCGCCACCACCGTCAGCGCCGCGGCCGCGCCGAGCAGCTCGCTCCAGCGGGCGGCGGGCAGATCCGGCCAGGCCAGCGGCGGGATGGCCGAGGGCAGCGGCCCGAGCACCGTCAACAGCCAGGCCGGGCCGAGCGTGCCGCGGGCCACGGCGGCCTGCAGCAGCGCCCCCGCCGCCGTGCCGGCACCGAGCGCGATCAGCATGAAGGGCCAGCGCGGGCGCCAGGCGCGCAGCCCGGCGGCCAGGGCCAGCGTCAGCAGGCCGGTCAGCAGCGCGCCGGGGGCCTGGGTCAGTGCGGCGCCGAGCCGCTCCGGCGCGGTGGCCAGTCCGTACAACGCCGACGCCGGCACGCCGGCCAGATCCGGCAGCGCGTGGACGACGATCAGCAGCGCCGCGCCGCTGGAAAAGCCCAGCAGTGCCGTCGGCGAGATGAAGTGGGCGATGGCGCCCAGGCGCAGCGCGCCGGTGGCCGTCTGCAGCAGGCCGACCAGCAGCGTCAGCGCCAGCGCGGTCTGCACCCAGAGCGGGCTGCCAGGCGCCACACCCGGCAGCAGCGGCGCCAGCATCGCGGCCAGCGCCAGCGAGTTCGCGTTGGTCGGCCCGGTCACCACATGCCGGCTGCTGCCGGCCAGCGCGGCGACGATGCAGGGCAGCACCGCCGCATACAGCCCGTGCTGCGGCGGCAGCCCGGCCAGCGTGGCGAAGGCGATGGCCTGCGGCAGCACCAGCAGCGCGCTGAGCAGGCCGGCCAGCGCGTCGGCGCGCAGGCCGGTGGCGTCCAGTCCGTCGGCCCAGGCGGGCCGCAGGCGGGACAGGGCGGCGGTGCGGGCGGAGGTGCGGTCGGACGTGCGGGCGGAGGGGTGGGTGGGCGAGACCGGGGGCGCGGGCGCCGGTGCGCCGGTGGTGCGGTCGGCGGGGGCCGCCGATGCGGCGACAGCCGCCGAGGCCGCTGGGGCTGCTGGGGCCGCTGGGGCCGCTGAGGCGGAGGCGGGTCGGCGGTCAGGGGCGTCGCTCACGGCGCCGATTCCACCATGGGTGCGCGCCGGCGCTGTCGCCGGGCCGACCTGGATCGGCGCGCGGGCGACGGCGCGGTGGCGGTTACCACCACTGCCGCCACCGCCACCGCCACCGCCTCAGCGCAGCTCGAAGTCGACGCCCGGCCCGCGCGTTCCGGCGGCTGGCGTCACCGTGTCGCGGGCCTGGCCCGCAGCCGTGGCGGCGGGCCCTGATGCGGCGGCCGATGCGGCACCTGAGGCGGCGCCCGCCCCAGGTGCTGCCTCAGCCGCCTCAGCCGCCGCCGCTGTCGCCGTCGTCGCCGCCACCGGCGGGCCGGTCTCCACCCGCGAGGCCGTCAGCAGCAGCCGTTCGGCCGGCACCTGGCGGGCCAGCCAGGCCTTGACATGGTCGGCCCGGCGGTCGGCCAGCGTGCGCAGCGCGGCCGCGTCGACCGTCTGCAAGGCCAGCAGATCGGCCTCCATCGCGGCCGCGGCCGGGGGCTCGCGCAGCCGCTGCAACAGCGAGGGGCGCTGCGGCAGCGGGGCCCGGTCCCAGACCTGGCGCAGCCAGCGGGGGCGCTCGTCGGGGCCGAGGCTGACCTCGGCCGGTGTGCCGCCCAGGGCCCGGGCCTTGGCCTCGCGCAGCTGCTGCTCCAGGCCGGCGCGGCGCAGGGCCGGGCCGTCGGCGGCGGCGTCGGCGCGGCCGGTGATCTCCAGCTTGAGCTGCGGCCGCTCCAGCAGGGCCTGCGCCAGCGTCTGCAGTGCGGGCAGCGCGCGCGCGTCGCCGTCGAGGGCGTCGGAGCCGGCCAGGAAGGGCGTGTGGCCCAGCTCGGCCTGACCATCGCCGAAGGCCTGGGCCAGCAGCGTGAACGGTGCCGTCACCGCCTTGGTCACCAGGTTGACCAGCACCTTGACCAGCAGGCCGCCGACCGAGAACTGCGGATCGTCCAGGCTGCCGCTGACCGGCAGGTTGACGTCGATCACGCCGTGGCGGTCCTGCAGCAGGGCCACCGCCAGCCGTACCGGCAGATTCAGGGCATCGGGGCTGTCGACGGCGTCGCCGAAGCGCAGCTGGTCGACGTAGAGCCGGTTGTCGGCCTGCAGCCGGCCGTGTTCGATCCGGTAGTGCAGCGTGGTCGACAGCGTGCCCTGCTCGATGCCGTAGCCGGCATAACGGGCCGTGTAGGTCGACAGGCGGGTGATGTCGATGCCGCGTGCGCTGGCCGTCAGGTCGGTCAGCAGGCGCGGGCCCAGCGGGTGCACCGTGCCGTCGATGGCCAGCGGCGCGCTGTCGTCGACCTTGCCGCCGATGTGCAGTGTGGCCGGCTGCGGGTCGTCCCAGGCCAGCGCCGAGACGCGGCCGTCCAGCCCGGTCAGGCGGGCCGAGTAGTTCGGCCGGATCCAGAGGTCGGTGAAGTCGGCCTCGCCGTCGGTCAGCGCGATGGCCTGCCAGCGCAGCCGGGTCGGCCCGGCGGTGGCGGCGGCGGCCGCCTCGGTGGCGGAGGCCGGCGCGCGTTGCGGTTGGGGCGTGGTCAGCGAGCGCTCGGCCTCGTCGCTGCGGCGCACGATGTCGCGCAGGTTCAGCCGTCCGTCGCCGTTGACGATCACGCGGCCGTAGAAGCCGTCGAGCGTGATGCGGCCCAGATCGGCCTCCCACGACGACGGACGCCACTGCAGCGCGCTGCCGTCGAGCGCCAGCGTGCGCCAGCGCAGGAAGTCGGCGCCGTTGAGCCGGTCCTGGGCCTGCAGCGCGCGCAGCGCCAGGCGGCCGCGCCAGCCCGCGGCCGCGATGGCCGGCGGCGGTGTGCCGGCGGCCGCCGCCGCGGGCGAGGCCGGGCCATCGAGCGTGAGCCGGCCGTCGGCGTCGAAGCGGGCCGAGTGCAGGCTGAGGTTGACGTAGGGGTCCAGCCAGGGCTGCAGGGCCGACAGGTCGATGTCCTGCGTGCGCAGCCGGGCGCGCACCTGCAGCGGCGCGCGGCGCACCTGGCCATCGACGGCCAGCCGGCCGTCCCGGCCGAAGCCGCTGGCCAGCTGCAGCGTGAAGGGCTGGCGGGCGTCGCTGTCGAGCTGGCGCAGCGTCAGCGCCAGATCGCGGGCCTGCCAGTGCTGGCCGCCGGCGGTCTGCGCATCGTCGAAGCTCAGCGCGCAGCGCCGGCAGCGCAGGGTGTCGATCGACCAGCGCGGGGGCGGGCTCGCGGCCGGGGCGTCCGGGCGCGGGCGCGTGGCGGCGCGGTGGGGCGCCGCTGCGGGGCGGGTGCCAGTGGCCGCGGCACGGGCACCGGTGGCCGCCGGTCGTGGGCCGGCGGCCGCCGGGGGCAGCCAGGGCAGCGCGCCGTCCGCGCCGCGGCTGGCGCGCAGCGCGGCGCCATCGAGCGAGACCGTGCCGATGCGGGCCTGCAGCGGCTGGCCGGCCTGTTGCTCGATCCGCACGCCGTCGACGCTCAGGCGGTCCAGCGCCAGATGGTCTGCGCCGCGGGCCGGGGGCCGTCCTGGCGCGGTCCGGCCGGTCGTCGGCCGGTGTGGCGCCAGGCGCAGCGTGTCGAGCTGGGCCGAGCCCTCGTCCAGTCGCCAGCCCTGTGGGTCGATGGCGGCGTGCAGCGCCAGCGTCAGCCGGCCCTGCTGCCAGTCGACCGGCAGGCGCGCGTGCCACGGCGCCAGCCAGGCCCGGGTGTCCAGGCCCTGCAGCGCCAGGCGGCCGGACGCCTGGCCCGCCAGCGGCTGTAGCGTGGCCTCGGCTTCCAGCGTCGCGTCGAGGTCGTCGCGGGCCTGCAGCCGGGCGCGGGCGCTGTGCTCGGGCCGGCTGTCCAGGTCGTCGATCTGCAGGGCCAGCGCGCGCAGTCGGCGGTCGGCCGGCCAGGCCGCATGGCGCAGCCGCAGCTGGCCGTCGTCGAGCGCGATGTGCGCGATGTGCCAGCGCCAGGGCGTGCCCGTCGCATCCGCCGTATCCGTCGTACTGGCCGTATCCGTCGCATCCGCCGCACCGCCGCCCTCCCGCGGCGGAGCCGTGGCGGCCGGCGCCGCGTCCAGCGCCCAGGTGAGGTCCGGCCCCTGCAGCTGCACGCGGCCGATCGTCAGCTGGCGCTGCAGCGGCTGCAGATCCAGCGCCTCGATGCGCAGCCGTTGCCAGGCCAGCGGGACGCTGCGGCCCTGCTGCCACTGGCCACGCAGGCCGTCGATCTGCAGCTCGCCGCTGATCTGCAGGCGGGGCTGCGGCCGGGGCGCTGCGGCTGTCGTGGCCGCGGTCGCTGCCGTGGCCGCTGCCGTGACTGCCGTGGCCGCCGTGACCGTTGCCGCCGTTCCCGCCCCCGTCGGCGCGGTCGAGGCGCCGGCGGGCCGGTCGGCCGCGGCGGGGGCCTTGGTCGTGGCCGTGGGGGCCTGCGGCTGGCTCAGGCGGATCTGCAGCCGTGCCGCTGCCCGGCCGGCGTCGAGCGCCAGCGGCAGCGGGTGGCTCAGCCACGGGCCGGCGGCACGCAGCAGCGGCGCCAGTTCCAGGTCGCGCCAGTCCAGGTCGATCGCCACCTGGCGCTCGGGCCGTGCGAACAGGCGCAGCTGGCCGTCGACGCGCAGCGTGCTGCCGTCGAGGCGGGCCTGTGCCTCGGCCGGGCTGGTGTCGTCCGCGTCGGCCGGCCGGGTGGACAGCCGAGGCAGGGCGAGCGACAGCGCGTCGATGCGGTGCTCGCCGGCGTGCTGGCGGTCGACCCAGCGCAGGCTGCCGCCGTCCAGCCGCAGGCCCTGCAGCACCAGGGCCGGGGGCTCGCCGGGGGCCGCAGCCGGCGCGTCGGCCGGGCGGGCCAGGCGGTCGAGCAGCGGGGCGATGTTGAGGCGGCCGTCGGCCGCGCGCTCCAGGTAGAGCTGCGGGCGCTGCAGGCTCAGGCCGTCGATGACCGGTGCGCGCTGCCACAGGCTGTCCAGCAGGGCCAGGCGGGTGCGGGCCTCGGCCAGTTGCAGCCAGGGGGCGTCGGCCGGGCCGATGCGCAGGCTCGCGATGCCCAGGCGCAGCGACCAGGGCGCGATCGTCAGCGCCTCCAGCTTCACCTCGGTGCCGAGCGCCTGGGCCGCGGCCTGCGCGATGCGCGGCCGCAGCCAGCCGGGCAGGGCCTCGCCCACACCCCAGGTCCAGCCGCCGAGCGCCAGCGCGGTCGGCAACAGCCAGCGCAGGCCACGGGCCAGGCCGTGTGGGGACGGTGACGGGGGGGTGTCCCGGGCGATGTCCGGTGCAGTTTCCGGGGCGGCCGGCGCGGCGGCTGGCGTGGCGAGGCGGGCCGGCGGCGCGGCGTGCTCCGGCTGCTCCGGGTGCTCCGGCATCTGCGGGCGGTCAGTCATGGCGCGGGGTGTCTTGCGGGCCGGCCGTGGAGGTGTGGGCGGTGGCGGTTGCGGTTGCCTTGGCCGCAGCGTTGGCAGCCGCGGTGATGGTCACGGTCGCCGCGGTGACGTCCGCAGGCCCATCCGGCACCGCCGGCCCATCCGCTGCCGTCGCTGCCGCCGGTGCCGACGGTTCGACAGGCGCCACGGGCGCCCGCACCACCCAGGACACGCCGAGCGCGGTCAGTGCGGTGCCGGCCAGCGTCCAGCCGGTGATGCGTTCGCCGAACAAGGCCCAGGCCATCAGGGCCGTGGTCGGCGGCACCAGGTAGAGCAGGCTGGCGACCTGCGTCGCCGCGCCGCGCTGGATCAGCAGGTACAGCAGCGAGCTGCCGCCCAGGGTCATGCCCAGCACCGACCAGACCATCGCGCCGATCAGCGCCCCGTTGGCCACCGGCGTGGCCGCGCCGTCCACCAGCCGCATCCAGCGCATGGGCTCGTCGTCGAGCAGGGCCAGCGGGGCCATCGCCAGCGCGGCGGCGCTGAGCTGGATCAGGTTGGCGGTGCGCACGTCGCAGGGGGCCAGATGGCGCTTCTGGTAGAGCGTGCCGGCGGTGATGCCGGCCAGCGCCAGCAGGGCGCAGCCCAGGCTCAGCGGCCCCAGCTCGCCGTGGCCGAGCTTGGTCCAGACCACCATCAGCAGGCCGGCCAGGCCCGCCCCCAGCCCGGCCCATTGCCGCGGGCTGACGCGGTCACCGGTGGCCGACAGCCAGACCGCCGTCAGCACCGGTTGCAGCCCGACCAGCAGCGCCACCAGACCGGCGCCCATGCCGGCCTTGACCGCCGTCCATACCCCGCCGAGGTAGACCGCGTGCATCAGCACGCCGCTGACGGCCAGATGGCGCCACTGCGCGCGTCCACGCGGCCAGGGCGCGCGGGCCAGACCGGCCCAGGCCGCCAGGCAGGCGACCGACAGACCGAAGCGCACCAGCAGGAAGCTGGCCGGCGGCGCCCAGGGCATGCCGTAGCGCGCGACGATGAAGCCGGTACTCCAGATCAGGACGAACAGCGCAGGCATGGCGCGCGAGTGCACCGGGGAAACAGCGGACATCGGAGACAAGGCGGTGCATTCATGCGGAGCGCGGCGGGGGCCGGATTGTCGACGATGGCGCTCGCCGGTCCGGTCGCCCGGCCGGGGCGTGGGCGCCATGTCCCGGCCGGGTCCGTGCCGTGCGCCCGTTCACGGTGTCCCTGTCCCCACGCAGCGATCCAGAATCCCCGATGGTCGGCGGTCGCGCCGCCGGGGTTGAATCTCGGCCATGGCGGTGCACAGGACCGAGGGCATGGATGTGGAGTCCGGGGAGGGCGCGGGATCGCGTGGCGCGTCGGCTGCAGCCGGCGCAGCGGCCGCAGCCGGTGCAGCGGGTGCAGCGGGTGCAGCGGGTGCGGGCGCCGACCCGGCCGAGCACCGCGCCATCCACCTGCCGGCGCTGCATCCGCTGCCCGTGCCGGCGCTGGCCGCGGCCCTGCCGGCGCCGGATGCCGTGGTCCGGGAGGACCTGGTCATCGATCCCGCTCCCGACGCCGACCCTGACCCCGCCCGCCATGCCGCGCTCCGGCTGCAGGGCCTGATCGACCGGGCGCGTCGCCAGCCGGACCTGCCGGTGCTGCCGGGCACGCCGCGGGCCGTGGCGTCGCGAGCCGGTGCGGCGGCGGTCCATCTGCAGGAGTTGAGCGCGGTCGTCCATGCCGACCCGGGCCTGGTCTGGCGCCTGCTGCGGCGGGCCAACGGTGCGCTGGCGCAGAGCAGCGGCGGCGCTGCCGGGGACGTGCCACGGGCGCTGGCCATGCTGGGCTCCGAGACGCTGGCACGGGTGGCCGCAGGGGGGCCGCGTCTGGACCTGGACGATGCCAGCCCGCACAGCCGCCTGCAGGGCGAGTCCTGTCTGCGCGCGCTGATCGGCGCGCAGCTGACGGATGCGCTGTGCGATGTGCCGCAGCTGGTCGCGCGTGCGCCGGCGGTCGGACTGGCGCCGCATCTGGGCCGCATGGTGGTGGCCGTGCACGCACCACAGGCGGCCCTGGCGCTGCGTGCGGCGCGTCTGGTACAGGATGACGCCGGCACCGAGGAGGTGGCCGTGCGGCGCCACTTCGGCTGCGGCTATGACGGCATCGCGCAGACGCTCAGCCAGGCCTGGGGCCTGCCGCCCAGCCTGCAGCCGGTGCCCGCCCCCGCGGCCGACGACTGGCCCCGCCACCGCAGCGACGATGCCCAGGAGCGTCTGCGCTGGCTGGCCCGCATGGCCCACGAGGCGAGCGACCTGATGCTGGCCTGCGCGCTGCCGCAGGGCGTCGGGCCGGGCGGACGACCGTCGCCGGTGCTGACGGTCGAGGCCGCGCTGGCGCAGCTCAGCCTGCGGGCGGCGCGGGTGCTGGGCCTCGAGCCCGAGACGCTGCGGCAGGACCTCAGCGCGCAGCAGGCCCGGCTGCCGGCCTTGCTGGCGCGCATCGGACTGCCGGCCGAGCTGCTGCAGCCCCCGCAGGGCGACGCGGTGCCGCCGTCGCTGGCGCTGCTGCTGCAGGGCCTGTGGCGTCATCTGGCGCCGCGGCGCGCGGTGCTGTTGCTGTCACCGCATCTCGGGCGTCAGCGGCAGCCTTGCGTGGTGGTGGCCCAGCGCGGGCTGCCGCTGGCCGCGGCCCAGCGCGAGGCCTGGCAGGTCGATCCCTGGGCGGGCCGCGACCTGTACGCGCGGCTGTGCCAGACCGGCCGCCTGACCCTCGTGGCCGACGTGATGGCGCCGAACCTGCAACGCCACCTGCCGCCGGCCTTCCTGCGCCAGCCGCCGGGCCGTCATTTCCTGCTGCTGCCCCTGCAGCGGGCGGGCCGTCTGATCGGCCTGATCTACCTCGACCGCGACGAGCGGCAGCCCTTCGAGCTCGACGCGCCGCGCCAGCAGCAGATCGTCGCGGCGGCCGAGGCCGCGGTCAGTGCGCTGACGGTCGGCTGAGCCGGCGCCCGTCACACGGGCCGGCCGCGCACCGGTGGCCGGTGCGCGGCGCCGGCCTCACTGCATGCTCTGGATGCCGAGCTTGTAGACCTCGGCGGCCAGCTCGGACTGGGCCTGGGCGCCCTTGACCTGCTGCCACTGCGCGCGGTTGTTGTTCATGCTGGTGCTCACCGCCTGCTCGACCACGCGCTTGGCCATGCCCTCGTCGAGGCCGACCAGCACGAACATCGTGCCGTCCGGCGCATAGGCGGTGCGGTAGACGCGCGAGCCGACCAGCGTCTCGGCCGTGATCGCGTTGGCCGTGCTGCTGGCGACCTGGTCGACCGTCTCGCTCTTGCCGCTGCCGGTGGTGGCGACATGGGCCTTCACGCCCGCCGTCACCATCGTCTTCATGCGCTGGGCCAGGCGCACGCGGCCCGACAGCGTGGCCTGGTCCTGCTGGAAGGCGGCGCCGGCGGCGGTCTTCTGGTAGGAGCCGGCCTCCCAGACCGCCACGCCATCGAGTGCGCCCTGGCCGCAGACCCAGATCGGCGCCTTGGCGTTCGACTGCGGGAACACGCAGTCGGGCTGCTCCTCGATGCGGGTCTGCTTGAGCGGGTTGCTGCCGCAGGCGGCGACGAGCAGGGCGGTGGCGACGACGGCCAGCGAGGCGGGGCGGAACGGACGGGTCATGGCGACTCCTGGGGCTGCGGGCCTGGACGGCCCGTTCGGGTGGATGCGGGGTGACGGGGGACTGGGACGCCGGCGGCGTGCCTCAGGGCTGGATCAGGGCTGGATGGCGAGCGCGAAGTCGGGCACGCCCTGGGGCGCGACGGTGACCGCCGACTGGCGGCCCTGGGTCAGCTGCTTGACCCGGTCGGTGATGTAGTAGTCGAGCATGCGGAAGGTGATGCGGCCGGTGCGTGCCTCGTCGGCCTTGCCGCTCAGGCCCTCGACCAGGGATTTGGTGAAGGCGCCGTTGCCCCAGGCCGGGTTCTCCAGCGCCTGCTGGCGCCCGGTCGAGGCACTGAAGACGACCACGCCGGCATCGTCGCTGGCCAGATCGTTGATGACGGCGCTGACGTCGGGCTGCTGCGGCTTCTTGCCCGCACCCAGCACGTTGGCGGAGTGGCAGGTGTCGATGAAGAACAGCGCCTTGCCGGCCAGGTTCTCGGTCGCCGACTTGAACTGCTTGTGGCTGATGGCGCTGGCGCCGACCTTGGCGAAGTCGAAGTCGTGGGTGATGAAGACATAGCCGGCCTGCGGATCGTTCATGCCGTGGCCGGCGACGAACAGCATGCCGACGTCGTGCTGCGTGACCTCGCGCTGCAGCCACTCCATGCCCTTGGCGATCGCCTCGCGCGTGCCCTGGGCGTCGGTCAGCAGGCGGGTCTCGACGCTGCGGTAGAGCCGGCCTTCCTGGCGCTTCATCGCGGCGGTGAAGTCGGTGGCGTCCTTGGCCGGCAGGTTCAGCGCCGGCACGTCGGCCGAGCGGAACTGGCCGACGCCGATGGCCAGCACGTACAGCCGCGGCTTGCGCAGGCCCTGGGCCGAGGCGGCGGCCAGCGCCGCGGCCGGGCTGGTGGCGACCTGGGCGAGCGTGCCGGCGGCCTGCGCGGTGGTGGCGGCCGCCGCACCGGTGGCCGCCGCGGCGGCGGTACCGGCCGTGGTCGCGGCGGCGGCCACGGTGCCGGCCGCCACCGTCCCGGCCACACCGGCCGCCGCGGTCACCGCACTGCCGCTCTTGGGCGCGGCCGCCGGGGGCGTGCCTGCCGCGGCACCCGCGCCGGTCGGCGGCGCCGCGGTGACCATCGCCGCCGCCGTGCCCCAGGGGATGCGCACCGTCATCGCCGCCGAGGTGCCGTGGCGGTTGTCGGCCAGCAGCTGCAGCTGCTGCGGCCGGCCGGCGAACTGCACCCGCACCTCGCGCAGCTCGCTGCCGGGCTCGCCGGCCACCGGGCGTGGCGCGCCGACGGTCTCGATGCGGGCCGGCCGGCCGTCGGCCCGCGCGCGCAGGCCGCTGACCGGCGCCCGCGCGTCGCTGCGCAGGCGCAGCACCAGGCGGGCCTCGCCGCCCTGGCCGTCGGCCGCCGGCGTGACGGCCGGTGCGGCGCCTTCGAGCTGCAGCAGCGGCGGCAGGCTGGCCGACAGCGTGGTGGCATCGGCGGCCGGTGCACCGGTCTTGCCGGCGGCCGCATCGGCCTGCTGCACGGCCTGGGCCAGATCGCGCAGCGCCAGCACGCGGTCGATCACGTCGGCGCGGCGGAAGCGCTCGCGCAGCGTCCACATCGGATGGAAGTCGGCGGCCGCGTCCAGGCCGCGGTTCAGGTGCCAGCCCAGCAGCTCCTCGGCGCCGGGGGCGGCGTCGAACTGGCCGCCGGGCGTCCACAGCACCCAGCGCTTGCGGTCGGCATGCGGAAACAGCGCCAGCAGCTCGGCGCCGTCGCGGCCGCGGTACCAGCGGATCACGCCGTCCTGGCCGGCCGTCACCAGCAGTTCGCCGCCGGCCGTGATCCGGGCCGCCCAGACGAGCGCCGGCGCACGCACCTGCCACACGGGCTGGCCGCTGGCGGCGTCGAACAGCCACAGCTTCGCGTCGGTGCCGAGCGCGAAGCGCCGGCCGTCGGCCGAGAAGGCCAGGCTGCGCGCCGTCTCCAGCTCGCCGATCGGCAGCGGCTGACCGCCGTACTGCGGCTGGCGCTGGTTCTCCCAGCCGTCGACCGTGCGGCCGTCGTCGGCCTGCAGCCGCGGCGGGGCGAAGGTGGCCGGTGGCGTGCCGGCGGACGGCGCGGCGCCGTCGGCGGGCACCGCGCGCAGCACCCGGCTGGCAAGGTCGAACTCGTGCATCGCCTCGCGGAAGCCGAACCAGAAGCGCACTGCCCGGCCGTCCTCGCTGACCTGGAACTGCCGCGCCAGGCTGTTGAAGCTGGCCAGCGGCGAGTGCCCGCGGGGCTGGACCTGCCCGGCCGGATCGACGAAGCCCCAGGCCGGCTCGCCCGACAGGTAGAGCACGCGCTGGCCCGGCAGCGTGGCCAGCGCCAGCACCGAGGCGCCGGCCACCGGCCGGTCGGCGAACTGCTGCCAGTCCTTGCGCGGCCAGACCCGCAGCTGCCAGCGGCCGCCCTCGCGGTGCGTGCCACCGCCCCACAGCTCCTGCCCGTCCGGGCTCCAGGCCAGGCTGGAGAACACCGACTGGCCGTCGGCGGCCGGCGCCGGCCGGCCCACCAGCTGCAGCGACTGGCCGTCGAGCACCAGCACCTGCGGCGAGTCCTCCAGACCGAGGGCGATCAGCTGCCCGTCGGGCGAGAAGCGCACCTGCGCGATCTGGCGTCCGCCCTGCGGCCGGGCCACGCCGGCCAGCGTCAGGCGGCCGCCATCGACGTTGTAGACGCGCAGCCGGCCGTCGATCGCCCCGGCGGCCAGCACCCGGCCATCGGCGCGGAAGTCCAGCGCGTAGAGGCTGCCCGCGTAGTCGGCGTCGTGGGCGATCGGGCGGCCGCTGGCGTAGTCGAAGGTCTTGAGGCCGCCGTCATCGCCGAGACCGACGGCCAGGGTGCGGCCATCGGGCGTCAGCGCCAGCGTGACCACCGGCAGCGCGCTGCCGACGTCGATGCGCCGCAGCATGCGGCCACTGGCACGCTCGAACACGTAGACCGCGTTGCGGCCGTCGAAGCCGGCGCCACTGCGCCCGGCCACGGCCACGGTCGAGGCATCGGGGGCGATGGCCACCGCCTGCAGCCGGCCCTCGGCGGCCAGCGCGCCGCCCTCGGCGATCGGCGGGCGCAGCACCGGGCCGGCCGCGCCATCGGGCAGGCGCCAGCTGCGCGCGGTCTTGTCGTCGGAGACGGTGACGGCCCACTGGCCGGCCGCATCGACGGCCACCGCACGCGCCAGGTTCACGTGCATGCCGGCTTCCAGCCGCAGCAGTGGCAGGGCGGGCGGTGCGGCGGCCTGCACCGCCGGCGCCAGCAGGCCCCACAGCGACAGGCCGCACAGCCACAGACCGCACAGCAGCAGCCCCGCCCGCCCGGCCCCCACGGCCGACAGGACGATCCGGATCCAGGAGCGGCGGCGGACGGCGCCGGAGGCGGCGAAGGGGCTCATGCGTGCGGCGCGGCGGGACAAAAAAATCATTCTAGGCAGCGGGTTCCACGGCAGGATGACACGGATCATGCGGCCGCCCGCGCTTCATCCTTTTCCCTGCGGATGTCGCGGCAGGCGTCCGTGGCGGGGGTCCTGGGCGGCTCCTAGACTCGTCGGCATGACCGCGATGGACGATACATCGACGCCGTGCCCGCACGGCCCCCGCCACTCCCCGATGGCCGGCCCGCACCGGCGGCCCCTGCCGACCTCGCCACCGGCCTCACGTCCGGCCTCAGGTCCAGCCTCAGGTCCGGGCCGGGCGCTGGCTTGGCTGGCGCCCTGGTCGTCGCTCGTGCTGATGGTCGTGCCCGGGCCGGCGTGGGCCGATGTCGCCCATGTCGAGCGGGCGGTGCTGATGCTGCGCGCCGGCTGCCAGATCGAGCAGGCCCGGCTCGATCTGGACCCGCGCGATGACGGCCGCCTGTGGCTGTCGCTGTCCGAGGGGCCGGCGCTGCGGGCCCGCGTCAGCCTGGTGCATGCCGACGTCCAGGCCTTCACCGAGCGCACGCTGAAGCTGCAGGGCACGCAGTCGCTGCAGGCCAGCGGCTGCATGGGCCAGGCCGTCAACCGCATCATCGGCAGCCTGCTGAAGCTGCCGCCGGACGTCGCCTCGCTGCCGTTGAGCGTGCCTGTTCCTTCGCCCGCGCCCGCGCCTGTTCCCGTGCCCGCCGCGCCGCCGGTGGCCGCCGTGCCGCCGCCGCCCGTCGAGACGCCGCCGGTGGTCGCCACCGTCCAGCCGGCACCGGCGGCGCCGCCGCCAGCCACCGGCGAACGCGTGATCGACAGCGGCCCCTTCCGCTGGACCTTCGAGCCGGTGGTGGTGCAGTCCGCCGAGCCCGGTCGCCGCAACCTGGTGCGGGCCGATCTCGGCATCGAGCTGCGCAACACCGGTGAGGTGCCCTTGCGCGTGGCCTTGACCCACCCGTGGCCGGCGCTGCATGCCGATGGCGGCCTGCGCCTCGACAGCGAGTGGGGGCAGCTCAGCGGCCTGCCGGTCGAGCACGACCACCAGCCCTCGCGCTGCGGCGACCATGCCGAGCGCTACCTCGAACTGCGGCCGGGCCAGGCCGTGCACCTGGCCTGGCGCCACCGGCTGGACCTGGGCGACCGCGACCTGCCGGCGATGGCCTGGATGCGGGTGGCCGCGCAGCTGATGGTGCGCGATCCCGCGGCGCGCCGCTGCTGGCTGGAGCAGGTGCCGTCCGAGCGGCTGTCGCTGCGGTCACTGCGCTGAGCTCGGCGCACCGCACCGCAGGCCGGGCGCTCCGCGCAGGCGTCCGCCCGGCGTGACGGGCCGCCGGCCGAGGCCCTCCGCACACGGCCGCTGCATCCGCCTTGACCGTCCTCAAGGCGGCCACGGACGGACACGGCGAGCATCGCGGCCATGGAAGTCTCCGGCTCCGCCGTCGACGGCAGGCCCGTCACCGGCGCTCCTCCCGCATTCGCACCTGCATCCGCCGCCACCCCCGTCTTCACGGCCCGGGGCCTGGCCAAGACCTACCTGGCCGGCGATGTGCCGGTGCCCGCGCTCAAGGGGGCGGATCTGGACATCCGGCGCGGCGAGCTGGTCGTGCTGCTGGGCCCGTCGGGCAGCGGCAAGAGCACGCTGCTGAACATCCTGGGCGGCCTGGAGACGGCCAGCGCCGGCACGCTGGACTACGACGGCCCCGGCCTCGGGCGCCTGCGCATGACCGAAGCGGATGACGCTGCACTGACGCGTTACCGGCGCGAGCACGTCGGCTTCGTCTTCCAGTTCTACAACCTGATCCCGAGCCTGACCGCGCGCGAGAACGTCGCGCTGGTCACCGACATCGCCACCGATCCGATGCCGGTCGACGAGGCGCTGGAGCGGGTGGCCCTCGGCCACCGCGGCGACCATTTCCCGGCCCAGCTCTCGGGCGGCGAGCAGCAGCGCGTGGCCATCGCGCGGGCCATCGTCAAGCGGCCGCAGGTGCTGCTGTGCGACGAGCCCACCGGCGCGCTCGACATCGCCACCGGCCGCCTGGTGCTGCAGACGCTGGCACGCATCAACGCCGAGCTGGGCACCACCACGCTGGTGATCACCCACAACGCCGCGATCGCCGAGATGGCCGACCGCGTGCTGCTGATGGGCGATGGCCGCCTGCAGCGCGAGACCGTCAACGCCCGGCGCAAGAGCGCCGACGAGCTGCACTGGTGAGGCGGCGGGTGAAGGCCCTCGACATCAAGCTCTGGCGCGATCTGCGCCTGATGTGGAGCCAGGCGCTGACCATCGCGCTGGTGGTGGCGGTGGGCATCGGCGGCTTCCTGATGTGCCTGTCGGCGGTGCACAGCCTGGAGCGGGCGCGCGATGACTTCTATGCCGAGGCGCATTTCGCCGATCTGTTCGCCACCGTCAAGCGCGCGCCGCGGTCACTGGTGGCCCCGCTGCTGGCCACGCCCGGCGTGGCCGATGTGCAGCCGGGCATCGAGCAGATCGTGCGCATCAGCCAGGACGGCAGCAGCGATCCGGCGCTGGGCCGGCTGATCGGCCTCGACCCGCGCGTGCCGCGGCGGCTCGACCAGGTGCGGCTGGTCGAGGGCCGCTGGCCGGCCGACGGGGGCGGGCGGCTGGAGGCGCTGGTCTCGCGCGGCTTCGCCCAGGCCCGGGGCCTGGCGCCCGGCAGCCAGGTCTCCGCCCTGGTCAACGGGCGCCAGCGCCGGCTGCACATCGTCGGCATCGCGCTGTCGCCGGAATACATCTTCGCCGGCCTCTTCGGCAGCCCTGACCAGCGCGGCTTCGGCGTCTTCTGGCTCGACGAGGACGCGCTGGCCGCGGCCTGGGACATGGCGGGCGCCTTCAACACCCTGGCCGTGCGCCTGGCGCCGGGTGGCGCGCGCGATGCCGACGGCGTGCTGCCGGGTGAGGCGGCGGCCATCCGCGCCCTCAGCGCGCCGCTGCGGCGCTATGGCGGCGCGCCGCCCTACGGCCGCGAGCACCAGGCCTCGCACCAGATGCTCGACAGCGAGATCCGCACCCAGCGCCTGCTGGGCACGGTGCTGCCGCTGATCTTCCTGGCGGTGGCCGCCTTCCTGATCAATGTCGTCGTCTCGCGCCTGGTGGCCACGCAGCGCGAGCAGATCGCCGCGCTCAAGGCGCTGGGTTACGGGGATGCGCAGATCGCCGGTCACTACCTGAAGCTGGTGGCGGTGATCATCGCCCTCGGGGCGCTCGGCGGCGTGGCCCTCGGCCACGGCCTGGGCCGGCTGCTGCTGGGGCTGTACGCGCAGAACTTCCACTTCCCGCGTCTGGTGCTGCACGTGCCGGCGGCGCTGGTGGCGCTGTCCTGCGGGCTGACGCTGGCCGCCGCGCTGGGCGGCACGCTGTCGGCCATCCTGGCCACGGTGCGGCTGAGCCCGGCGGCCGCCATGCGCCCGCCGGCGCCCGGGCGCTACGGCCCCACGCTGGCCGAGCGCCTGGGCTGGCGCCGGCTGAGCCCCGGCCTGCGCATGATCCTGCGCAACCTCGAACGCCGGCCCTGGCGCTCGGCCGTCAGCGTGATCGGCGTGGCCGCGGCGGTGGCCATCGTGATGATGGGCCACTTCTTCCGCGATGCGATCGACGGCATCGTCGACACCGAGTTCGGCCTGAAGATGCGCAGCGACGTCTCGGTCTGGCTGACCGAGGCCGATGACGCCGGCATCGACCGTGCGCTGGCCCGCCTGCCCGGCGTGCTGGCCGTCGAGCCGACGCGCTTTCTGGCCGTCACGCTGCGCCACGGCCACCGCAGCGAGCGGGTGCAGCTGCGTGCCGGGCCCGCGGATCCGGCGCTCTACCGCATCGTCGATCTCGACGGCCAGGCCCAGCGCCTGCCCGGCGACGGCCTGGTGCTGACCGACCGCCTGGCCGACAAGCTCGGGGTGCGGCCAGGGCAGCCGCTGCTGGTCGAGCTCGACAGCGGCCCGCGGCGCAGCCTGGTGCTCGGCGTGGACGGCACGGTGCGCGAGGCCATGGGCCTGAACGCCTATGCGCGGCTGGACGCGTTCAACCGCGCCACCGGCGAGCCGCCGGCGCTGGCCAGTGGCTACACCGTCACGCTGCTGCCCGGCAGCGAGCCCCGCTTCCTGGAGGCCACGCGTGGCCTGCCGGCCATCAGCGGCGCCTTCAGCAAGGCCAGCATGCTGCGCAACATGCAGGAGGTGACGGCGCGCAACCTCCTCATCATGAGCGGCATGCTGACGGTCTTCGCGGCCGTCATCGCCGTCGGCGTGGTCTACAACAACGCGCGCATCGCGCTGGCCGAGCGGGCCTGGGAGCTGGCCAGCCTGCGGGTGCTGGGCTTCAGCCAGGGCGAGGTCAGCTGGCTGCTGCTGGGCGAGCAGGCGCTGCTGATCGCGCTGGCGCTGCCGCTCGGCCTGCTGGCGGGCCTGGCGATGGTGCACGGCACCGCCGCCGCGCTGACCAGCGACCAGTTCCACTTTCCCGCCATCGTGCAGCCGCGGACCGCGGCCCTGGCCGTGCTGACCGTGCTGCTGGCGGCCGCCGGCACCGCCGCCATCGTGCGCCGGCGCATTGCCCGCATCGACATGGTCTCGGCCCTGAAGACCCGCGAATGAGCCCGGCCCCGATCCGTCGTCCTGCAACCCCGTCCGGTGGGCCGCCCGCGGTGGCCGCCGGTCCTGTCCGAGAGGCGGGCCCGCGCCCGCGCTGACCCATGTCGATGACCTTGCGCAAGCGTGCCGTGCTGGCGGCCGGCGGTCTGGCCCTGGTGGCCGCACTGGCCTGGGCCTTCAGCCCCCGTCCGCTGGCGGTGCAGACCGCCGCCGTCACCCGCGGCCTCTACGAGCAGGCCATCGAGGAAGACGGCCGCACCCGCCTGCGCGAGCGCTGGGTGCTGAGCGCCCCGGTGGCCGGCCGTCTGCAGCGCATCACGCTGCGCGAGGGCGATGCGGTGGCCGAGGGCGACACCGTGGCCTGGCTGCAGCCCGGCGCCGCACCGCTGCTGGACGCCCGCACCGAGCGCCAGAACCGTGCCCAGCGCGAGGCCGCCGCGGCCGCCGTGCAGCGTGCGCTGGCCACCGAAGCCCAGGCCCGCACCGCCCGCGAACAGGCCGAGCTGGCCGAGCGGCGCAGCGCGCAGCTGGCCGCCCAGGGCTTCGTCTCGGCCACCCAGCGCGACGCCGACCGGCTGAACACCCATGCCGCCCGTCAGGGCCTGGAGGCCGCCAGCGCGGCCGTGCGCATGGCGCGCGAGGATCTGGTCCGCGCCGAGGCCGCCCTGGCCCCGCCCGCGGCGGCGCTGCCGCTGAGCCGCGCCGGCGGCCAGGCGCCGCTGCGTCTGCGTGCGCCCCACGGCGGCCAGGTGCTGGCCGTGCCGCTGACCAGCGAGACCTCGGTGGCCGCCGGCACCGCGCTGCTGGAGATCGGCGATCTGCGCCAGCTGGAGGTGGTGGCCGAGCTGCTGACCGCCGACGCGGTCCAGGCCCGCGCGGGCGCGCCCGTGCAGATCGACCGTTGGGGCGGCGAGACGCCCCTGCGCGGCCGGGTGCGCCGCGTCGAGCCCGCCGGCTACACCAAGGTGTCGGCGCTCGGCGTCGAGGAGCAGCGGGTCAAGGTGCTGATCGACATCGATCCCGATCAGCCCGCGGCCGCCGCGCTGGGCGATGGCTGGCGGGTCGGCCTGCGCATCCTGACGCTGCGCCAGACCGATGCGCTGCAACTGCCGGTGGCCGCGCTGTTCCCGCGGCCCGATGCACCGGATCCCCAGGGCCGCGCGATGGCCGTCTACACCGTCGATGCCGAGGGCCATGCCCGTCTGCGCCCGGTCACGCTGGGCGGGCGCAACGGCCAGCAGGCCTGGTTGCGCGACGGCCTGGCCGCCGGGGCGACGGTGATCGTCTATCCGCCGGCCGGGCTCACCGAGGGCGCGCGGGTGCAGGCGCGCACGCCGTGAGGCCGGCGCGGCCCGCTCAGCCCGGGCCCGCCAGCGGCAGGGTCAGCGTGAAGGTCGATCCCACGCCCAGCTCGCTGCACACCTCGATGCGCCCGCCCAACTGCTCGGCCAGCGTGCGCGCGATGTAGAGGCCCAGGCCGGTGCCCTGGGTGGCACCGTCCGGATCGACGCGGTAGAACTTGGTGAACAGCCGGCTCATCATGGCCTGGCTCAGGCCCACGCCCTGGTCCCGCACGGCGATGTGCGCGCAGCCCTCCGCCGGGTCGAACGTCAGCGTCACCGTCACCCGGTCGCGCGAGTACTTCAGCGCGTTGCTCACCAGGTTCAGCAGGATCTGCGTGAGCTTGGCGCGGTGGCTGCGCACCACCAGCGGCCGCGGCGCGGGCCGCAGCTGCAGCCGGTCGGCCGCCTCGGGCGTGGCCAGCGTGCGCAGCACGTCCTGCACCTCGGACTCCAGCGCCAGGTCCTGCAGCACCAGCGGGCCGCCCTGGCCCTGGGCCTCGATGCGGCTGACGTCGAGCAGGTCGTTGAGCAGCTGGCTCAGCCGCAGCGACTGGTGGTGGATGCGGCCGATCAGCTCGCGCTGCACGTCGGGCGCGACGGCTTCGGTCAGCAGCAGGCCGGCGAAGCCGCGGATGCTGGTCATCGGCGTGCGCATCTCGTGGGCGGCGGTGGCCAGGAACTCGCGCTGCATCTGGTGCAGCTGGGTCTCGGCCGTCACGTCGCGCAGCACCAGCAGCATGGCCGCGCTGCGGCTGTCCTGCTGGATGCGGCGCAGCTCGATCACCCGCTCACGGGGCTGGCGCACCGGCCACTGCAGCCAGCCGTGGCGCTCCAGGCCGGTTTCCAGATCCGGAGCGCCTTCGTCGGCCAGCGCGGCCAGCGCCTCGAAGCACTTGCGCCGCGTCAGGCCCACCAGGTACAGGCCGGTCAGGGTCTTGACGGCCGCGTTCTGCAGGCAGACCCCGCCCTGCTCGTCGAAGGCGATCAGGCCGTTGGGGTTGTCGTGGTGGACGGCGTGCAGCATCGCCGACTGCTGGGACAGCCGCGCGATCAGCTCCCGGCTCTCGGTCACGTCGGCCAGCACGGCCACGACATGGGTCAGCAGGCCGTTGTCGGGGTCGTGGAAGGGGGTCAGCGTGAACTGGGCCCAGTAGGGCGTGCCGTCCCGGCGGTGGCTGGCCACCACGGCACCGGCCGCGCGTCCCTCGCGCAGGGCCTGGTCCAGCGTGGCCGCGCCCTCCTGGCCGTTGGGAATGCCGGTGAAAAAGCGCAGCGAGCGGCCGAGGATCGCCGACTCGTCATAGCCGGTCAGGCGGCAGAAGCTGCGGTTGACCAGCACCATCGGGTGCCGCGGCGACATCGCGTCGATCACCACCACGCCGGCCCCGGTCAGGTCGAGGGCGCGCTCGCGGATGTGCTGCAGCTGCTGCTGCCGCACATTGGTGGTGATCTCGCTGAAACAGGCCTCCCAGCCGCCGGCCGACGGGCCGTCGCCGGCGTGCCAGTGCAGCGCGCTGAACTCGATCCAGCGCAGGCTGCCCGGCTGCGGCCGCAGCGGCATCGGCTGACGGCGGTCCAGGGCGTCGAGCGTGCCGGCCCGTGCCCGGGCCAGCAGCCCTTGCCAGGTGCCGACGGCCTGGGGGGCCAGGGCATCGGCCAGCGGCCGGCCGATGCAGGCCTCGGGCGCCAGACCGACGACCGCGGCCCAGGGGCCGTCGATCTGCAGCAGGCGGGCCTGGGCGTCGAGCCGCAGGCGCACCGGGCGGCGGTCGGCATCGGCATCGGCCCCGGTGGCGATCTCGGTGTCGGTGTCCGCCAGTTCGCCGCGGTGCTCGATCGCCGCCAGCGGCGTCAGCGTGACCAGGGCCTGCACGCTGCCGTCGTCGGGCGCTGCGTCCGGCGCTGCGTCGGCCGGTGCTTCCGGTGGCCCCGGTGGCCGGACCGGCGGGCTGGTCGACAGCAGCAGCTCGACCGCCCGGCCGGTGGCATCGGGCAGGCGGATCGGCCAGGCGTTGCTGCTGCCGGCGCGCATCAGGTCCAGCAGGCGCTCGACGCACAGCGCCGGCAGGCCGGCCTCGCGCAGGGCCTCGTCCAGGCGGCCGTGGGCGGGCAAGCGGCCCAGCAGGCTGCGGCCCGCATCGCGCTGCAGCAGCCGGTAGTGGCCGTCGGGTGCCAGCTGCAGCCACAGCACGGCGGGTGCGGTCTGCACCTTCATGAGGGCTCCTGCGTCGGCGGCCAGGCGGTGGCCGGGCCGAACAGCCGGCCCTGGAAGTGCGGGCAGTCCTGGGCCATCAGCCACTGGTGCTCGCCGTCGAGCTCGACGCCCTTGGCCGTCACCTCCAGCCCCAGGCTCTGGCCGAGCCGCAGCAGGGCCCGGCACAGCGTCTGCCGCTCCGGATCGTGGTCGACGCCCTGCACATGGCGCCGGTGCAGCTTGAGCGCCTGCAGCGGCAGGCGCTGCAGCAGGCTCAGCGGCGTGCCGCCCTCGCCGAAGTCGTCGACGGCCAGGCGCACGCCCAGCGCCCGCAGCGCGTCCAGGATCTCGCCGAGGCCGGCGTGCAGGCCGTTGACGCGGCCGTCGTCCTGCGGCGGGGTCTCGATGAGCTCCAGCTCCAGCCGCGGCGCCAGCGCATCGTGCTGGCGCAGCACGCGCTCGACGAGCGCGACGAAGCGCGGGTGCTGCAGCTGGCCCAGGCTGACGTTGACGCAGACGGTCCAGTCGCGCGTGGCGGCCGACCGCTGCCAGCGGCCCAGTTGCTCACACGCGCTCTGCAGCACGAAGGCCGCGATGTCGTGGCCCAGTCCGGCGCGCTCGGCCTCGGGCAGGAAATCGGGGGCCGCCAGCAGCCCGCTGTCCGGGTGATGCCAGCGCAGCAAGGCCTCCTGGCCGATGGTGCGGCGCTGGCGGTCGACCACGGGCTGGTAGTGCAGGGCGAGCTGGCCATCGGCCATGGCCTGACCGAGCTGCTGCAGCCGCGTCTGGCTGGGGGTGGGCGTGGCCTCCTGCGAGCGGGCCAGGCGCCAGTTGTTGCGGCCGGCCCGCTTGGCCTGGTACATGGCCTGTTCGGCCAGACGCATCAGGTCGTCCGCCAGGTGCCAGCTGGCGCCGTCGCGCAGCAGCACCACGCCGAGGCTGGCCGTGGCCGACCAGCGCAGGCCCGAGAGCTCGTAGTCGCGCGCCACGCGGGCCAGCACGTCACGGGCCAGGGCCTGGGCGCTCGCGGTGGCGGCGGCCACATCGGCCGGCAGCCCGGTGATCAGCAGCGCGAACTCGTCGCCGCCCAGGCGGGCCAGCGTGTCCTCGCGCCGGGCCAGGCTGGCCAGATGGCGCGCGACCTGGCGCAGCAGCTCGTCGCCCTGGCCATGGCCGGCGGTGTCGTTCAGGGCCTTGAACTGGTCGAGGTCCAGGTAGAGCAGGGCGCCGTTCTGGCCGAACTGTTCGGCCGTCGCCAGCGCCTGCTGCAGGTGGTCGAGCAGCAGGCCGCGGTTGGCCAGCCCGGTCAGCGCATCGTGAAGGGTCAGTCGTTGCAGATCGCGCGCGGCGGCCTTGCGCTCGTCGATCGGGCGTTCGATGGCCACCCAGTGCGTGTACCAGCCGTGCTCGTCGGCGACCGGCGCGATGGTCATCTCGACCCAGAAGGGCTCGCCGTCCTTGCGGTAGTTGATCAGCTCGGCGCTGCAGGTCTTCCAGGCGGCCAGGTCGTCGTTCAGGCGGGCGACCACGCGGCGGTCGGTCTCCGGGCCCTGCAGCAGGGCGGGCGTGCGGCCGATGACCTCCTCGCGCGCATAACCGGTGACCTCGGTGAACGCCCGGTTGACGTAGAGGATGCGCTGGCCCGGGTCCTCGCCGTCACGGGTGTCGGTGATGACGACCATGTCGTTGAGCCGCTCGATGCACGAGCCCAGCATGCGCAGGTCGTTCTGCATCGTGCGGCCGCGGTGCAGCAGCACGGCCTCGGCCAGGGCCTTGGCGATGTCGTGGGCGTCCTCGACCTGTTCGTCGCTCCAGGGCTCGCTGCGTCCGCCCAGCATCTGGGTCCAGCGGTCGAACGAGGCGCGCGGCCCCAGCACCACCTGGCCGTCGGCCGTCACCACCTCGGTCTTGGCCGGCGCACCGGCCCATTGCACCTTGCGCGGCTGCTCGTGGCGCAGCAGCATCAGCACCGCACCCTTGAGGTTGGGCAACCGCACCGCCAGGGCGCCCGACCAGGGCCGCCACGCGGCGGCCAGCGCGGCGCCGGCCGGACCGGACAGCGCATCGCAGTGCCAGGCCGGCGGGCCGGTCCCGACGTCCGGCGCGGTCGCTCCGGCGCTGGGCGCGGCCGGTGTGCTCGCCTGCAGCACCCAGTCCAGCAGACCGGGCGGGACCTGGGGCCGCAACAGCCAGGCGTCGTCCAGCCGCAGGCCGACGGCGTCGACCTCCAGCGCCGTGCACAGCCCGGGCAGGGCGGTCCGCAGCGCGGCGTCGAGGTCGGCCGCGGCCGCCACCTCGCGGATCACCCGGGTCAGGGCGGTGCGCAGCGCCTGCTGGCGCTGCATGCGCGTGTGCAGCAGCAGGGCGTCCAGGCGCGCCAGCGTCAGCTCGGCCACCAGCGTGCACAGCAGCAGGGTCAGCCGGCGCAGCTCGTAGGGCGGCGCCTTCGGCGTGCGGTGGTGGCAGGCCACCATGCCCCAGAGCTCGCCGTCCTTGAGCAGCGAGATCGTCATCGTCGCCCGCACCCCCATGTTGTCGAGGTAGCGCAGGTGCATCGGCGAGGGCTGGCGCAACAGGCAGTGGCTCTGGTCCAGCGGGCCGTCGGCCGGCTCGGTGGCCTGCAGCGTCACCGGTTCGGCCTGCACGTCGGCGATCACCCGCAGCAGGTTGCTGCGGTAGAGGGCGCGGGCCTGCGGCGGGATGTCACTGGCCGGAAAGCGCAGGCCCAGGAAGCGCTGGTCGAGGCCCGGTGCGGCCGATTCGGCGATCACCTCGCCGCTCCAGTCCGGCAGGAAGCGGTAGATCATCACCCGGTCGTAGCTCGACAGCAGGCGCATCTGCTCGGCGCAGCCGTGCAGGAAGTGGTCGAGCGTCTGCTCCCGGTCCTGCCGGCCGAGCAGGCGCATGGCCTGCTGCAGCTGCGCTTCCTGCGCGCGCAGGGTCGCCGCGTCGTGCTGCGGGCCGTTGGTCCAGGGCAGCACCTCGATCACCACCAGTGGGCCGACGCCGTGGGTGCTGATCTCCCAGGCCGAGGCATCCAGGCCCGCGCGCGGCCGCAGCCGCAGCGCCAGCGGGGTGGACGGCCCGTCGGCCACGCTGTCCAGCAGCCGGGGCAGATCGTCGACGGGGCCCTCCAGCAGCTCGTGCAGATGGCTGGGGGGCGGGGCGTCGGCCGGCCAGTCCAGCAGACGGTCCAGCGCGCCGGTGTGATGGCGCAGGCGGCCGTCGGTGCGCGCCACGGCCAGCAGCAGGCCGTGCGGCTGGCACTGGCCGAGCGTGTGGATGCGCTCGCGGGCGCAGGCGTCGAGCGCGGCGTCGTCGACGCGGTGAGGCTCGTCGGCGCTCATGCGGTGGCGCCGGTCTGCCGGGCCTCGCGGGCGCCGGCCGCGTGGCCTGCGGGGTGGGCCTGCGCCGGAGCTGACAGGCCGGGCGGCGGCAGCGGGCCGTCGAAGTGGGTCGCCAGCCAGACGAAGACCGCCCGCGCCGCCTCCGTCGCCCGCTGCAGATCGGCGGGATCGGCCAGGCGGGCATCCGCCGCCTGCTGCCAGCGCGTCCAGCTCAGGGCCTGCTGCTCACCGGACGCGAAGAAGCGCACCGCCGGGGCCAGGTCCGGCCCCAGGCGCTGCAGCAGGCGGCGGGCGATGACCTGGCCGCCCAGCGCGGCGCCGCGCAGCACATAGGCCCAGCCGAGCGCGCCGGCCACGCTCTGGGGCGCGGCCAGCGTGGGCAGGCCGGTGGACGGGCCGGCGGAGGAGCCGGTGAAGGTGCCGGTGAAGGTGCCGATGGATGTGCCGGTGGATGTGCCGGTGGACAGGCCGAAGCCGGGGTCTGATCCGGCCGGTGTCCGGGCGGCGGCCGGCAGCCGGGCCTCCAGCCACGCCAGATCGGCCCGGCCGATGGCCGTGCGCGGCGCGGGCAGCAGCTGGCCCAGGGCGCGGGCATGGGGTGCGCGGTCCAGCGTCCGTTCCAGCGGCCCCCAGGCCTGCAGCCAGTGCGCGAGCAGCGCCCGGTAGCGCACCGCGTTGAGCGCCGGATCGTCCAGGGCACGGGCCAGGGCCGATCCTTCCAGGTGCCGGTGCTCCGGCAAGGTCAGGTCACGCAGGTGTCGGGTCGGGGCGGACATCGTGGAGGGCGGTCAGGGCAGCCGGACGGGAGCGGACAGGGCCGGGCAGGCCCGGTGCGGTACGGCGGGGACGGCGGGGACGGCGGGGACAGCGGGGACGGCGGATGAACGGCGTGCCGCACGGCGCATCCGATCGGGCCGCGGGCTTCTCCGCTTATCGGTCGCCGCGGCGGCGGATTGAGCGCTGCCGTTCCGGATCCGGTCCGCGGATGACGTCCGCCACGCCGGGGGGCCGCGGCCATCGCGGGCCGCCGGGGGATCCGCACCGATCGGCCCCCTCCTGTTCACGGGAGATGCGGCCCCCGGACCCCCCGGAGTGCGCGTTCCCGGGCGCAGCCGGCGGCGACCGGGCCCCCTCACAATCGGCGTCATGCACCAGGGGGGTGGTCAGCACCGACACCGCCCGGCCCCCGGGGGCCCGGCCCCGGGCCACCGAGAACCGTCGAGGGAGAGTCAACCGTGTTCCATTCCATGCTGGTGGCCCGCCCACCGGCCGATGCCGCTGTTCCGTCACCGCGTGCCCTGGCACGTTCTTCCGCCCGCCGCCCGGGCCTGACGCCGTTGTGGGCCGCGCTGGCGGCCGCCTGCGTCCTGGCCTTCGCCGGCACCGAGGCCCGCGCCGCCACCACCGCCTGGGACGAGGCCGTGCAGGGCGATCTGTCCAACGACTGGCGCAACCCGGCCGAGGTCACGCTGGCCTACGGCGAGAACCTGATCTCGGGCGCCACCGGCCGCGCCGCCCCGGCGGGCACCGGCGTGATCGACCGCGACTACCTGAGCTTCACCGTGCTGCCGGGCCAGACCGTCACCGCCATCACCGTGCTGGCCGGCACCCAGAGCGACACCGTCAGCTACCCGGTGTCCTTCGTCGGCCTGATCGCCGGTGACCAGGGGGTCGATCCGGCCACCACGCCGACCAGCACGCTGGCCGCGCAACTGATGGGCTACCACCTCTACGGCCCGGCCGATGTCGGCAGCGACATCCTGGCGACGATGTCGAGTGGCACCGCCTTCACCGGCGCGCCGTACAACCAGCCGGCGGCCCAGGGCTTCAGCCTGCCGCTGGGCGAGGGCACCTACACGCTGTGGATGCAGGAGACGGTGGTCGGCCAGTTCGACTACCGCTTCAGCGTCACCGTCGTGCCCGAGCCGGCCTCGGCCGTGCTGGCGCTGGCCGGTCTCGGCCTGCTCAGCCGCCGTCTGCGGCGCGGCACTGCGCCGCGCTGACGGCGACCAGGCGCGTGGCCATGCGCCCGGCCTTGGCCACGTAGACCTCGGCGCCGCGGCGCAGCCGCGCCAGATCCGCCTCCTCCAGCGTGCGCACGGCGCGCGCCGGGCTGCCCAGGATCAGCGAGCGTGGCGGAAACACCTTGCCCTCGGTGACCAGCGCACCGGCGCCCACCAGGCTGTCCTCGCCGATGACGGCACCGTTGAGGATCACGGCCTGGATGCCGACCAGGCTGCCGGCCCCCACGCTGCAGCCGTGCAGCATCGCCTGGTGGCCGACGGTCACGCCCTCGCCGAGGGTGATCGGGTAGCCCGGGTCGACATGCAGCACCGCGCCTTCCTGGATGTTGCTGCGCGCACCGATGGTGATGTGCGTGTTGTCGGCCCGGATCACCGCGCCCGGCCAGACGCTGGCCTGGGCGCCCAGGCGCACGTCACCGATCAGTGTGGCCTCGTCGGCGACCCAGCTGTCGGGCGCCAGGGTGGGCATCAGGTCGTCAAGGCGGTAGATCGTCATCGGGCTTCCGTGCGGGAGAACAAAAGGGGCGTCTGCGGTCGGTCGTGACCGCCGCGGCAGACCGGGCCCCGCATGGTGCCAGACCCGCTCCGGTCGTGGTCCGCGTGTGTCCGTGGGGCCCGCCGGGCGCCGGCCGCGTCCCCGAAATTCAGGGGCGTGACCCGGGGTCTGCGTTCGCTGGCGGCGCGTAGACTCTAAGCCTCCAGATACGCGGGCGATCCGCGTCGGTTGCTTCTTTGTCCGTCGTTCCATCCGTCCTGTCCGTTTTCTGCCCGTCGGCCGCCGTGCGCTGCACGGCCGGTGCGCCGGTCTTCCGTGGGCCACGGTCTGCGCCGCTGGCCGCGCGGGCCCGGTGCGGGTGGCGGGCGGTGGTGTGCGCGGGGCTGCGGGTCGGTCTGCTGGCCGGTCTGCTGTGGGCCATCGGTGGCCTTCTGCTCGCCGCCCACGCCGCCGCTGGCGCTCCGTTGCGCGACGAGCCGGCCATCGATCTGGCCGGACCCGCCGAGGCCCTGCCCCTCGTCGAGCGCATGCAGGTCCTGCGCCGTCCCTACGATGACGTCCAGGATCCCGGGCTGCTGCTGCGCCAGACCGGCTGGCTGCCCGCCACCGTGGCCCATCGCAACGCGTCCTGGCAGCCGTCGACGATCTGGTTGACGGCGCGCTTCACCAACCGCGGCAGCCAGCCGCTGCAGCGCCATCTGGTGCTCACGCCCTGGCGGGTGCAGCGCGTGGCGATGTCGTGGCGGCCCGATGACGCGAGCGCCCCCTGGACCACCGTGGCCGGCGGCCGTGATGCGCTGGCCCGCATGGCGCGCACCGAGTCGGCCGAGCCCCGGCTCACGCTGACGCTGGCCCCCGGGCAGACGGTGCGCGTGCTGGTGCGCCTGCAGGACCTGACGGTGCCCACCACCCAACTGACCGCCTGGGCCCCCGCGGCCTGGCAGCGGGCGCAAACGTTGGACCTGATCGGTCAGAGCGGGATGCTGCTGCTGGCCGGCCTGATCTTCGGCCTGCTGGCCCTCTCGCGCGAGCGCGGGCTGATCCTGCTCGGAACCTGGTTCGGGGTCTGCGTCGGCTTTGAGCAGGTGTTCAACGGCATGCTGCTGGTCTGGCTCTGGCCGGCGGTCTTCGCGCCCCTGTCGGTCAGCCTGATCGCCGTCTTCGGCGCCCTGGGCACGGCCTTGTTCGCCTGGATCACCCAGGTGCTGCTGCGCCTGCCACCGCGTGAGCCGCTGACCGCGATCCTGCTCGGCCATGCGCTGCTGACGGTGGCCGTCGCCACCCTGGCCTTCTTCACCGAGGACCATGCCCGCGTGCGGCTGGCCGTCAGCAGCCTGGCGCTGATCGGCCTGCTGTGGTGGCCGGTGGTGGTCTGGCGCCAGCGGGCGCGGGTGCCGGCCGATCGGGCCGGGGTGCGGCGTGCGCTGGTGCTCTCCTGGGCCGTGGTGGTGCTGTATGCGCTGATCGCGCGGGGCGGGCCCAAGACGGCCGGGCTGCAGGTGCTGCGCGAGCTGCTGCGGCTCGATGTGCTGTCCATCGGCTGCGTGATCGTCGTGCAGCTGGCCGCGCGCCGGCGCCAGCGCCGGCTCGAACATGGCCGCATGCACGATCTGGCCTATCAGGACAGCCTGACCCTGCTGCCCAACCGCCTGGCGGCCAGCCAGTTCCTGGGCGCGGCGCTGCAGGCCCTGGACCAGGGCCGGCACGCGGGCCTGGGCGTGCTCTACCTGGACCTGGACGGGTTCAAGCAGATCAACGACACGCACGGCCACGCCGTCGGCGACCGCCTGCTGTGTGCCTTCGCCGACCGGCTGCGGGAGCTGGTGATGCCGGGCGATCTGGCCGCGCGGCTGGCGGGTGACGAATTCATCGTCGTGCTGCCGGCGCGCGAGGCTGAGGCCGTGCGGGCGATCGCCCTCCACATGGACCGCGCGCTGCGCGAGCCCTACACCATCGACGGCGTGGTGCTGCACGCCGGGGGCTCGATCGGCCTGGCCTGCGCCCCGGCCCATGGCCGCGATGCCGAGACGCTGATGCGCCACGCCGACACCGCGCTGTACGCCGCCAAGCGCGACGGCACCCGCCAGGTGCGCGAGTACGAGCCGCGGATGAGCCTGGCGCTGGCCGAGCAGCAGGCCCTGCGCGAGGCGCTGCACGAGGCCTTGCGCACCGAGGCCTTCGAGCTGCACTACCAGCCGCAGCGCCGCCTGAGTGACGGCCGCGTCACCGGAGTCGAGGCCTTGCTGCGCTGGCGCCGCGCCGATGCCACGCTGATCGCGCCCGGCCGCTTCCTGGCCGTGGCCGAGGAATGCGGGCTGCTCGCCGAGATCGGCACCTGGGCCCTGCGCCAGGCCTGTCGCCAGGCCGTCGGTTGGGGCGACCTGACGGTGTGCGTCAATGTCTCGGCACCGCAGCTGCGCTCGGGTCGCCTGCTCGACGAGGTGCGCGATGCGCTGCAGCGCAGCGGTCTGCCGGCGCAGCGCCTGGAGCTCGATCTGACGGAGGCCTCGCTGGCCGCCCTGTCGCCCGAATCCCAGGCCCAGCTGCCGCAGCTGCGGGCGCTCGGCGTGCGCCTGGCGATCGACGACTTCGGTGCCGGCCATGCCAGCCTCGCCTGCCTGCAGCGCTTCGCCGTCGACCGGCTGAAGATCGACCATGGCTGCGTCGCCGCCCTGGAGCAGGGCGCCGGTGGCCAGCAGGCGGCGCTGCTGGTCTCGCTGCTGCAGGTGGCCCGCCGCTTCGGTCTGCAGACGGTGGCCGAGCGGGTCGAATCGGCGGCGGGCTGCCAGCGCCTGATCGAGCTCGGCTGCGACTGCGTGCAGGGCCACGCGGTGGCCATGCCGATGCCGGCCGCGCGTGTCGCGTCCTGGTTGCTGCAGGCGCCTTCCGGCTGGGCCACCTTGCAGCTCGGCGCGGGGACTGCCGGCCGGTCTTGATCTGAGTCAGGTCGGCGCCCGCCGGCTTGAGGCCGAATCGGTGCATCGGTCCTGACCGCACGGGTGGGGACTTCCGGCACGGGCCCTGCCCGTGGACCGATGATGGCGGTGCCGTCCGGCACCGGCGTGCAATCGCGCCACGGCCGAGGCAGGCCCGAAGGGAAGCGGTGGGTGATGAATCCCTGGCAGAACTCTGCGCTGGCGCTCGAGGGTGATCCCCGGGCCTGGTCCTGGCTGCGGCGGCTCGTTGCCGGCGGCCACGGGCTGGTGCTGGCCGTGCTGGTGCTCGGTGTCGTCGGCGTGCCGTCCTGGGCGGAGCGGCTGCTGCACGCCGGCGTCGATCCGGTGCTGCGCACCGGTGTGCACCTGATGTGCGAGAGCCTGCTGGTGGCCAACCGGGTGGCCGTGCTGCTGCTGCTGCTGGGTCTGCAACGGTCGCCCCTGCGGCCGGCGCTGCGCCCGCTCGGTCCGACGCTGGCCGTGGTGCTGGTCTGCGAGACGCTGCATCTGCTGGGCTGGCTGGGCCTGGCCGGTCCGCAGGGGCGCTGGGCCTCGCCGGTCTGGGCCTGGGTGGCGTTGCTGCTGCAGCTGCCGGTGTGTGCCTGGACCGCCTGGCGGCTGCCGCGCACGCTGCCCGATGGCGGGCCCTGGCTGCGCCAGGCGCGGCTGGGCCTGTACGCGTCGGTGCTGCTGCAGGTGCTGGCCGCCGGGGCCTTCATGCGCTCGTCGGCGCCGGCCGATGCCGCCTGGCTGGCCGCCCACCTCGACAAGCTGCTGGCCGCGCTCGGTCTGACCTGGGCGCTGTACGCGCTGGGCGTGCGGCTGCCGCTGGGCGCGCTCGAACGGCAGCGGGCGCAGCAGCGCGCCCTGCTGGCCGCGCTGCCGGCGCCCGTCTGGTTGAAGGATCCGGACGGCGTCTACCTCGCCTGCAACGCGGCCTTCGAGCGCCTGTTCGGGGCGTCGGAGTCGGCCATCGTCGGCCGGCGGGACACCGATTTCGTCGACGACCAGCAGGCCGCCGACTTCGCCCGCACCGACCGCCAGGCCATGGCCCAGATCCTGCCGCAGACCGACGAGAAGTGGCTGACCTTCAAGATCGACGGCTACCGCGGCCTGTTCGAGACCACCAAGTCGGTGATGCGCAGTCCGGGCGGCCGGCTGATCGGGGTGCTCGGCATCGCGCACGACATCACCCGCGCCCGCGCGACCCAGCAGGCGCTGGACCGGCGTGAGGCGATCTTCGGCGCCATCGCCAGCCAGGCCATCGATGCGATGGCGCTGATCGATGCCGACGACGGCCGTCTGCTCGAGTTCAACGATGCCGCGCCGCGCATGCTCGGCCATGACCGGGCCGGCTACACCGGTCTGGGCATTCCGGACCTCGAAGCGGTGATGGACCGGGCCGAGGTGCTGCGCCGTCTGCAGGTCCTGCGCGACGGTGGCGAGACCTCCGTCTTCGAGTCCCGCCACCGCCACCGCGACGGCCGTCTGCGCGACGTGCTGGTGCGGGCCCGGGCGGTCGAGGTCGACGGCTGCTGGCGCGTGGCCGCGGTCTGGTCCGACATCACCGAGCGCAAACAGGCCGAGGCCGCGCTGCGCGAGAGCGAGCAGCATCTGCGCAACCTGGCCGACGCCGGCCCGGCGCTGATCCGCACCACCGACGCCCTGGGCCACTGCGATTACGTCAACCGCCCCTGGCTGGCCTGCACCGGTGGCGCACGCGACGGATCGCTGGCCGAGGGCTGGCTGCTGGCCGTCCACCCCGAGGACCGGCCCCGCGTGCGCCAGACCCTGGCCCGCGGCGTCGAGCTGCGCCAGACCTTCCAGATCGACTACCGCCTGCGCCGCCACGACGGCCGCTGGCGCTGGATGCGCGACCATGCCGCGCCGCGCCGCGACAGCCTGGGCCACTTCATCGGCCACGTCAGCCTGCTGCTGGACGTGACCGAGGCGCGCGAGCAGCAGCTGGAGCTGCTGCGCTACCGCCAGCACCTGGAGCAGCTGGTGCAGGAGCGCACCGCCGAGCTGGCCCGCGCCAAGCTCGCGGCCGAGGAGGCCAATCTGGCCAAGACCCGCTTCCTGGCCAACATGAGCCACGAGATCCGCACGCCGCTGAACGCGATCATCGGCATGGCCCATCTGGTGCGCCGCGCCGGGGTCACCCGCCAGCAGGCCGACCGCCTGTCCAAGATCGATGCGGCCGGCGACCATCTGCTGGCCACCATCAACGCCATCCTGGAGCTCTCGCGCATCGAGGCCGGCAGCCTGGTGCTGGAAGAGGCCGAGCTCAGCGTCGAGGCGCTGGTCGACCAGGTGCGCTCGATGCTGGCCGACGGCGCCCGCGCCCGTGGCCTGCGCCTGCAGACCGGGTTGCATGAGGTGCCGGCGCAGCTGGTCGGCGATGGCACGCGGCTGCGCCAGGCGATGGTCAACTACGTGGCCAACGCGATCAAGTTCAGCGAGCAGGGCACCGTCAGCCTGCGGGTGCGCTTCGTCGCCCAGGATGCCCGTGGCGTGCTGCTGCGCTTCGAGGTGCAGGACGAGGGCCCGGGCATCGCGCCGGAGCTGCAGGCGCGTCTGTTCACGCCCTTCGCCCAGGGCGATGCGTCGACCACCCGGCGCTACGGCGGCAGCGGCCTGGGCCTGGCGCTGACCCGTCGGCTGGCCGAGCTGATGGGCGGCGAGGCCGGCGTCGAGAGCCAGCCCGGCGTCGGCAGCGTGTTCTGGTTCACCGCCCGGCTCGGCCACGGGCGCTCACCGCAGGGCGTGCTGCGGCCGGCCGCCAGCCGCGCCGAGCTCAGCCTGCGCGAGCGCCATGCCGGCGCCCGCGTGCTGGTGGCCGAGGACGAGCCGGTCAACCGCGAGGTCACCAGCCAGCTGCTGGCCGATGTGGGCCTGCAGGTCGAGGTCGTCGAGGACGGCCTGACCGCCGTCGAGCGGGTGCGTCGGCAGCCCTGGGACCTGGTGCTGATGGACATGCAGATGCCGCACATGGACGGGCTGGACGCCACCCGCGCGCTGCGCCAGCTACCCGGGGGGCCGCAGCTGCCGGTGCTGGCGCTGACCGCCAACGCCTTCGCCGAGGACCGGGCCCGCTGCCTGGATGCCGGCATGGACGACTTCATCGCCAAGCCGGTCGACCCCGAGGCGCTGTTCGCCACCGTGCTGCGCTGGCTGGACAGCGGCCGGGCCTGAAGGCGCCGGCCGCACGGGGCGCGGGGCTGGGCGCGCCTCAGGCGCCGAGCGCCACCAGCACCCGGCCGGCCTCGATGCGCACGCGGTGTGCCTGCACCGAGTGCTCGGGGAACTCCAGGCAGGCGCCGGTCTTCAGGTCGAAGTGGTTCTTGTACAGCGGCGAGGCGACGACGATCTGCTCGCCCAGATTGCCCACCAGGCCGCGCGACAGCACGCTGGCCCCGCTCTTGGGGTCGATGTTGTCGATGGCGTGGAAGGCCTCGGTGCCGACACGGAAGACGGCGACGTGGCGGCCGTCCACCCGGGCGCAGACGCCGGTGTCGGGCAGGATCTCGTCGACGCCGCAGATGGCGGTCCAGTTCAGGGTCTCGGTGCTCATGGTCGGATCAGCGGAAGTTCAGCAGGGCGGCGGCGGGCTCAGGACGCGGTGGCGGCGGCGATGTCCCGCTCCTCCGGACGGGCCGGACGGATCTGGCCACGCTCCTCGACGAAGACGATGTGCTCGTCGCCCTTGTCGCTGTTGACGAAGCTGCGGAAGCGGGCGCGCACGGCCGGCGTGGTCACCGCGGTCTTCCACTCGCACTGGTAGGTCTCGACCACGTGCTGCATCTGGGCCTCCAGCTCGGCGGCCAGGCCCAGCTTGTCGTCGATCAGCACGCTCTTGAGGTAGTCCAGGCCGCCTTCCATGTTGTCGCGCCAGGTGCTGGTGCGCTGCAGCCGGTCGGCGGTGCGCACGTAGAACATCAGGAAGCGGTCGATCAGCGCGATCAGCTGGGCCTTGCTCAGATCGGAGGCGATCAGCTCGGCGTGGCGCGGCTTCATGCCGCCGTTGCCGCAGACGTAGAGGTTCCAGCCCTTCTCGGTGGCGATCACGCCCACGTCCTTGCCCTGGGCTTCCGCGCATTCCCGCGTGCAGCCCGAGACGCCGAACTTGATCTTGTGCGGCGCGCGCAGGCCCTTGTAGCGGTTCTCCAGCTCGACGGCGAGGCCGACCGAGTCGTCGACGCCGTAGCGGCACCAGGTCGAGCCGACGCAGCTCTTGACCGTGCGCAGGCTCTTGCCGTAGGCGTGGCCCGACTCGAAGCCGGCGGCGATCAGCTCCTCCCAGATCAGCGGCAGCTGCTCCAGGCGGGCGCCGAACATGTCCACCCGCGCGCCGCCCGTCACCTTGGTGTAGAGGCCGTACTTCTTGGCCACCGTGCCGACCGCGATCAGGCCGTCGGGCGTGACCTCGCCGCCGGGCATGCGCGGCACCACGCTGTAGGTGCCGTCCTTCTGGATGTTGCCCAGGAAGTAGTCGTTGCTGTCCTGCAGCTTGGCCAGCTCGGGCTTGAGCACGAAGTCGTTCCAGACCGAGGCCAGGATCGAGCCGGCGGCCGGCTTGCAGATGTCACAGCCCAGGCCCTTGCCGTGGGCGGCCAGCAGGGCGTCGAAGGTCTTGATCTGGCCGACGCGCACCAGGTGGTAGAGCTCCTGGCGCGAGTAGGCGAAGTGCTCGCAGACGTGGTTGTTGACCGCCATGCCCCGCTTGGACATCTCGGCCTTCATCACCTGCGTGACCAGCGGCACGCAGCCGCCGCAGGTGCTGCCCGCCTTGGTGCAGCTCTTGATCGCGCCGATGGTGCACTGGCCGTCGGCCACGGCCAGGTTGATCTGGCCCTTGGTGACGTTGTTGCACGAGCAGATGACGGCGCTGTCGGGCAGGGCGTCGGGGCCCAGGCCGGGCTTTTCCTTGCCGTCGCTGCTGGGCAGGATCAGGAACTCGGGGTCGGCCGGCAGCGCGATGCCGTTGAGCGCCATCTGCAGCAGGGTGCCGTATTCGTCGGCATTGCCCACCAGCACGGCGCCGATCAGCTGCTTGCCGTCGGGGCTGGCGACGATCTTCTTGTAGATCTGGCGCAGCTCGTCCACATAACTGAAGATCTTGGCGCCCGGCGTGCGGCCGTGCGCATCGCCGATCGAGGCCACGTCCACGCCCATCAGCTTGAGCTTGGTGCTCATGTCGGCGCCGGTGAACTGCACGTCGGTGGCGCCGGCGATGTGGCGCGCGGCCACGCGGGCCATGTCGTAGCCCGGGGCCACCAGGCCGAAGGTCTGGTCGTTCCAGGCGGCGCACTCGCCGACGGCGTAGATGTCGTGGTCGGCGGTGCGGCACTCGCTGTCGATGACCACGCCGCCGCGCGGGCCGATGGGCAGCGCGCACTGGCGGGCCAGTTCGTCGCGCGGGCGGATGCCGGCCGAGAACACGATCATGTCGGTCTCCAGCCAGGTGCCGTCGGCGAAGACCATGCGGTGGTGCGCGGTGGCGCCGTCGGTGATCTCGGTGGTGTTGCGGTTCAGATGGACCTGGACGCCCAGCTCCTCGATCTTGGTGCGCAGCACCTTGCCACCGGCGTCATCGACCTGCACGGCCATCAGGCGCGGCGCGAACTCCACCACGTGGGTCTGCAGGCCCAGGTCGCGCAGCGCCTTCGCGCATTCCAGACCCAGCAGGCCGCCGCCGACGACCACGCCGGAGGTGCAGGTGCGCCCGGCATCCTGCATCGCCACCAGATCCTCGATCGTGCGGTAGACGAAGATCTGGCTGCGATCGCGGCCGGCGACCGGCGGCACGAAGGGATAGCTGCCGGTGGCCAGCACCAGCTTGTCGTAGGACAGCACCTCGCCGTCGGCGGTGGTCACGGTCTTGGCGCGGCGCTCGATGGCCACGGCCCTGGCCTTCAGGCGCAGGCTGAAGCCGGTGCGCTCGAAGAAGCCCTCGCTGACCAGGGACAGGTCCTCCGCGCTCTTGCCGGCGAAGAACTCCGAGAGGTGGACGCGGTCGTAGGCCGCGCGCGGCTCTTCGCACAGCACCGTGACTTCGGCGCCTTGGAGGCCGCTCTCGGCCAGGCTCTCGAGGAACTTGTGGCCCACCATGCCGTGGCCGACGACGACGATCTTCAGGGTCATGGGTGCTCCAGACGGAAGGGGTGTCAAGGGAATCGGGAAAACATCGATGCGCGGCGGATCCGGAAGGCGGAATCGGGCACGGCCGGGCTGCGGCATCGGGGAGAGGGGCGGGCGGGGGACATGGCCGGGCGGCCATGCGGACGGGCCATGGCCGGTCGCGACACCCAGGCACCCGCCAGCGGCAGCAGGTGCGGATCCGGCCAGTGCTGCACGCTGGGGCGATGCGGCCGGTCCGCTTGAATCGAAGCAAGCGGCGTGCCCGATGTCGGATGCCCGGTGAGCGGCCCTGCGCCCGGGGCGGTCACCGGGTGCAGGGCCGGGCGGCGCGCGTCGTGCACCGGGCGGGGCCCGTGTCGATGCACCAGATGCGTGCGTCGTATGCCCCAGCCTGGGGTTCTGCTGCGCCGGACCGGTCGTCGGACTTTCGGCGGATCAAGCAAGGGGGGGCGGGTGGCACCCGGGGGTGCGGCCGGCGACCGCCGACCTAGCATCGCCCGGCCAGGGGCGGTGCATCGTCCGTCCGGGCCTGCCGGCCCCGCACATGGCGCGGCGGCCGGCCCGCAGCAGGAGCCGACCATGCCCGATGTCCCGTCCGCCGATCCCGCCCCGCCCTGGTTCAACGAGGCCTTCGACGGCCCCGTGCTCGACGACCGGCGCTGGGTCGGCGGTTACTGCAACGAGGTCGACGAGGCGCTGCTGTCGGTCGACCGCGGCCTGCACGTGCGCCTGATCCGGGGCAGCCGCTACGTGTCGGCCGCGGTGCTGACGCGGGTGCCGGTGCGCGGCGATTTCGTCGCCACCGTCGGCTTCTCGACCGGGCATCCGGGCCCCGGCACCACGCTGGAGATCGCGGCCATCACGCTGGACGGTCCGCGCGACACCCAGCTCGACCAGAACCTGGCCACGGCCTACGACCGCAGCCTGGTCTTCGATGTCCATGGCGCGCCGCCCTATGTCAGCAGCGAGTTCGACGAGGCCGATGGCGCGCGCATCGGCTGGAACCGCGGGCCGGCCCTGACCACCGTACGGCAGGAGGTGACGGCCGCCGGCACGGCCACGCTCAGCATCTCGGACAACCGCTACAACCGCTACGGCCCGTCGAGCTGGCCCGAGCAGCCGGTGCGCGGCCCGGTGACGGGCTGGCTGGCGCTGGCCCGCCAGGGCGAGGACTGGGCGACCTGGTACCGCTGCCGGGATGAGCCGCAGTGGCGCCTGTCCGGCGTGGTGCGGGCGATGAATCTGGCCGGGCCGGTCTTCATCCGCCTGGGGGCCAAGCACTGGCCGAAGAACGGGCGCAGCGCGCCGGGCACCGCGGTGCGCTTCCACGGCTTCGCGCTGGCGCCGGCGCTGCCGGGCTGCGTGCCGCCGATCGATGCGCCGCTGACCGATGCGCCGTCGTCCTTCGCCGGCCGCGCCACGGCGCCCGGCCGGCCATCGGCTGCCGGCACCGGCACCGCGACCGCCACTGCCGGCACCACCGCCACCGCCACCGCCACCGCCACCGCCACCGCCACCACAGGCGTCTGGCCCGGCCGCGGCGTGCCGCCGCCGGAGGTCGCCATCACCCAGCAGGTGCGTGCCTGCCAGGCCTGCAGCTGGTCGTCCGAGGAACTGCGCTTCGGCGCCTTTCTGCATGTGCGGCCGGTGGAGGCTGCCGATGGCGCCGACACCGCTGATGGCGCCGATGGCACCGCGGCGGCCGCCCCCGGCCCGGCCGGACCGACCGACGAGAGCCCGCCGGTGATCCGCGTCCAGGTGGAATCGCTGGAGCGGCCGCAGCCCGATGCCCTGTACGGCTGCCGCAAGGCACCGCTGATGCTGGTGGGCATCAACCCCAACCTGGGTCAGGGCTGGCTGGCGCCGTCCGCCCGTGACAGTGCCCTGTCCGCCCGCCCGGCCGATGATGACACCCCGGGTGAGCGGGCCACCGAGTCCACCGGCTCCTGGCTGTTGCGCCGGGCCACCCGCGAGGATGCGGCCTATGCCCGCCACCACCGCCATGCGCCCTCGCATCGGCTGTGGGCGACGCGGGTGGCGGACCTGGAGGCGCTGCTGGCCGATGGCCGCAGCCCGGTCGTCGCGGCCGCTGCGTCGGTGCTGGCGCCTGCACCGCCCCGCGAAGGCAAGCCGGATCCCCGCGGCCACACCTGGCGCAGCGTCGACCGGCGCTGGATCAGGCTGACCCTGTGGCCGAGCCCGGCCGAGCCCGCGGGCCCCCTCCCGGCGGCCGGTGCCGCCGAGCCTGCGGCCACCACCACGTCGCCCACGCCGCCCACGCCGGCCGTGCCGTCCTCCCCGGAGGCAGCGGCCGTCCAGATCGCCGAGCGCAGCTGGCCGGCCGACGCCCAGTGGCTGGTGCTGCGCCAGCGGGCGCAGGCCGGGCAGACCGTCGCCGGCATGGCCGATGCGGCCTCGGCGGTCGGTCGCCAGCTCGACGCCCGGGCCGGGCCGGTGGACCGCTACTACGCCCAGGCCGATCAGGTGCTGCAGGCCCTCGGCCGTCATCTGGCGCCCGCGGGCGGCCGGCTGCGCCTGGGCGAGGACCTGTCGTTGCACGACGCGCTGGCCTGTGCCAGTCCGGCCTGGTCGAACTGGAAGATCCCGGCGGAGGCCACCCAGCAGGCCTGTGTCCAGCACCACGGCTGGCTGCACCGCCAGATCGCCCACAGCCGCCCGCGCGTGCTGCTGGTGACCAGCTCGACCGCGTTGCGCCTGATGGCCTCCGATCGCCATGGCCGCTTCAGCCCGCCGCTGCCGCTGCCCGGTGCGTCCGTCTGGTCGGAGATCGGTGGTGCGGACGATCTGCGCCGCTGGGTCGCCGACCACGGCCTGACCTGGACACCGCAGGGCCAGGCCCCCATCCCGGTCGTGCTGGCCGGCCATCTGTCCTACGCCGACAGCCTGGCGCCGCAGTGCCATGTGCCGGTCCGGCAATGGGACGCCTTCTGCGCGCTGTTTCCGGACGCGGTGCAGGTGCTGGTGAACGCCGGCCTGGTGGACGGCCGGACCATTGCCGCGGGATCTGCTGGCGCTCCGGCCCCTGCGGCTCCTGCGGCGCCCGCGGCCGCCCGTCCCCAGGTGATCCGCCTGAGCGCGCGTGGGGCGGACCGGCATGCGCCGGTCTGGCAAGCCCTGGCGGGCTGCCGCCGCAGCGGCACGTTGCCGCCCGATCTGGCCACGGTGCGGCTGCCGGGCGCGTCCGCGGCCGACGCGCTGGAGCCCTGGTGGCACGACCCGCAGCAGGAGCTCATCGCGCGGCTGCTGACGGCCGTGCGCGCACAGAAGGTGGCCTGGGATCCGCAGCGCCAGGCGCTGGCGCGCGAGGTCGGCGACTGCCGCTACTGCGACAACGACTGGTGGCAGATCGACGGCGGCTGCCGCTATGCCGGCGCGGTGCCGCCCGGCCCGCCCAGCCCATCGAATCCGCCGGACCTGCCCAGCCCGCCCGATCCGCTCACCGCCCAGCAGGAGACCCGCCCATGACCGCCCCCGCCCCCGCCACCCATCTGCGCGTCTGGCGCGGCTGGCGCCTCGATGCGCTCAAGCGCGAGCGCTTCGAGGAGCACCTGAGCGCGACCTTCATCCCGGCCACCGCCCAGCTGATGGCGCAGTTCGGCCTGCAGTGCTACATCCCCGGCCTGCCCAGGCCCGTGCCGGAGTCGGGCCCCCCCGACGCCGTGACCGATCCGGTGCCCGATGAGGTGGCGCTGCTGTTCTACCGCAGCCGTCGCGACTACGACGCCGCCCGCGACACCGTGGCCGGCCGCACCTACAGCCTGCTGCACGAGGCGGCGTTCCGCTTCGGCACGCCGACGCCGGGTGCGCCGACCTCCTCCAGCGACGTGGCGGCGCATCCGGACCGGCCCGAGGACGAGCCCAGCCGCACGATCTGGCGGCCACCGCCGGACGCGGGCGCGCCGGCCTTGGAGGATCCGGGCTCGGTCGTCGTGTTCGCGGTGCTGCGGCTCAAGCCGCCGCGCGTGCTGCACGATCCGGCCCGGCTGCTGCGCCTGCTGGCCGACGCGTCCGACGAGCTTGGCACGCCCGCCGAGTCCGGCGAGATCACCGCGGTCGGCGAGGCCGTGGCCTTGCCCGAGCGCCAGCACATCCTGCTGTGGCTGGCGGTGCGTAAGGCCTCGTCGCCATCGCCACCTCCGGCAGACTCGACCGAGTGGGCGCAGCGTCGGGTCTCGCCCGAGGAGCGCCTGCTCAAGCGCATCGCCCTGGAGCTGGGCGCCACGCTGGCCGACTGGCAGATCGCCACCGACCTGAAGGCCCCCCCGCCGTTCTCCGCCGCGCATCCGACACCTTCCGGTGCGGTCAATATCCCGGGCGCCGGTGGGGGCAAGGACCAGCCAGCCCCCCGCGTCTGGCGTTATGCCGGCCTGCGGCCCGGGCCGCTCTGAGGCAGGTCGAGCCGGGCCCGGCCGAGCCGGGGAAGGGGCGGACCCCGCCCCGGCCCCGCCCGGACTCAGACCCGCCGGAACACCGGGCTGCGCACGCGCTGGGCGTCGGCGGCGCTGAGGAACTGCTCGGTGTGGATGTCGCGCTCGAACAGCCGGCCCTGCATCAGCGCGCCGATCGCGGCCTCGACCATCGCCGGCGGGCCGCACAGATAGGCCTTGCGGCCGCGGAAGTCGCCGTCGTGCAGCGCGACGGCGGCCTCGTGCGCCCAGCCGCGGGCGCCGTCCCAGCCGCTGCCCTCGGGCTCGTGCGAGAGCACCGGCAGGTAGCGGAAGTGCGGGTGGCGCGTGGCCAGATCGCGCAGCAGGTCGTCGTCGTAGAGCTCCTCGCGCGTGCGCTGGCCGACCACCAGCGTGATCGGCTGCGGGCAGCCGCGCTGCAGCAGCTCCAGCACCATCGCACGCGGACTGGCCAGGCCCGATCCACCGGCGATGAACAGCAGCGGCACGCCACCAGAGGCCGCCGGTCCGTGGGCCGAGCCGCGCACGAAGAAGCGGCCGTAGGGCCCGGCCAGGCGCAGGCCCATGCCCGGGCGCAGCTGCCCATGCAGCCAGCCGGTGGCCGCGCCGCCGGGCACGCGGCGCACGTGCAGCTCGATCTCGCGCGTGGCCGTCACCTCGTGTGGCGGGTTGGCGATCGAGAACGCGCGGCGCAGCGGCGGGCCACCGGCAGGGTCGGGCACTTCCAGGTTCACGTACTGGCCGGCCTGGAAGGGCAGCGGCTGCTCCAGCTGCAGGCGGATGCGGCGGATGGTCGGCGTCACCGCCTCCGACAGGCTGCACACCGCGTCGACATCGCGCACCGGGATGCTTTCGGCATCGGGGTCGTCCTCGATCTCGGCCTCGATCGTGGCGTCGGACTGCAGGCGCGCGCAGCAGGCCAGCGTCAGCCCCTCCTCGCGCTCGAAGTCCATCAGCGCGAAGGGCGAGGCCTCGCCGTGGTCGACCTCGCCGTCGCTCACCCGCACCTTGCAGGTCGCGCACAGGCCGTGGCAGCAGGCATGGGGCAGCCACAGGCCGGCGCGCAGGCAGGCCTCCAGCACGGTCTGGTCCTCGGGCACCTCCAGGCTCTGGCCCAGGGGTTCGATGCGCAGGGTATGGGCCATGGGGCGGGCTCCGGTGCGCTCAGAAGGCCACGCCGTGCAGGCCGGCCAGATCCGGCGTGCGCAGCTGCAGCAGCGACTTGTGGCCCAGCCCGTTGTCGGCCAGCGAGGCGGCCGGATCGGGCGTGAACGGCGTGTCGTCGCGCATCCATTCGGCGCGTGTCCAGTCGATCCGCGCGGCCTGCGGATGGCCGGCGTACAGCGTGGGCAGCACCTGGTCGCGCAGCGCCGCGAAGGGCATGCCGGGCGGCACCGGGATGCAGTGCGGGGTGGCGTACATCAGGTGCTGCTCCCACAGCACGTACAGCAGCTGCTGGCCGTGGAAGTGCTCGGCGCTGTCCTTGCGGTCGCCGTGGTAGTCGGGGGTGATGGCGCGGACGGTCATCGGGTGTCTCCTGGGGATGGATGTCAGGCCTGGGCGGTGCCGGCGTCGACCGCTGCCGCCGGCATCGGCTGCATCGGATCGTGCAGGCTGGCGCTGCGGCCGCTCCAGGCCTGCCAGTTCAGCGCGTCGACATGGCCGGTGAAGTCGCCGCCGTCCAGCCCGGCGGTGATGCCCATGTAGCGCAGCGCCTCGACCAGCGGGTTGAAGCCCGGCGCCGTCGGGTCCACGTCGGGCTTGAAGTAGTGGCCCTGGTAGATCTGGTGCACCGGCAGATGGGCATGGACGTACTTCTCGGGCTCGGCGCGGAAGATGTCGCGGCAGCCGTCGGAGCAGCAGTGGAAGCGCTCGCCCAGATAGGTCTCGGCGCGGTGGCTGATGCGTGTCGGGTCGCCCGGCTCGGTGAACAGCAGCGGCCACTGGCAGACCTGGCACAGCATCGGCAGCGTGGCGTTGGCGAAGGGCCTGCCGGCCGCGGCCTCGGCCGCCCAGTGCGCGTAGCGCGGCCGGTAGTACCGGTCGAAGGTCTCGGGGTACTTGGCCGACAGCCAGTCCTGCTCCTCGGCGCTCGGCAGCCAGACGGCGAAGCCGGCCGCATGGCGGAACTGGTAGAAGGTGCTCCACAGCTGGTGGCTGACGTGCTGCTTCTCCTCCACCGTCTGCTCGGCGTACTTCGGCGGCCGGATGCCATAACGGGCCAGATCGGCGAACAGCGCGCCGCCGTTCTGCTCGTAGTAGATGCTCCAGGCCTCGGCCCAGCTCATCACGCGCTTGGGCAGCATGTAGTCCATCATCGCCGCCACCAGGCTCAGCAGCCGGTAGCCGCGCCAGAACCACTTGTCGATCCAGCCCTGCACGATGGGCACGTTGGCCGGGTCCTGCTCCAGCAGGAACTTGATGACCTCGATGCCGAGGGTCATGTGGCGCGCCTCGTCGCTCTGCGCCGAGAAGCCGAAGCTCACCGTCGACATGTCGCCGTTGTAGGCTGCGCCCGACATCCAGGGCATGAAGACGAGGTTGGTCAGCACGTACTCGAAGGCGAAGCAGATGCCCACCACGAACTCGAACGGACCCGAGGCCACCGCATCCTCGAAGAAGCTCTTGGGGATCGACAGGTACCAGGTGCGGTCGTACTGCTCGGGGAAGTTGGACATCCCGGCGAAGTACTTCGCGTAGTGCGACAGCGCGTGGGTCTGGGTCTGCGCGTGGCGCAGCTCGTCGATGGCCTGCATCTGCGCGGCGATGCGCGCGGCCGTGCCCGGAAACTCCCGTCCGATGATGCAGAAGCCCCGGTGCGACGCGTACTCCATGCCGATCACGCCGTTGATGAACAGCTTGAGCGCCTGCACGTAGCGCGCATCGCTGACGTTCAGGTGCGCGCCGTTCTGCTGGAAGGCGTCGAGGATCGCGTAGAGCTTGCGCTCCTTCTCGCCCTGGTACTTCCAGTAGGCGTCCATGGTCAGGCGGAACGGGTCCTCCCAGGCGTTCCAGTCGTGGATGACGATGCCCTCGAAGCGCGCGGTGCGGAACACGTCCTCGGGCCTCTCGTAGTCCGGCTCCCAGCCCAGATCGCGGGTCAGCAGCGCGTAGTTCTCCTTCAGGCCCAGCTTGCGTGTGGCGGCCGTTGCGGCGGTGGCCGTCGGGCCGGCGATGCCCGGATGGGCCTGGCCGCCGGCGCTGCGGGTGGCTTCGGCGGTGGTGTGGCGGTCGGTCATGCGCATCTCCTCAGATCGTGTGCCAGGTCAGGACGAACTCGTCGTCGCCCTCGTCGACCTCGCCGGACAGCGAGATCAGGTTCAGGTGCAGCTCGCGCAGATCGAAGTCGCGGCCGCAGGCCTCCTCGATCGAGGCGCGGCGCAGCACCAGGCGGCCGGGGGCGTCGATGCGCACCATGCCGGGGTACTCGTGCACGCGGGCCAGCGGGTTGTCGGCCCGCACCGCCTCGATGATGGGCAGGGTCTCGTGGTTGGCCTGCAGGGCGATGAAGACCGGCGGGCGGGCGGTGGCGTGGCTGGCCGGGGTGTCGGCGGCCGGCGGGCTCAGGGTGTCCATGGGGCTTGTCTCCTCTCAATGATGGGTGGGCCTGGTCGGCGGACTCAGGAGCGCACGATGCCGGCCTTGGTCAGGCGCCGGGCCAGCGCCTCGCGCGCGCGGTCGAGTGCGGCCGGGGCCTCGCTGCCCAGCGCCAGCTCGGCGATCGGCACCAGTGCCTCGCCCAGGCGCGCGCCCCACTGGCCGGCCCAGTCGGCCAGCTGCGCGCGGTTGGCCTCGTTCTCGGCGGCCAGGGTCTTGAGCAGGGCGTCGATCCAGCGGCCGTGGTCCTCGTGCCAGCGCAGCGGGAAGTCCAGCACCGTGGCCAGCACGGCGCTGCCGTGGCGGTGGCTGAAATCGGCCTCCCAGTCGCGCAGCAGCAGGCTGTGCAGCAGGGTGTCGCACAGGGTCTGGGCCAGCAGCGTCTGCGCCCAGTCGCGGCTGACGAAGCTGGCCTCCAGCGCGCCGCGCAGCGGCTGCCAGGCCGGGTGCGTCAGCCACTGCCGCTTGGCCTCGGCCAGGCTGCGGCCGGTCTGGCCGTCCAGCAGCAGGCCGATGCGCGAGTGGTGCTGGGCCTGGCCCAGCCGGTCCATCATCGCCATTGCCGCGGCCTGGGTCAGCGCCGTGCCGTAGCCATAGGCGCTGACGTAGGCGAAGTTGGTGTTGGCCGCCCACTCCACATGGCGCAGCGGCAGCAGCACCTGCTGCAGCTCGTGGCGGGCGGGCTCGGGCAGACGGGCCAGCTGGCCGCGCTGCTCGACCATCTCCAGCTGCCGGTCGGCCGCATCCTGCTGGCGGGCGCGGGCGATGGTCCAGCTGCCGTAGTAGTACTGGCGCGGGTCCTTCAGCGCGTACCAGTCGGCCATCGTCAGCGCGGTGCGGCGGGCATCCCACAGATCACGCTCGGGGTCCCACAGCGGCTTGTAGTGGAAGTTGGTCGTGCTCTGGATGTCGTAGGCGCCCTCCTGGTAGCGGCTGGCCGGCTTGTCGCCGAAGCGCTGCGCCAGGTGGGTGAAGCTCTGACGCAGCGGCTTGACGCTGCGCACGCGGATCTCGACGGTCATCGGGGCTGTCTCCTGTGGTGGTCGGTCAGGGGGAAATCCAGGGCGGCATTCAGGCGGTGGGCATCGGCGGCGCGGACGGCGGCCGGGCCTCGCGCCAGCGCGCGGTCTGCGCATCGAGTGCGGCCGACTGCGCCGCATCCAGCGGCTGCACCGCGTGTTCGGCACAGAAGCGGGCGAAGGCGGCCGCCGGCAGGATCAGCTCGGCGCTGAGCATCGGATCGCCGATCGACAGATCGAACTCGACGAAGCCGTCGGGCCGACGCTCGCGCACCCGCACCCAGCAGGGCAGGCCGGCGGTCGCGGACGGGGTGGAGACGGGCGGCAGCCCGGCGGCCGTGGCGTCTGCCGCGCTCCTGGCGGGGGCCGCGGTGTCGGTGTGGATGTCGGTGTCGGTGTCGGTGTCGGTGTTTCTGGCGTGTGCATCAGCAGGCATGGCGGGCACTCCGGTTCAGCGCCGGCCGGGCTGTCTGCGTTTGCGCAGCGCCGGCCGTCCTGCGGGCTGAAGTGCGAGGCGCGTGCCAGAAGCGGTCGCCGGCCGGCGCACTGCGGGTAGTTCCGGAGGAGGTCGGCGCCCGACGCGGCTGGACGAGCCGGATCCGCCCCTGCCGAACCCCGCTTCCGGCCCCCTGCACCCGCTGGCGCGGCCCGTGACCCACCGCCGACGGCCCTGGGGCCCGTCCGTGTATCCGGATCAGCCCCAGGGCCGGGCGAATCCGGATGTGGAAATTTCCGCAGGGGCCGGCGCGGCGCCCACCGCCGTCCCTGTGCAGGAAGCCGCAGCCCGGAGCCGCGCCGCCCGCCACTGTTGCGGCACGCCGAGGTGCAGCACGCTGCGCCCAGCGCAGCGCCACCGCCGCGCGCCGGATCCAGCGCCTGATCGACGACTGCGGTGCAGCAGGTGAGCACCGGCAGCGCCCTGGTGCGCAACGCCGGCCAGGCGCTTCCCGGCGCGGTCGGGCCTGGCCCGCAGGGCGGCCTCGGCCGCTCAGTCCCGCCGGTGGCGGTCGGGTGCGGCTAGGGCCGGTGCATCCGCCGCGGGGGGCTTCGCCTTCCGTGCCGCGTCGGCGGTGACATCACCATCGATGTCTGCGCCAGCGGGCGGCCAACGGCCGAACAGCGCCTGAAGGATCCGGTCGCTGAAGTCCGCGGGGCTGTCGACGGCGATCGGGGCGTCGGCGGACGCGGTGGCCTCGGCCGAAACCTCGACGACCCCGTCGAGCCGGCCGGCGTCATCCCCGGGCCAGGCGCCCAGATCCAGCACATGGCCCGGCTGCGCCAGCGCGCGGGCGTGGTCGGCCGCTGGCTCGGCGCCGGGCTTGGCCACGGGGATGGCCTTCAGGGCGAGGGCGGCGCGTTCGGCGGGGGTCATGTGCGGGCTCCGTGGTGTGTGGGCGACCGCTCCGCGCGCATGCCGCCGATGCGCGGACGCCAACCGTCTTCAGTCGAGAAAGCCGCCGCGGCGGTGATGGTAGCGGGCGTCCTGGCGCCCACGTCCAGTGGCCGGGGCGGGTTTGACGGATACGGTCCGGTGCTGCAAACTGGTCAGATGACTGGTCAATCAGGGGTTGCCATGCAGACATGGCCCGTTCAGGACGCGAAGGCGCGTTTCAGTGAGTTTCTGGATGCGTGCCTGCAGGAGGGGCCACAGATGGTGACCCGACGCGGCGCGGAAGCCGCCGTGCTGATTACGGTGGACGAATGGCGCCGGCTTCAATCGGCGGCGCGCCCCTCGCTCAAGCAGCTTCTGCTGTCCGATGACGCCCGGGCTGACCTCGAACTGCCCGCGCGGGGTCAGGCCCGGCGCCGCAAGGCGGAGCCTTTGCCGTGAGGCCGAAGTACCTGTTGGACACCAACGTGGTGTCCGAGCTCCGCCGACCGCGCCCCCATGGCGGCGTGGTGGCGTGGCTGCAATCGCTGGATGACGCGCAACTGCACGTCTCTGCCGTGACCCTGGGCGAGATCCAGGCCGGCATCGAGCTGACCCGGCAACAGGATCCCCGCAAAGCGCAGGAGATCGAGGGCTGGCTGGAGCGCGTGGCCGGCAGCTACGACGTGATGCCGATGGACGCCGCCGCCTTCAGGGCGTGGGCGCGCCTGATGCACGGGAAGTCCGACACCCTGTACGAGGACGCCATGATCGCTGCCACAGCCCTGGTGCACGGGCTGACCGTCGCGACCCGGAACGTCAGTGACTTCCACGCACTGGGACTGGACGTCTTCAACCCGTTCACTGCGACCTAGACCGGACGTTCCCGAGGGGCGACGTTCAGGCCGGCACGGGTCGCAGCGACCCGGCCCCGACAGGAGCAGACATCGCCGTGACTTCACGGTGACGCGATCTGGGCCGCTCAGTTCAGCGCATAGCGCGTCAGCACGAAGGCATCGCCGCGGCCGTTGAAGATCACGCCGCCCACCAGCTGGCTGCTGCTGGTGCGCGCCAGCACGCCGGCGGCCGTGCCGTTCGGCGTGCCGCTGAACGAGGACGCGCCCTGGTAGCCGGTGAACGTGCCGCTGGCCTGCGTGCCCGAGGTGCTGACCGAGCCGCGGTAGAGCACATAGGGCGAGGCATCGGTCTCGATCGCCCACATCTCGCCGGTGCCGGTGACCAGCAGGCCGAAGTCCTCGGCGCTCCAGAAGCCCTCGCTGATGCCGGCCGAGCCGGCATCCGAATCCCCACCACCGCCGCCGCAACCGGTCAACGCCATGGCCGCCAGCGCCAAGGCGCCGGCCCAAGTTCCATAGCGCATCTGCCCTCCCTGGGCCCGCTTCCAGGTGATCCGATCCGGGTGTGCGCGGCGCACCCCGGGCGCCACCGTGGCCGCCACCGCTTCGATCGGGCGATGTCGATGCGACCGTGGTGTCGCTGCGGCTGCCACCTGTCGCGCACCGCATGTAAAGGATTGTGAAGCGGCAAGCGAGGTGCGAGGACGCTCACTCCTCAGGTCAGGGAGTCGGGCGAGGTCAGGACAAGAACGAGGCGGTGAGGGTGAGCCGTGGTGCGCCCAGACCGTATCCCCCCGCCCACCGTCAGCTCGCCAACTTGAGACCGACGACGCCTGCGACGATGAGCCCGAGGCTGGACAGCCGCCCCAGTGTCGCGGGCTCGTCGAACAGGACCATCCCCAGGATCGCGGTGCCCACCGTGCCGATGCCCACCCACAGGGCATAGGCGGTGCCGAGCGGAATCGCCTTCATGGCCAGCCCGAGCAGGCCGAGGCTGGCCACCATGGCACCCACGGTGAGCGCCGTGGGCACAGGCCGCGTGAAGCCATCCGTGTACTTGAGGCCGACGGCCCAGCCCACCTCCAGCACGCCTGCAACGAACAGAAGAAACCAAGCCACGCGAACACTCCGAACCATGACATCCGGATTGTGCGGACTCACCCGCGCGATCCCGCTGTTGTAGCGGAACCACCCACGCGGATCAGGCGTTTGCGTGACCGCCGGTCGACCGACCGGTTCACTTGTTCTTCAGCTTGCCTTTGGGCATGACGGCGGTCATCGGCGCCGTCGGCCGCGTGGAAACGGATGACGAATCCTTGGGTGCGCTGGTGTCCTTCTTGGGCTTCTTCACCATCTTGTTGCTGCGCTGCTCGCCTTTGGCCATGGCACGTTCCTTCCAAAAATACGTTGAGGTGTGTGCGGCGCATTGTGTACGGGATGGGCGCGGGTCGGGCGCTGCTGCGCGCACCGGACCCGGAGCGCTCGTCGACCGACGGCTTGACCACATGCCGAGGCACCGTCGCCACGCTGTGACCTGAGCCCGCGACCCGCCACCTGACAGACATCCCCCTCTTCCCACACGCAGACGCGAGCGCAGATCGTCACCACAGGTCAGACCGGCAGCAGGCAAGCTCGATCACTCGCATGGGCCTTGTGCCCGTTGAGCGAATGGAGCCCTGCTGAGCGGTTCGTATCTGGGGCCTCGGCCTTGAGCGCCGAAACAAGCCCGCCTGTAGATGTGCAGTCTGTTCCTTGTCGGTGCCATCGTGGCGCTCGGGATTGCGAACGGGAAGTCGGTGCCGGTGCGTGGCCGTCAAACTCAGCTTTTCAAGCCGTTGACGCGGAGGGGAGTCCCTGTAGAAGGGTTAGGTGTCGAGACCCGTGAGATCCTTTGGCCGCTTCTTGAACAAGTCGGGTGACTTGGCGCGCCAGGACTTGAGGGCATGGAGTGGCGTGAGATGGTCCAGAGCGCGCTGCGGGATGCGGGTGTTGTAGACCTTGACGTACTGCAGCAGGGTCTGCTCCAGCTCAGCGGCGCTGCGGAATCGGGTCTGTGCGACGACCTCGGCAATGCGAGCGTTGAAGCGCTCGACCAGGCCGTTGGTCTGGGGATGCTTGGGCGGACACAGACGGTGCTCGATGCCCAGGGCGCGGCAGCGAACGTCGAAGTGGTGCTTACCGCTGGGGGTCCTGGATTTGCGCTGGAAACGGTCGGTGAAGCACGCTCCGTTGTCCGTCAAGAGCTTGTCGATGCGCATGGGCGCCGCCTCGTGCAGGCGGTTGACGAAGTCCACCGCACTGGTGGTTTCCATGTCCGCGTAGATGCGCACGAACACCCAGCGCGTGGCGCGGTCAATGCCCACGTACAGATAGCGCCGCGCGGTCTCGTCGGGCATCTGCGGCAGGTACTTGATGTCCACGTGCACGAAGCCGGGCACGTAGTCCTTGAAGCGCTTGGGCGCGGCGGTCTGGGCCGGCTGCCCGCTCGCAGCCGCCTGCAACTCGCGCAGGTTGTTCACCCCGTGGCGGCGCAGGCAGCGGTCCAGCGCCGAGCGTGAGGCCTGCGCGTTGACGAACTCGCGCGTGACCACCAGCAGGTCGTCCAGGGGCAACAGCAGCAGTCGACGCAACTCCACCACGATGGCTTCCTGCGCCTCGCTGAGGGTCGTGCTGAGCTTGTGAGGCCGATGACTGCAGTCTTGCACGCTGTCTCGCCCCTGCCACTTCGCCGCGGTCGGCTCGGAGATGTTGTACCGGCGGGCCAACTCTGCCGGGCTGTCCGTGGACGCCTGGATCTCGGCTCGTACACGCGGCGTCGTGCGTGCCTGCGGGTGGATCTGGCTCATGTCGTCGACCTCTGTTGCCCGTTGCTCAACACCTCGCCCATGACCTGTCTTGCTCGGTACAGCGGCCAGCTGCGAGTGGGCCAATGATCACATGGGACCCAACAGTTAGGCCGCACTGGGCACTTGGCTGCAATGGCTGCCTACCTCTGATTGCGCGATCTCGAATAGTTCGGGAGGAACGTGGGAGAAGACGCTTACACAGGCGTTCTCTCCAGTTATGAAGTACTCGGGCATTCCTGGCTGCGTGTCGCGCTTCAGAAATCCTTCGCGCTGCGACTCTTGCTCGAACCAGCCTCCTGCCTGAATTCTGAATATGCTTCCGTTTTGAGTTGAGCAGGCGGGCCAATACTCCAGAAGATCACCTTCATCAAGAACTCTATGACCTTCAGCACCGAGGAAGCGGACTCGCCAGATGCGACCTGTAGCTTGCGACTGAAGATCGACGTGTGTCTCCTTCGGGGTGAAGGTGAGGCAAACGACGTCCAAGTCGCGTGGGAGGTCTTGTGCTTCGTGTAGTGCAACGACATTCACTTTGTACGGCCTAACGGAGTCCCTGTAGAAGGGTTAGCGACCCAATCGGCCCGCCCCGCCCGCAAATCGTCCCGAAGAAACTCCTGGCACCAGCGAGGCGAGCGTGGCAAGGTAGAACGTGGCGCCGGGGAAGACCGATACGGCAATGGTGCGCACTGCCCGCGGGTTAGCGTGGTCTTGGGCTGCGGCATCGACATTGGTGAGCCGTTTGGCTGGTGTGCAGCCAGCCAGGCAGCATCCCGTTTGAGAGAGTGATCACGACGACGAGCCCGATCCGGCGCCACTTTCCATTTCGCATGATGGAGGACGCCGTGGCCGCACGCAATCGCAGTTTGAGCCGCAAGGGGTTGGAGTTGACCCACCCGAACGCGGCCGGTATCGACATCGGCAGCGCCAGTCACTACGTGGCTGTGCCCGCTGACCGCGACGACCAGCCGGTGCGCGAGTTCGCCTCGTTCACCGCGGATCTGCACCGCCTGGCCGACTGGCTGCAGACCTGCGGTGTGGACACCGTGGCGATGGAATCGACCGGGGTGTACTGGATCCCGCTGTTCGAGTTGCTCGACGCGCGGGGCTTCAATGTGCTGCTGGTCAATGCCCGACACGTCAAGAACGTCTCGGGCCGCAAGAGCGATGTGCTCGACTGCCAATGGCTGCAGCAGTTGATGAGCTACGGCCTGCTGCGTGGCGCGTTCCGGCCGGACGACCAGGTGTGCGTGCTGCGCGCCCTCGCTCGCCAGCGCTCGACGTTGGACGCATTCGACTTCTGCGGCCAGCAGCTTCAGGAGTGCGACGAGGAAATCGAGGCGCAACTGCAGCGACTGCACATCACCGAGATCGAGCCCGACAAGGGCAAGAAGCGCAGCAAGGCGCGTAACGCGCCGAAGTTCGACCTGCGCACCCGCCTGTTCCAGATGTGCGGCGTGGACCTCACGCGCATCGACGGCATCGACGTGACGACCGCGCTGGTGGTCGTCAGCGAGATCGGCGCGGACATGAGCCGATTCCCGACCGACAAGCACTTCGCGTCCTGGCTGGGGCTGTGTCCGGGGGCTCTGTTGCACAAAGCGAGCGGCCGCGTGCTCGTAGACTGAAGCTGTGAGCGAAGCGAAGAAGAAGCGGACGAAGTACCGCACGACGAACTGGAAGGTCTACAACGCGGCGCTGAAGGCGCGGGGGGCGTTGACGATGTGGCTGGACCGGGACATGCAGTGGCTGGCTGCGCCGTCGGGCAAGCGCGGTCGCAGCCAGACCTTTTCGGACGCGGCGATCCAGTTCTGCCTGAGCATCAAGTGCCTGTTCGGGCAGGCGTTGCGTCAGACGTTGGGGCTGGTGGAGAGCCTGCTGCGGCTGGCGGGGCTGGACTGGCCGGTACCTGACTACAGCACGGTGTGCCGACGCCAGAAGACGCTGCAGACCCAGCTGAGCTACCGTCCGAGCGCCGAGCCCTTGCAGCTGCTGGTCGACAGCACGGGGGTCAAGTTCCTCGGTGAGGGCGAATGGAAGCGCAAGAAGCATGGCGCCGAATACCGCCGCGAGTGGCGCAAGGTGCACCTGGGCATCGACGCGCAGACGCTGGAGATCCGCGCAGTTGAAGTGACGAGCAATGCGATTGGCGACGCGCCGATGCTGCCCGAGCTGCT
>NZ_JBBUTF010000026.1:0-68351 GCF_038066575.1 Pseudaquabacterium rugosum | reverse complement strand
GCGCAAGATCCTCGACTTCCGGACCCCGCGCGAGGTCTATATGGAAATCGTCGAGGCGGAGTTGCTCAAACGGGGGCAACGGCAAACTCAAGGTGTTGCACTTCAAGGTTGACACCGCCCTGGAGCAGAAATTTCTGCTGACCGGTGAGGACGATTCGCCCAACAACTATCTGCTGAACGTCGGTCGCACCGGAGAGGGTGGCTGGGCCACGCCACGCCACCGTCACAACTTCGATCAGGTGCGCTTCGTGCTGAAGGGCAATTACCCTTACGGCGAAAACAAGGTGCTGCCCGAAGGCTGGGTCGCCTACTTCCCGGAGAGCGTCCACTACGGCCCGCAGGCGCGCCCCGAAGGGCTGGAGATGATGGTCTGCCAGTTCGGTGGTGCCAGCGGCAACGGCTTTCTCAGCGTCAAGCGCCGTGAGGCGGCGAACGATGCGCTCAAGAAGAGGGGCGAATTCAAGGCCGGCTTCTTCCACTACACCGACAACGCAGGCCAACCTCAGGTGCAGGACGGCTCCGAGGCCTGCTTCGAGCAGGCCACCGGGCGGCGCGTGGGTTTCGCGTCGCCGCGCTACGACGACCTGGTGGTGATGAACCCCGCGAACTACGCCTGGCTGCCGACCGCCGAGGCGGGTGTCTCGGTCAAGCCGCTGGGCAGCTTCACCGAGCGCAATGCACGACTGGGCTTCGTGCGCATCGAGGCCGAAGCCATCTATTCCGCCGGGCAGGAGGACTCGATCCAGATCCTGTTCGTGGCCAAGGGGCGACTGCTGGTCGAGGGGCAGGAACTGGGGCCGCGGTCGGCGTTGGAGTTCTGCGCCAACGAAGGCCCGGTGGGCCTGACCGCGCTCGAGCCGGTGGAAATCTTCTACATGGTGCTGCCGCGCTTCTGACTTCAACGAGATCCGACACATGAAGATCGCACGATTCTTTGATGGCCAGCGCACGCGCCTGGGCCAGGTCGACATCCTGCGTGGCGTCGTGACGCCCCTGGCCCTGTCGAACGACGACACCGCCGCATTCATCGAGGCCCGTCTGGCGCACCCGGGTGCTGCCACGGCGACCGCCGGTGAGGCTGTCGCACTGGACAAGATCAAGCTTCTGGCGCCGCTGGTGCCCCACCGCAACATCATCTGCGTGGGCAAGAACTACCGGGCGCATGCCAAGGAGTTCTCCGGCAGCGGCTTCGAGGCCGGCGCCGTCAAGGGCCAGGAGATCGACGAATTTCCGGCGGTCTTCAGCAAGCCGCCGAGCACCGTGATCGCCGACGGTGAGACGGTGGACCTGCACCCCACGGCCACACAGGCCGTGGACTACGAGGCCGAACTGGCGGTGATCATCGGCCAGGGCGGGCGCGACATCGCCGCGGCCGATGCGATGAAGCACGTCTTCGGCTACACCATCGTCAACGACGTGACCGCGCGTGACCGCCAGAAGAACCACAAGCAGTGGTTCCTCGGCAAGGCGCTCGACACGTTCTGCCCGATGGGGCCGTGGATCGTGACCGCTGACGAGATCGACGGCGCGAATCTCGACATCACCTGCCATGTCAACGGTGAATTGCGTCAGCAGGCCAGCACCCGCGACCTGATCTTCGACATCCCGACCCTGATCGCCACGATCTCGGCGGGCCTGGCGCTCAAGCCCGGCGATGTGATTGCCACGGGCACGCCGGCGGGCGTGGGCATCGGCTTCACGCCGCCGCGGTTCCTGAAGGCTGACGACGAGGTGGTGATCGAGGTGGGGGGCATCGGCAGGCTGAGCAATCGATTTGCCTGAGCGCGCACTGCGAAGCGAACTACCATCGGTCTGTTCTTCTTCGAGTCTTTCCTTCCTCAGGCATTACATGTGCGCGACGAGGGCTGGGGCTCGCAACCGACCGATCCGTTCGTGTCCATCCAGGGTACCGGGCGCAAGACGCTCCTTCACACCGAGGCGCTTGGCGCCGATCCGCGCAAGCTGCTCTATCTGGCGACCGTGATCGAGGAGGGCAGTCTGATCAAGGCTGCCCGCCTCCTGGGCATTTCGCAACCTGCACTGTCGAAGTCCATGGATCGGCTCGAGGCCGGACTGGGCGTTCGACTGCTGCATCGCAGTGCTCTCGGCGTGAAGCCCACCGCGATGGGTGAGCTGTTCTATTCCCATGCTCGCCTGATTCGCGATGAGACGCGGCTTGCGCACTCGCGGGCGCAGGGCGCGGACGGACCGGGCACGCTCACCGTGGGCACCCTGCCCAGCATTGCCAGCGGCGTGATGCCGCAGGCCGTGGCCGCCTGGCGCGAACGCCATCCGGCGATCCGCATCCGGGTGATCGAGAAGGTGCAGATCGAACTGCTGCTCGGGCTGCTGCGCTGTGAGCTCGATGTCATCGTGGGGCAGACCGAGTTCTATGACATCTTTCTCGATGGTCTGAAGCAGCGAGTGCTGTTTCGTGACCGGCTGCGTGTGCTCGCAAGGCCATCGCATCCTCTGTTCGACCAGGTGCGGGTTGGCTGGGCGGATCTGGCCCGGTGTCCCTGGGTTTGCCCGATCGTCGGTTGGGCACAGCACACGCTGCTGGAGCGGCTGATGACGCAGGCTGGCGTACAGCCACCGCAGGACCTGGTCGAGTGTGGTTCGATCGATTTCACCAAGGGGCTGCTGCAGTCGAGCGAACACCTCGCCCTGCTGCCTGAACACGCGGTCACGGCCGAGATCCTGAAGGGTCGCTTGCGGGCCCTGCCAGTCGATGCACCTGAGTTCAAGCGTGACATCGCCGTCATCTTCCGCGAGGCGTCGCCACCGGATTCCATTGCCGCAGACTTGATCGCGCATATCGCCGCCGCCGGAGAGGCGCAGACGCGTCGCCTGGGTTGACGCGCCATTCAGCCTGGATTCGGGCCCAGGCCGTCGCCGGGTCCGTGATGCGTGTTGTCGCCAATCAGCCCGGTGTCCGTCCGCGGGCCTCTCGACGGACCATTCCGGGCGACGGTGCACCCGTCCGTGCAAAGGCCACACTCATGTGGCTCTGGCTGGAGTAGCCGACCTGTTCGGCCACCATGGCCAGTGACAGGCCGGTCTGCTTCAGCAGTGCCAGAGCCTGGATCTGTCGCTGTTGCTGCACGAACTGCAATGGTGAACAGCCGGTGCTTCGACGGAACAGACGCGTGAACTGCGGTGTGCTGTACCCCGCGATGGCGGCCAGGTCGTCCAGTCGCAGATCCTCGCCCAGGTGGGCGAGGATGTAGTCCGTCACCCGATCCAGGCTGGCGGTCGAGAGCTGGCCACGTTCGCGCTGATGGGTCTGCGTCGAACGCTGGCGCAGGTGCATCACGACGCCCAGGGAGAGTGATTGGGCGTACAAGGCCCCGTTGGGGCAACCGGCCGCGATCTCACGGGCCATCCGCTGCATGACCGCCGACAGCGCGTCGTCGTGGAACTCGATGTCGGTCGACCAGTGCGCTGCACCGTGTGGGCCCTCGGCCAGCTCCGGCCACAGAAGCTCCGCCGAGTCGAGGGTCAGTTCAACCCGGCGGGCACGGCTCCATTGCCATTGCTGGGCGTACAGGTGGGTGCCAGAGGCGAAGTAGCCGGTGGATCCAGCCGTCAGATTCCACTCGCCGGTGCGGCCACGGTGGCAGAAGCGGGCCAGTGAGCCGCCGGTCTCGATCGTGACCAGCACTCTCCGGTCAATGCATGAGTTTCCCGTCGTGACGTGGGGCTCGACGGCGAGCCATTCGACGGGCAGGCCCTGCCAGTGGCGGACATCCTCCGCACAAAGCAGCGGGTGCAGTGGACCGGGGGGTGTCCGGGTCGGACCGGAAGAGCGGGATGACATCGACGGGTGTGCGGTAGGAGGCGCGCTTTACACGCCAGCAAAGTCTAGGTCGTCACCGCCTGTTCGGCATGTGTGCTGTCGGCATAGCAGCTAGTGAGATCCAGGTCTCCTGGGAAACCCTGGTCGGTGATCGGCACATGACAGGGTGATCGGATGCTGAAAGACGACGCCGTCCCTGCTCGGATGCAATGCGCCCATCCCGGAGCGGTGAGCCGCCGAGGGACCTGAAGTCAGAGGATCCACATCATGAACGTACTGCCCTTCGCCCGCGCCCTGGTCTGTCTGGGGGCCATCGCGGCCTGCTCCGCACAGGCTCAGGAGAGCGTCACGCTCAAGGTGCACCACTTCCTGCCGGCCGGCTCGGCCGCCCACCAGCAGTTCATCCAGCCCTGGTGCGACAAGATCGCGCGAGAGTCGGGCAACCGGCTGAAGTGCCAGATCTACCCGTCGATGCAGTTGGGCGGCACGCCGGGCCAGTTGTTCGACCAGGTCAAGGACGGCGTGGCCGACGTGGTCTGGACGCTGACCGGCTACACCGCCGGCCGCTTTCCGCTGACCGAGGTCTTCGAGCTGCCGTTCATGATGCAGAGCCCCGAGGCCACCTCGAAGGCGCTGTGGGACTACACCCAGAAGCATGCGGCCCGCGAGTACGCCGCGGTGCACCCGATCGCTTTCCACGTCCATGGCGACGGTGTCTTCCACATGCGCGACAAGCCGGTCAGGACCATGGCCGATCTCAAGGGCGTGAAGCTGCGCGCGCCCACGCGCCAGACCACCCGCCTGCTGGCCGCGCTCGGCGCCACGCCGGTGGCCATGCCGGTACCCCAGGTCAGCGAGGCGCTGGGCAAGGGCGTGATCGACGGGGCCGTCGTGCCCTACGAGGTGGTGCCTTCCGTCAAGATCCAGGAGATCGTCAAGTACCACTCCGAGACCGATCCGTCCGAGCCGGCGCTCTACACCTCGACCTTCATGTTCGTGATGAACAAGGCGAAGTACGAAGGGCTGCCGGTCGACCTGAGGAAGGTCATCGATGCCAACAGTGGCCAGGCCCTGTCGGGCCAGATCGGCAAGGTCTTCCTCGCCGCTGATGCCGCGGGCAAGAAGCTGATCGGCGGCAACCCGGTCAACGTCATCCCCAAGTCCGAGATCGAGGCCTGGAAGAAGGCCGCCGTGCCGGTGCACGAGGGCTGGATCAGCGAAGTCAACGGCAAGGGTGCCCATGGCCAGCAACTGCTGCAGGCCGCCCGTGAACTGATCCAGCAGCACGCGGCCGCTCTCCGCTGAGTCCGCCGCCGTGGCGGCCATCCGCCGGGTCCGTGCGCGCACGGCTCGCGGATCGCGGATCGCGGATCGCCGCTGACGGCGCTGGCGGCCACCGTTCCTTCCCCCCCGGCGATGGGTTTCGGGTGGTGGGATCCCTTCTTTCCCCGGCCTGAGCGCGAGCTGCCCCTGTGCGGCCGCGTCAGGCGGAGCCATTCCCATGCAAGAACCGATTCCAGGCGCGGCCACGAGCGGCGCCCCTCCGGGCTTCGGCCCCACCGGCCGGCTGCTGCTGGCCTTGTCCAAGGCACTGTCGATGGTCGGCGGCCTGGTCTTCGTCGCGCTGGTGGTGATGAGCATCGTCAGCATCGTCGGCCGCAAGCTCGCCTCGGCCCCGGTGCCGGGCGATGTCGAGATGCTGCAGATGTGTGCGGCCTTCGCCACCGCCTGCTTCTTCGCCTACTGCCATCTGGTGGGCGGTGACGTGAAGGTCGACTTCTTCACTGCCCGTTGCAGTGACCGCGCCCGCGCATGGATGGATGCGGCCGGCTCGCTGCTTTTCGGCCTGGTCGGTGCGGTGCTGGCCTGGCGCAGTGCGGTCGGCGCGCTCGACATGCGCGAATCCGGCGAGACCAGCGTCATCCTGGGCTGGCCGGTGTGGCTGGCGCAGATGCTGATGCTGCCCGGTCTGGTGCTGATGGCGATGGCCGGGCTCTACATGGTGGGTGTGCATCTGCGGTCCCCGGACACCGTGATGACGGGAGCGGTCCGATGAGCGGCATCGCGGCGGGTTCGCTGATCTTCGTCTGCCTGATGGCCTTGCTGGCGTTGCGCGTGCCCATCGGCATCGCGATGTTCGCCATGGGTTCGGGCGGCCACTTCCTGCTCTCGGGCGCCGAATGGGCACCGCTGCTGAGCACCTGGAAGCACGTGGCCTGGGCGCGGCTGTCGAACTACGACCTCATCGTCATCCCGATGTTCCTGCTGATGGGCCAGTTCGCGACGCACGGCGGGCTCAGCCAGGCGCTGTTCCGCTTCGTCGCGGCCTTCATGGGCCATCTGCGGGGCGGCATCGCGATGGCCTCGATCGGTGCCTGCGCCGGCTTCGGCGCGATCTGCGGATCGTCGCTGGCCACCGCGGCGACGATGGGCCAGGTGGCGCTGCCTGAACTGCGCCGTTATGGCTACGCCGGCAGCCTGGCTACAGGCGCACTGGCGGCCGGCGGCACGCTGGGCATCATGATCCCGCCGTCGGTGCCGCTGGTGATCTACGCGATCCTGACGCAGGAGTCGATCGGCAAGCTGTTCATGGCCGCGGTGCTGCCCGGGCTGATCGCGATGGTCGGCTACATGATCGTGGTGCGGATCATCGTGCGGCTGAAGCCCGAGGCCGGCCCGGCCGGCCCCGTCGTGCCCTGGCCCGAACGGCTGAAGGCCCTGGCCCAGGTGGCGCCTGTGCTGGGTGTGTTCCTGGTGGTGATCGTGGGCATCTACGGCGGCTGGGCCAACCCGACCGAGGCCGCGGCCATCGGTGCGGCGGCCTGTGGCGTGCTGGCCGTGGCCACCGGCGGCATGCGCCTGAAAGGCATCGTCGAGAGCGCGCTGGGCACGGCCCAGGCCACCGCGATGATCTTCCTCGTGCTGCTGGGCGCCGACATGCTCAACACCGCACTCGCGCTCAGCCAGATGCCGGTGGAACTCGCCGCCTGGGTGCAGGCCAGCGGCCTGACGCCCATGGTGGTGATGGTCGCGATCCTGGTCATCTACATCCTGCTGGGTTGCGTGATGGACTCGCTGGCGATGATCCTGCTGACCATCCCGATCTTCTATCCGGTGGTCATGGGCCTGGAGTTCCACGGCCTGACGGCGAGCGACAAGAGCATCTGGTTCGGCATCCTGGCGCTGATGGTGGTCGAGATCGGTCTCGTCCATCCGCCGGTGGGAATGAACGTCTTCATCATCAACCGCCTGGCCAAGGACGTGCCGCTGGTCGAGACCTTCAAGGGCGTGATGCCCTTCCTGGCCAGCGACCTGCTGCGCATCGTCCTGCTGCTGGCGGTGCCCTCGATCTCGCTGGTGCTGGTACGCAGCTTCAGCGGCTGATCCGCCCGGTCCGAGGTGCGGTCTGCCGGCCGTGCCACGGGCCTGTTCCGGAGACTTCGGCCAGCGACAGGAAGAGCGCGGCCGATCCACTCCCTTCCACCCGTGCCTGTACGAGGAGACCTCCATGCGCACTCCAGACATCCGCCCAACCTCCAGCCTGAACGCACCCGCGCACCCTGGCCGTCATCGTCTGCGGCGTGGCGCGCTGGCCTGCGCTGTCGCGCTGGCGACCCTGCTGGGCGCCTGCGGCGGCGGCGACGATGACACCACGCCGTCCGCACGCTCGTACTACCAGGTCCGCATGGTCGAGAACCTGGCCTATGGTCCGTCGCGTCCCGGCAATCTGCTGGACCTGCACCTGCCGCAGACCGGTGACGGCAAGGCCCTGCCCCTGGTCATCTGGCATGCGGGATCGGCCTGGCTGAGCAATGCCAGCAAGGATGCCCCGATGGCCAGCATGGCGGTGCAGGAGTTCACCGCGCGGGGCTTCGCCGTGGCCACGATCAGCATCCGTTCCAGCCTGGACGCGCGCTTTCCGGCCCAGGGGCATGACGTGCGTGCGGCCATTCGCTGGCTGCGCGAGAACGCGGCCACCTACAACATCGATCCGGATCGATTCGCCTTCATGGGGGATTCGTCCGGTGGCTGGGCGACCGCCTTCGCGGCAGCCACCAGTGGCATTGCGCAGCTGCCAGGCGAGACGGTGGCCAACGGCACGTCGAGCGCGGTGCAGGTGGCCGTGCCGTTCTACCCGCCGACGGATTTCCTGTCGATGGACAGCTTCGCCGCGGCCCACACGCTGCCCAAAGGCTTCGCGTACCCCCACGATGGCAAGTCCTCGCCCGAAGGGCTGCTGATCCAGTGCCCCGGTGAGCCGGTGCCTACGGCCTTCCCGGACGCCAATCCTGCCCTGGCCAGCATCCAGGACTGCCCGGCCGAGACCCGTGCCGCCAACCCCATCACCTACATCACCGGCCGCGCCGTGCCGATGTGGGTGATGCACGGCGGCGCCGATCCCCTGCTGCCCTACAACCAGAGCGAAGGGGTCTACGACGCCGCGCGGGCCCAGGGCAGCGTGGTGCGCTACACCTACGTGCCGACGGCCGTGCATGACCTGACGACCATCCTCGGCGCCTCCGGTGCCGTCACGCGCACGTCCAGCCAGGGGCAGGAGACGCGCAGCGAGGGCCGCGGTCCGACCTGGGACGATGTCGAGACGTTCGTGCGGGACAGCTTTCCGCGCTGAGATCGCTCGTCCGCGCCAGGCTCACCAGGCATGGGCCTCCGGCACCTCACGTCGTGCAACTCGCGCTGCACCGGCGCGGTGCCGGCATCGACCGTGTGCACGGTACCGTCGGTGTCGCGCTGGGGGGCATGGTCGAAGAGGCGTCGGTCCTCGGGGGGTGTCCGAGCAGACCGAGCGCCGTCCAGCCAGCGGCCTGTCGCAGGACGTGGCGGCGCGTCCTGCGCGCCGTGCGAGGGGATGGGCGCATCCTTCGGCGTTCAGTCGGCCAACAGCGCGCGGAAGTCGTGGGCGATCGCGTCCAGCTGCGCCGCAGCCACATCCACGCAGCCGTAGAAGGCCAGCGGTGCCGCGTAGTCCATGCCGACGTACAGGGCGCTGGCCTTCATCGGTGCCAGTACCTCGTCCATCGTCGCGTGGATCACGCCCTGGGGCGAGTAGGTGTGGGCGGTGGCGCCGGCGCTGACCACCAGCTGCATCGTCTTGCCGCGCAGGGCCTGGCCGCCCGGGCCGTGTGACCAGCCCCAGGTCCACACCCGGTTCAGATAGGCCTTGAGCATCGGCGTGAGGTTGAACCAGTGGATCGGGAAGACACAGATCACCCGCTCCACCCCGGCGTAGGCGGCCTGCTCGGCGGCGACGTCGATGCGGTGCTCGTCGTGGCCGTACAGCGCCTCCAGATGGCGCACGGTGGTGTCCGGTGCCTGTCGTGCCGCCTGCAGCAGGTGGCGGGTGACGACGGAGCGTTCGATGTCGGGGTGGGAGACGAGGATGAGGGTGCGCATGATGATGACCGGAATGAGGAGAATGCGGCCATTCTGGAAACCTCGATTCAAGAAGTGAAGCGCATCAACGGTTGATGCACTCATGAATCCAGGTTGAAAATCGCGAGGTCGTCCGGGATGGGCCCGGCCTTGCGCGTGTGCGCTTTCATCCGATGGAATCTCCCCAGCGCGTGCGCGCGATGCTGTCCTTCGTGCAGGCGGCCGATGCCGGCAGCTTTGCCGCGGCCGCGCGCGCGCTCGGCATCTCGCCGGCGGCCGTCAGCAAGAACATCGCCGGTCTGGAGGGCGCGCTCGGCGTGCGCCTGATGAACCGCACGACCCGATCCCTCGGCCTGACCGAGGAGGGCGAGGTCTTCCTGCGCCAGGTGCGCATCGGGCTGGAGGCGTTGCAACAGGCCACCGAGGGGCTGACCGCCGGCCGCGCCGCACCCACCGGACGTGTCCGGATCTCCAGCAGCGCGGGTTTCGGGCGCGATCAGCTGATGCCCGAACTGAACGGACTGCTGGTGCGCTATCCGGGGCTGGCGGTGGATGTCGACTTCGACGACCGCCTGGTGGATCTCGTGCAGGAGCGCTACGACATCGCGCTGCGCGGCGGCGACATCAGCGACTCCTCGCTGGTGGTGCGGCGGGTGTGCCAGCTGCGGCTGGTGCTGGTGGCCTCGCCGGAGCACCTGGCCCGCCACGGCGTGCCGCGCACGGTGCAGGCGCTGGCGCGCCATCCGCTGCTGGCCCGGCGCTTTCTCGGCGGCCGTGTCTCGCCGTGGAACTTCCGGGCCGCGGACGGCAGCATCCGCAGTCTGGATCTCGGCTCGGCGCGCATGACGCTGTCCGCGCCGGAGGCGCTGACGCAGGCGGCCGTCGATGGCGCGGGCGTGGCCCAGGTCGGTGCGCACCAGGTCTGGTCGCATCTGCGTGCCGGCCGCCTGCGCCTGCTGCTGACCGACAGCCATGAGGCCGGCGATTACGAGATGACGCTGCAGTACCCGCACCGTGCGTTGCTGGCGCCACGGGTGAGGGTCACGGTCGAGCATCTGCTGCAGGCCTTCGCACGGCGTGAGGAGCTGCATCTGTCGCCGCAGGCGCTGGCACCTTTCGTGGCCTGAGCTGCTGCGCCTTGGCGCGCTCAGAACCCGAACAGCGCGCGCCCGTTGTCCCAGCCGATGCGCGCCCGCAGGGCCGCCGGGGTCCAGGCGATGAACAGGTCCATCAGCGCGGCGGTCGACGGCTTCACGCCGCCGGGTCGGGTGTGTGGCCAGTCCGATCCCCACAGCAGGCGCTCGGGCGCGGCCGCCAGCAGGGCCTCGTGCACGGCGCGGGCGTCGGCATGATCAGGACCCGCATCCGAGATGTTGGCGATGCCCGAGAGCTTGACCCAGACCGGCGCGTCGCGCATCAGCGCGGCCAGGGTGCGCAGGCCGGCGTGGCGCGCGCCGAGCGCGGCCGGGGCGCGGCCCATGTGGTCGATCACCACCGGCACGCGGCTGCGCTGCAGGCGCGGCGCCAGGCCGGGCAGCAGCCGGCTGTCGGTGAACAGCTGCAGGTGCAGGCCGCGCTCGGCCAGGCGGGGCTCCAGCGCCTCGAAGGCCGGCCAGCGCACGAAGCCGCCGCGGTCGCGCGGGTCGCCGGGTTCGAAGTGCGACAGGCGGATGCCGCGCACGCCGGCCGCCTGCAGGCGGTCGAGCTCGGCATCGCCCACGTCGGCGTCGACCGCGGCGATGCCGGCCAGGGTGAGCGGTGCCAGCGCCTGTGCCTGGGCCAGTGCGGCCAGCAGCACGCGGTGGTCCGTGCCGTAGACGCTGGGCTGGACGAGCACGCCGTGGCTCACGCCCAGCGGTGCCAGGGTGTCGCGCCACTGGGTGATGTCCGCTGGCTCCGGCGTGTAGGTGCGCTGCGGCGCCATCGGCGCCAGGTCCAGCGGGGCGATGACGTGGCAGTGGCTGTCGATGAAGGCCATCGGTGGGGCGGGGTGTGGGCTGTGCCGGCGTCAGTCGAGCGTGATCCGGGCCGAGCGCACGATGCGCGCGGTGCGGGCGATCTCGCTGCGGATGAAGGCAGCATAGTCGGTCGGGCTGCCGGGCCGCACCTCGGCGCCCAGACGGGCGAATTGCTCCTTGACGGCCGGGCGGGCCAGCACGCGGCCCAGCGCCTGGTTCAGGCGCGCGGCCAGTTCGGGCGTGGCCTGGCCCGGCAGCACCAGGCCCAGCGTGGTCGAGGCGTCGAAGCCGGGCACGCCGGCTTCGGCCAGTGTCGGCACCTCCGGCAGCAGGGCCGCGCGCCGGGCGGTGGTGACGGCCAGCGGCCGCAGCCTGCCGCCGTGGATGAGGGGCAGCACCGACGACAGCTGGTCGACGTGCAGGTCCACATGGCCGCCGGCCAGATCGGTGTTGGCCGGCGCGCTGCCCTTGTAGGGCACGTGGGTCAGCTGCACGCCAGTGGCGTCCTGGAACAGCTCGCCGACGATGTGGTTGCCACTGCCGCCCCCGGCCGAGGCCATCGTCATCGCGCCCTTGCGGCTGCGGGCCAGCGCCAGCAGCTCGGCCACGCTGCGCACCGGTGATCCGGCACCGACGACCAGCACCATCGGCACGCTGGCGATCAGGCCGACCGGCGTGAAGTCCTTGACCGGGTCATAGGGCAGGCGCGGGTACAGCGAGGGCGCGGCCAGATGGTTGATCGGCGAGGCGATGCCCAGCGTCAGCCCGTCGGGTGCCGCCTTGGCCACCGCATCCAGGCCCAGCGTGCCGCCGGCGCCGGCCTTGTTGTCCACCATCACCGGCTGGCCCAGCTCACGCGCCAGTTCAGGGGCCAGGATGCGGGCGCTCAGGTCGACGTTGCCACCGGGCGGGAAGGGCACGATCAGCTTGATCGGGCGATCACCGGTGCTGCCTTGCGCCCGCAGCGCCAGCGGCTGCTGCAGCAGCAGGCCGCCCAGGCCCAGGGCCGGCAGATGAACGCACAGCCGGCGACGGTTCAGCGACGTCATGGGGGTGCTCACTCGGCCTTGAGGTTGAGGTCAGCCGCCAGGCGCGCATGGGCGTCCAGTTCACGGGCGAGCTGTGCGGCGAAGGGTTCTCCGCACTGGGCCTGAGGCTCCAGGCCGGTGTTCGCCAGGCGCTCGCGCATGGCGGGTGAGCGGGCGAACTCGCCGGCTTCACGGGTCAGCACGCGCAGGGCCTCGGCCGGTGTGCCGGCCGGAGCCAACAGACCATACCAGGTGTCGACCACATAGCCCTTGACGCCGGCCTCGTCGAAGGTGGGCACGTGGGGCAGCAGGGCCGAGCGCTGGCGCGCGGCCACGGCCAGCGCGGTGAGCTTGCCCGACTTCAGGTGCGGCAGCACCGAGCCCAGCGTGGCGAAGGACAGATCCACCTGGCCGCCCAGCAGATCGGTGACGGCCGGTGCCGCACCCTTGTACGGCACATGCACCAGGCTCAGGCCGGTGAGCTTGCGGAACTGCTCGGTGGCCAGGTGCGGAGAACTGCCCTGGCCCGGCGTGGCATAGCTCAGGCTGCCCGGCCTGGCCTTGGCGCGTTCCAGGAACTGCGCCACCGTCTTCACCGGCAGCGATGGCCCCACCACCAGCACCGTCGCGCTGCTGGCCAGCGTGCAGACGGGCGTGAACGACTTCATCGCGTCGAACTTGATGCGGCTGCCGTACAGCGCCGGGATCATCGTGTGGTTGGTGGCCGCGGCCAGCAGCGTGAGCCCGTCGGGCCTGGCGGCGGCCACGGCCTCGGTGGCCAGCACCGCATTGGCGCCGGGCTTGTTCTCGACGATCACGGTCTGGCCGGCGGCCTTGCCCAGTTGGTCGGCGAACGCGCGGGCCACCAGGTCCGACGGGCCGCCGGCGGCAAAGCCCACCATCAGCTTGACCGGCTGCTGAGGATAACTGGAAGACTGTGCGACAGAGGGCGTGGCGACCAGGGTCAGAGAGGCGGTGCACAGCGCCAGGGCGGCCAGGGATCTGGGGGTGGGGTTCATGGTCGTCAGGGTGTGTCGTCAGTGGGCGCCGTTGCCGGCGACCGGGCGGTCCGGCTACGCGGCCGGGCGGTGCAGCGGCAGGCCGGCATGCGCCAGCGTGGCGCGCATCACCGTGCCGGTGGCCGACTCGGTGGCGTACAGCGTCTTGCGCTCGGGTCCGCCGAAGGCGATGTTGGTGAACGAGGCACCGGCGCAGCTGCGCCACACCTGCTCGGGCTCGGCGCGGGGGTTCAGCACCCAGGCCAGGCCCAGGCCGGGGTTGGCCACGATGACGCGGCCGGTCTCGTCCACCGCCAGGCCGTCGGGGCCGCTGGGGCCGTAGGACGTGAAGAAGGCGCTGACCTTGGACACGCTGCCATCGTCCAGCAGCGGCACGCGCCAGACCTGGTTGCCGCGTGTCACGCCGAGATACAGCACGCGCTCGTCGGGTGACAGCGCTACGCCATTGGGGCTGGGCACGTTGGCCAGCAGCAGGTCCAGCTGGCCACCGGGACGCAGGCGGTACAGGCGGCCGGTGGGGTCATGCAGGCCGGTCTGGCCCTGGTCGGTGAAGTACAGGTTGCCGCGGCTGTCGAAGATCAGGTCGTTGACGCCCTTGAAGCGCTCGCTGTTGCGGCGGTCCAGGTACGGGCGCACGGCGCCGCTGACCACGTCCACCGCCATCAGGCCGTTGCGGTAGTCGGTGACCAGCAGCTCGCGATCATTGAGGAACTTGGCGCCATTGGGCTCGCCGTCCCACTGCGCCACCTGCTCCCACTCGCCCTGGGCATCGATGCGGAAGATGCGGCCGAACGGGATGTCGGTGACATAGAGATTGCCCGCCGCATCGAACACCGGCCCTTCCAGGAAGGAATCGGTGGGCGCGCTGCCGCGGTTGGCGTCAGCCCAGTCCGAGCGTTGGCCGCTGCGGCGAAAGCGCTCGGGCATGCGGGTGAAGACCTCGCAGTCGCGTACCTCAGGTGCTTGCAGCAGGACCATCATTCATCATTCCTTCCGGATGCCGGCGGCCTTGACGGTGGCGCCCCAGCGCGCTTCTTCCTTGGCCAGGAACTGGCGGAAGTCTTCGGCCGACGAGCCCACGGTGCGCGCGCCCAGCGCGTAGATGCGCGCCTTCACCGAGGTGGATTCCAGCACCTCGCGCAGCGCGGTGCTCAGGCGCTGAACGGTCTCGCGCGGCGTGGCGGCCGGCGCGAAGATGCCGTTCCACTCGTGGACCTCATAGCCCTTGACGCCGCTCTCGGCGATGGTGGGCACGTCGGTGTGGTTGGCATTGCGCGTGGCCGAGGTGATGGCCAGCGGCCGCACCAGGCCGCTCTTGACCGAGCCGGCCAGCGCCGACACGTTGCCCATGCCGAAGTCCACCTCGCCGGCCATGATGGCCTGCAGTGCCGGGCCGCCGCTCTTGTAGGGCACGTGCGTGGCCTTCACGCCCACGGCCTGAAGCAGCAGTTCGGCGCCCATGTACTGCACCGTGCCCTGGCCGCCGGAGCTGAAGTTGAGCTTGCCCGGCGCCTGCTTGCCGGCCTTGATCAGCTCGGCCAGGCTCCTGTAGGGCGAGGCCCTGCCCACGGCCAGGAACATCGGCGCCAGCGCCACCTGGGTCACCGGCTGCAGGTCCTTGGCCTCGTAGGGCAGCTTCTGCAGGTGCGGGTTGATCGAGTACGGCGTGGCCGTGTAGAGCAGCGTGTAGCCGTCGCCCGCGGCGCGCGCGGCCTCGGCCTCGCCCAGCGTGCCGCTGGCGCCGGCCTTGTTCAACACCATCACCGTGGTGCCGAGCTTGGGGCCCAGCTGCTCGGCCACCAGCCGGGCCAGCGCATCGGCCGTGCCGCCCGGGGCGTAGGGCACGATGAGCTGGATGGGCTTGTCGGTGGGCCAGGCGGCGTGGGCGGGCACGGCGACAGCAAGGCCGAGCGCCAGCGCGGCGGCAGCACGGTGCAAATGGCGACGGGTCAGGCGGCGGTTCATCAGCAGGTCTCCGGTGGAATCGTTGTCGGTGTCCGTGGTGTCGGGTGCGGTGTCCGGCGCGCTCAGACCGTGGCGATCGGCGTGGCCGGCGAGCCCACCGCGCCCGGCAGCCGCAGCGGCGGCGCGGTGAGCAGGAAGCGGCTGCGGGCGTGCGCGCGCAGCCAGCGGGCCAGCGGCGTCAGCAGCCACAGCTCGCCCAGGTGGATGCCGTTCTTGAACAGGCAGTGCTCGTGCAGCGGCAGCCGCGGCTGGCGCAGCGCCTGCGGCTGGGTGAGCTTGGGCACCACCAGCTCCACCGCCGGGTTGTCCGCGATCAGGCAGGACAGGCGCACATCGGTGATCCAGTTCAGCAGCTTGCTGTCCCAGCCGTCCAGGCCCGAGCCGGTGGCGTGCAGGTGCGCCACATCGGGCTGGCGGTCCATGGCCAGCAGGGTGTCGGCAAAGCCGGTGTGCAGGCACACCATGTCGCCTTCCTCCACCACCACGCCGTCGGCCTCCAGGATGCGCATCAGCGTGTCGTAGCCCACGGCCTGGCGGGTGCGGCCCAGGTGGTGCTCCAGGTCGACCAGCACGCCGCGGCCTTGCGCGCCATGCTCGGCCAGGCGTTCGATGCCGAGTGCGCCGGCCTCGGGGCCGGGGTAGCGGGCATGGGGCTCGCCGCGGGCTTCGGCAGATGCGTCTTCCACGCCAGGGCGGATCTCCTCGCCGGCCCGGAAGCCGTTGTAGAACACCGCTTCGGCCACGCCGTCGCCATCGGCGTCGAAGCGGCTGCCCATGTGGGCCAGGCTGTCCCACTGGGTGGAGTACTGCAGGCTTAAGCGCACCACGTCGTCGTTGACGACATCGGTCAGGTCCGCGTCTTCTGACTGATAGGACCAGCAGAAGCCCTGCTGGCCGGCGCTCTGGCCGTCGCGGATCACGGCGTAGCGCTGCGGCGGGATGCGGCGCGGGTTCATGGCCCGGCCGCCGGGCACATCGAGCGGCAGGCTGAGCACGAAGGTGAGGCCCTCGCGCACCTCGGCCACGCCTTGCCGCACCTTGGCCGGCGTCACCAGGTTCATGCGGCCAAGCTGGTCGTCGGGGCCGAATTCGCCCCAGTGGCTGCCTTCGGGTGCGTGTGTCCAACGCTGGGCCATGGTGCCGCTCCGGTCAGCCGTTCAGCACGGCCAGCGCATTGCGCACCGCCCCCACGCCCATCTTCACGTAGGCGTCGGCGGTGACGCCACCGATGTGCGGGCTGAGCGTGATGCCGGGCTGGCCGTGGAAGGGGTGGCCGGCCTCCATCGGCTCGACGGCGAAGCTGTCCAGGCCGGCGCTGCCCACCTGACCGCTGCGCACGGCGGCCAGCAGCGCGGCCTCGTCGATCAGGCCGCCGCGGGCGGTGTTGACGAGGATCACGCCGGGCTTGCAGGCGGCCAGGGTCTGCGCGTTGATCAGGCCGGCGTTGTCGGCCGTCAGCGGGCAGTGCAGCGAGAGGGCGTCGCTCTCGCGCCAGATCGTGGCCAGGTCGTCCACGCGCTGCACGCCGGCCGGCACGTCCTTGGCGTAGGGGTCGAAGCCGAGCACGCGCATGCCGATGGCCTCGGCCATGCGGGCGAAGCGCAGGCCGATGGCGCCCAGGCCGATCAGGCCCACGGTGCGGCCTTCCAGCTCCACGCTCTTGTGCGTGGCCTTGTCCCAGTGGCCGGCGTGCATGCGCGCATCGAGGGCCACCACCGATTTGGCACAGGCCAGCAGCAGGGCCAGCGCATGCTCGGCCACGGCGGCGGCGTTGGCGCCGGCCGCGGCCACCACGGCGATGCCGCGGGCGGCGGCGGCGGCCTTGTCGATGGTGTCGGTGCCGCTGCCGTGCTTGGAGATCACGCGCAGCGCGGGCGCGGCATCCATCACCGCCGCGCCGACCTTGCCGTAGCGCACGATGATGGCCACCGGGTCGTGCGTGCGGCACAGGCCGATCAGGTCGGCCTCGGTCGGCTTGGCACCGGCATAGACGACATCATGCGCATCCAGCAGGGCCAGCGCATCGGCCGCCAGGTCGCTGCCGGTGACGAGGAAGACCGGGCGGCGCGCGCTCACAGCGATTCCCCGGCCTTGAGCACGCCGGCGGCGCGCAGCGCGCCGTCCAGCCAGCCCGGACGCAGCTGATGGCCGCTGCGGATGTCGGCGATGCGTTTCGTCTCGGCGGCCACCTTCTCCTCGGCCAGCGGCAGCAGGCTGGCGGCCTTGGCGCGCTCGATGACGGTGATGCCGTCGGCGTCGCCGATGATCAGGTCACCGGGGTGGATGCTGACCCCGCCGACCGACACCGGATGGTTGACGCGGCCGGGCACCCCCTTGGTCGGGCCGTTGGGGTTGAGGCCGGCGGCGTACATCGGGAAGCCCAGTTCGCGGATGGCCTCGCTGTCGCGCACCGCGCCGTCGATCACCACGCCGGCGATGCCGAGTGCCTTGGCCTGCTGGCACATGATCTCGCCCATCAGCGCGCTGCTGAGGTCGCCCTTGCCGTCGACCACGATCACGTCGCCGGGCTGGGCGATGGCCAGCGCCACGTGGATCATCAGGTTGTCACCCGGGCGCACCTCGACCGTGAGGGCCGTGCCGGCCACGCGCATCTCGGGCGACAGCGGCGCGATGCGGCCGCTGAGCGCGCCGCGGCGGCCGGCCACGTCGGCCAGGATCGAGGACGGGAAGCGGGCGGCCTGGGCGACCACGGCCGGATCGGTGCGCTCGATGGTGCGGATCACGTCGGGCCATGCAGCGGCTTGACTCATGCGAATCTCCTGGAAAGAAATCAGTGAAGTGGGGAGACGGGCCGGGCGATCTCCGGCCCGTCGTTCCGTGGGTCAGTCCACCCGGGCGCCGGATTCCTTGACGACCTTGCCCCAGCGCGGGATGTCCTCGCGGATCAGCGCGCCGAACTGTTCGGGCGTGCTGGTGACGGCGCTGGCACCTTCGTCGTCCAGGCGCTTGCGCAGCTCGGGCGTGGCCAGGGCCTTGTTGAACTCGGCGTTCAGGCGCGTGATCGCTTCCTTGGGCGTGCCCGCCGGGGCCAGCAGGCCGAACCAGGTCACCGCATCGAAGCCGGCGTGGCCGGACTCGACGACGGTGGGCACCTGCGGCAGGTCGTCGACGCGCCTGGCCGAGGTGACGGCCAGCGCACGCAGCTTTCCCTGGCGGATCTGCGGCAGCAGCGTGGGCACCGAGCTCAGGTAGAGGTCGACATTGCCGCTGATGACGTCGGTCAGCGCCTGTGCGGCGCCCTTGTAGGGCACGTGCTGCAGGCGGGTGCTGGAGGCCTTCTGCAGCAGCTCGCCGGTCAGGTGGGCGACGGTGCCGTTGCCGGAGGTGGCGTAGTTGATGGCGCCGGGCCTGGCCTTGGCGGCGGCCGCCACGTCGGCCCATGACTTGTAGGGTTGGGCGATGCCGGTCACCAGCACCAGCGGCGCGCGGGCCACCAGGCCGATCGGGGCCAGGTCCTTCAGCGGGTCGTAGGGCAGGCGGGGGTAGAGCGTGGGGTTGATCGCCACGTTGCTGGTCTGGCCCAGCACGAGGGTGTAGCCGTCGGCCGGCGACTTGGCCACCGCGTCCACGCCCAGGTTGCCGCCGGCGCCGGGCTTGTTCTCGATCACGAAGGTCCAGCCGGTGGCCTTGGCCACGTGCTGGGCGGTCTCGCGGGCGATGATGTCGGTGCCGCCGCCGGGCGGGAAGGGCACGATCAGGCGGATCGGCTTGGCCGGCCAGGACTGGGCCAGCGCGCTGCCGCTGAGCAGGGTGGCGGCGAGGGCGAGCGCGAGGCGGCGGGGGATGGGCATGTCGTCTCCGGATGTCGTGTCGTCCGGCGCCTCTGGGTGACAGGGACGGGCGCCGTGATGGAGGGCAGTATTGAAGACGGTGGCATCACCGTCCAATCGATAATTTCTCGCCATCCATCCACGGAGCTTTTGCAATGGACTTGCGGGACCTGCGCTACTTCGAGACCATCGCCGAGCTGGAACACCTGGGCCAGGCGGCCACGCGCCTGCACCGCAGCCAGCCGGCGCTGACCAGCAGCATCCGCCGCCTGGAGGCCGACTGCGGCGCCGCGCTGTTCGAGAAGGCCGGCCGCGGCATCCGCCTGACGGAGGCCGGCCGGGTGCTGCTGAAGTGGGCGCGTCAGCTGCGCTTCGATGCCGAGGATGCCCGGCGCGAGCTGTCGGCCATCGGTGCCGGCCTGAGCGGCCACGTGCGCATCGGCATCGTGCCGACGGCCGCGCAGCACCTGCTGCCGGCGGTCGCCCGCCAGCTGCTGCAGGAGGCGCCGCAGGTGACGCTGCGCACGGTGGTGGGTCTGGTCGACGGCCTCAAGCCGCAGCTGCGCGCCGGCGAGCTGGACCTGATGGTGGCCACCGAGAGCCCGGCCGAGCCGGGCTGGGTGTCGAAGACGCTGGCCGAGGACACCATCGTCGTGGCCGCCAGCGAGCGGCACCCGGTGTTCGCGCTGCGCCCGACGCTGCGCGACCTGACCGCCCACAACTGGGCCCTGCAGCCGCCGGGTGCGCCCACGCGCGACTGGCTGGACCACACCTTCGACCGCCAGCGCCTGCCGCGGCCGCGGGTGCAGGTGGAGACGACGATGCTGCTGATGCTGCCGGCGCTGATCGTCGAGACCGGCCTGCTGAGCTTCATCTCGCGCAACCACCTGCAGGGCCGCGCGCGATTTCCGGGCCTCAAGGAGGTGCCGGTCAAGGGCGCGGCGATGCGCCGCCGCCTGGTGGTCACTCACCGCGCCCAGGGCTGGCTGTCACCGGCGGCGCGGCGCCTGCTGGAGCTGTTCGAGCAGGCGGCGGAGCAGGGTTGAGGCGCGGGCCCGGGGCGCGACGATCGCTCGCCGGCCGGCGCCCCGGTGCGCCTTCAGGGCGGTCGCGGCTCAGCCGGCGCGGCGCCGGCGTGCGCCCAGGCCGACGACGCCCAGGCCCAGCGCCATCAGCGCCCAGCTGCCGGGCTCGGGCACGGCGGTCGTCACCGCATAGCTCTGCGCCAGGACCTGGCCGCCGGTCCCCAGCGCGAGGAAGTTCGTGCGGGGCATGGTGGAGAAACTGAACTCGAAGGGGCCCGTGGACTCACCGGCGACGATGGGGTTGGCCTCCGTGCCCGGCGGGTGGTTGTTGAAGAAGTGGTACGCGCCGGTGTCCGCCTCGCCGAACACGCTGGCGAAGCTGCCGTACTGCAGGGCCTGGTTGGCGTCCCAGTCGACCTTCGAGATGTAGCCGGCCGACCACCGTTCGCGGATGGTGTCCGGCATCGTCTCGTCGCCGACCTGGGTGCTGACGTACAGATCCAGGATCCCCTCGGTGCTGCCGTTGTCGACCTGGTAGTGGCCATACCAGCTCGCGCCGAGCGCATAGCCGCATTCGGTGACGGTGATGCCCGAGTCGTTGGTCGCGCTCAGGGTGTGGCATTCGCCCAGCGCGAACGTGGCCTGGGCGCTGGTGCCCAGCAGCAGCGCGGCGGTGGCCGCCAGGGTGCGGATCGTGCGGGTGGGGATGGGGGTCATGTGCGTGTGCCTCGGTGATGCACTCCCGACGCTGTCGACCGGCCTCTGACGTCCGGCGCGATGCGGGGAGCGGCGGCGATTCTTCCCGCAGGCCCGTCCCGCGCGTTGTGCGGGAATGCACAGGCCGCCCCGTCGGCCGCTGTCGTCCCCTGGACCCCGGGGGCCTCAGACCTGCCGCCGCAGCGCCTCGAAGAACAGCTCGCCCTGCAGCCGCTCACCCAGCGACTGCTGCGCGACGCGCACGGCCAGCGCCTCGTCGACCGGGGCCAGCGGCCGCCCGGTGGACTGCGCCAGCACCTGCACCTGGCAGGCGCGCTCCAGGTAGTACAGGTCCTCGTAGGCATGGTCGATGCGGCTGCCGCCGACGATGACGCCATGGTTGCCGAGGAAGGCGATCTCGGCGCCGGCCATCGCGCGGGCGATGCGTTCGCCCTCGGCCACGTCGAGCGCGAAGCCGTTGTAGGCGGCATCGACGGCGGTGCGGCCGTGGAAGCGCATCGCGTTCTGGGACAGCCGGGTGTCGAGCGCGCGGTCGCAGGTCAGCGTCAGCGCGGTGGCATGCGGCATGTGGGTGTGCAGCACGCAGGCGTGGCCGCCCAGGCGGTGGAGGGCGGCGTGGATGAACATCGCGGTCGGCTCGACCGGATGGCGGCCGGCCAGCACCCGGCCCTGGGCATCGACCATCACGATGTCGCGCACCCGCACCTCCGACCACAGCAGCCCGCGCGGGTTGAGCAGGAAGCGGCCCGAGGCATCCGGCAGTTCGATGCTGAAGTGGTTGCACACCCCTTCGGACAGGCCGTGGTGGGCCGCGGCACGCAGCGCCAGGGCCAGATCGGCGCGCAGCTGCAGGACGGTGGGATGGTCGAAGTCGAGCGGCGGGGTCATGCGCTCAGGCTAGCAGGAGCCATGCCCTGCCGCATGACATGAGCGGTCCCGCGGGGCCGCCATCCCTTGTTCAAGCCCGGGCCGGGCCGGGTGGAGGGTCCGGCATGCCCCACAACCGTGCCATCACGCGGGTGTAGGCGGGGTCCGGGCCCGGGCCCGGGCCGGTGTGGGGCCTGCTGTCGGCCGCCGGGCAGGGGATCACCCAGCGGCCGGCCACCATCACGCCCTGCCAGGGGCCGGCCGGGGCCGAGAACACCAGCGCGTCCAGCCGGTGCGAGGCCGGCACGCCGGCCAGGGCCGGGTCCTGCGGATCGATCACCAGCAGGTCGGCGCGGGCGCCGCGCTGCAGGCCCCAGCGCGCCTGGCCGGCCGCGCGGCCGCCCGCGGCGCAGGCCGACTCGAACAGGCGTGCGGCGGTCGCGCCCTGGTGGGCCTGCGGTGCGGCGGCCACGTTGCGCTGGCGCCGGCCCAGGCGCTGGCCCCAGTCCATCCAGCGCAGCTCCTCGCGCCAGTCGCGGGTGACCTGGCTGTCCGAGCCCACCGACAGCCCGACGCCGGCGTCCAGCCAGCCGGCGATGTCGGTCAGGCCGTCGCCCAGATCGGCCTCGGTGCCGGGGCAGATCACGGCGCTGGCGCCGGCCGCGGCCACGGCGGCGATCTCGGCCGGCGTGACGTGGGTGGCGTGCACCAGGTGCCACCGCGGGTTCAGCAGGCCCTGGCTGGCCAGCCACTGCAGCGGGCGCTGGCCGGTGGCGGCCAGGCAGTCGTCGACCTCGGCGGTCTGCTCGGCGACGTGGATGTGCAGCGGCAGGCCGGCGCAGGCGCCATCGGTGCCGTCGGCCACCCAGGCGGCCAGCTGGCGCAGGCCCTCGGGCGTGGCCGCGCGCAGCGAGTGCACGGCCAGGCCGGCATTCAAGGTCGCGTGGCCGTCGGCCGCCAGCGCCTGGCAGGCGGCCTGCACGGCCGCGGCATCCATGCGGAAGCGCGCCTGGTCCGGCCGCAGCGCGGGCTGGCGGAAGCCGGCCCGCTCGTAGAGCACCGGCAGCAGGGTCAGGCCGATGCCGGTGTCGGCGGCGGCGCGGGCCAGCGCGTGGGCGAAGGCCAGCGGGTCGTCGTAGGGGCGGCCGTCCGGGCGGTGCTGCAGGTAGTGGAACTCGCAGACCTGGGTGTAGCCGCCGCGCAGCAGCTCGCGGTAGAGGTGGACGGCGATCGCGTGCAGCTCGTCCGGCGTGAGGGCGCCGGCCACGCGGTACATGCGGTCGCGCCAGCTCCAGAAGTCGTCGTGCGCGCCCTCGCGGCGCTCGGACAGGCCGGCGAAGGCGCGCTGGAAGGCGTGGCTGTGGGCATCGACCAGGCCGGGCAGCACCGGGCCGGGCAGCGGCGCCAGGCCCTCGGGGCAGGGATGGTCGGGTCTCAGCGCGGACCAGCGGCCGGCGCTGTCGATCTCCAGCAGCACCCGGTCCTGCCAGCGGCCGTCCAGCCAGGCGGACGGAGCCCACAGCGTGCGCGGGCGCTCGGCGGCGGGGGGGGCGGTGGTGGTGGTGGTGGTGGCGGCCTGGGCGGCGGCCTGGGCGGTGTGGGGCCGGCTCATGCGGCCGTCTCCGGCCGCCAGTCGATCATCGTGCGCAGCAGCGCGGCCAGCACCGGCTGCAGCCGGGCCACGCGCGCCGGATCGAGCCGTGGCTGGCCGGTGGCGGGCATCTGCTCGTCCATGCAGCACTGCCAGCCCATCTCCAGCTGCACGGCCTGCACGCCCTGCGCCGGCTGGCCGTGGTGGCGGGTGATGTGGCCGCCCTTGAAGCGGCCGTCGACCACCCAGCTGAAGTGCGGCTGGGCAGCCAGCACGTCGCGCAGTGCCTGCCGAAGCGAGGGGCTGCAGGCCCGGCCGTCGGCGGTGCCCAGGTTGAGATCGGGCAGGCGGCCGTCGAACAGCCAGGGCAGCTCGGGCCGGATGCTGTGGCCGTCGAACAGCAGCGCATGGCCGTGCCGCGCGTGCAGGCGGTCGAGCTCGGTGCGCAGGGCCGCGTGGTAGGGGTGCCACCAGGCGTCGCGGCGGCGGGCGATCTCGGCCGCATCGGGGGCACGGCCCTCGCGGTAGATCGGCCGGCCCTCGAAGCTGACCGTCGGGCACAGGCCGGTGTTGTTGGCGCCGGGGTACATCGGCGCATCGGTCGGTGGCCGGTTGAGGTCGATCAGGTAGCGCGAGGCGCGCGGCACGATCAGGCTGGCGCCCAGATCGCGGGCGAAGGCGTAGAGCGCGCCCAGGCACCAGTCGGTGTCCTCGACGCGCAGCGCGCGCTCGGTGTAGGCGTCGTGCAGCGCGGGCGGGATCCAGGTGCCGGCGTGCGGCACGCTGACCAGCAGCGGGGTGCTGCCGCGGTGCAGCGTGTAGCCCGGGCCGTCGTCATCGGCGCAGGCGTCGGGCAGGGGGGCGTTCAGCGCGGGGGTCATGGGCGGGTCTCCTGGCCGGCGATCCAGACGCGGCAGGCGGGGCGCTGGCCGAAGGCGGCGGCCAGCTCGCGGGGGTGGTCGACGGCCCAGTGCACGAGGTCGGCGCGCAGGCCCGGCGCCAGGCGGCCGCGGTCGTGCAGTCCGAGGGCCGCGGCGCCGTGGCGGGTCATGCCGGCCAGCGCCTCCTCGGGCGTCAGGCCGAACAGCGTGCACCCCATGTTGAGCGTCAGCAGCGGCGACAGCGTGGGCGAGCTGCCCGGGTTGTGGTCGGTCGCCAGCGCGATCGGCACGCCGGCCGCGCGCAGGGCCTGCACCGGCGGCAGCCGCGTCTCGCGCAGGAAGTAGAAGGCACCGGGCAGCAGCACGGCCACCGTGCCGGCGACGGCCATGGCGGCGATGCCGGCGTCCGACAGCCATTCCAGGTGGTCGGCGCTGAGGGCCTGGAAGCGGGCCGCCAGCGCGGCGCCGCCGCTGTCGCTGAGCTGCTCGGCATGCAGCTTGACCGGCAGGCCGAGCGCGCGCGCGGCGCGGAACAGGCGCTCGACCTGGGCCGGGCTGAAGGCGATGGTCTCGCAGAAGGCGTCGACCGCATCGACCAGGCCCTGGGCGTGCCAGCCGGCCAGCCAGCGGCAGGCGTCGTCCACGTAGTCGTCGGCGCGGCCGGCGTATTCGGGCGGCAGGGCGTGGGCGGGCAGGGCGGTGGTGCGCACCGTCTGCCCGGTGGCCGCGCCCACCGCGCGGGCCACGCGCAGGCAGCGGGCCTCGTCGGCCTCGGACAGGCCGTAGCCGGACTTGATCTCCAGCGTGGTCACGCCCTCGGCCCGCAGGGCGCGGGCGCGGGGCAGGGCCAGCGCCAGCAGCGTGGCCTCGTCGGCGGCGCGGGTGGCGGCCACCGTCGAACGGATGCCGCCACCGGCGCGGGCGATCGTCTCGTAGCTGGCGCCCTGCAGGCGCAGCTCGAACTCGTGCGCACGGCTGCCGGCATAGACCAGATGGGTGTGGGCATCGACGAAGCCGGGCAGCAGCACGCCGCCGTCGAGATGGATCTCCTCGTCGACCCTCAGGCCGGCGGGCAGGTCCGCCGCGGCGCCGAGCCAGGCGATGTGCCCGTCGTCGATCAGCAGCGCGCCGTCCGGCTGCCCGCCCCAGGGGGTGGCGCCGTCCATCGTGGCCAGCGCGGCGCCGCGCAGCAGCAGGCGGGTCATCGGTCGGTCTCCTCGGGCGTGGCCCACAGCCAGAAGGTGGCGGCGGCCGGGTGGCTCAGGCGCCAGGGGCGCGGGTCGTCCAGGCTCCACAGCAGCTCGCCAGCGGCCAGGATGAGGGGCACCTCGCCGAGCTGCAGCGTGGCGCCGCCGTGGCTGTAGCAGGCCCGCCAGCGGGCGGCGGCGGGCAGCGGGCCGGTGCGGGCCCGGCGCAGGCCACTGCGCGCGAGGGCGTCGGCACCGTGGCACGGCGCGTGGCCGCGCACCATCAGGTTGAGGTCACGCGTCGGGCCGGCGGGCAGCTGCGCGTCGGGCGCATCGGCACCGTCGAAGCACAGCGGGGCGTCCTGCGGCGTCAGCAGCGTCTGGCGGTCCGGCCAGTGCAGGCGCACGCCGGCGCCTTCCAGCACCGCGAAGTGGCGTGTGATGCCGGGAAACGACGAGAACGGGCCGTCGCGGGTGATGTCGGCCACGCTCAGGCGCAGCTGCCAGCGGGCGTGGTCCGGGCCGCTGTCGTGGATCGTCAGGGGATCGGGGCGTGCGTCGGCGGCCGTGCCGGTGGTGGTGTCTGCGTCCGTGCCAGCGCCAGCCGCGGGCGGCGGCCAGACCAGCAGTTCGCGCGTCAGGCCGCCGCCGTTGCGCCAGGGGCGGGCCGGCACGGCGTCCAGCCGCACGCGGTGCAGCGTCGGCTTCACGGCTCGAAGTCCCCCTGCAGCTGGTACAGCGCGCCCGGGTGCACCAGCCGCGCCAGCGTGATCGGGCCCTGGCGGCTGAAGGTGCGGCGCACGATGACCAGACAGGGCTCGGCGGCGGCGATGCCCAGCAGTGCCGCCTCCTGCGCGGTGGCCACCGTGGCCTGCACCTGGTACTGCGCACGCCACAGCGCGGTGGCCTGGAACAGGTAGTGGGTGGGCGTGATGCGGCTGAAGTCCTGGGCCAGGTAGTCCGGCGCCTCGCCGGGGTGGACGTAGCGGTCCTCGCACTGCAGGGCGACGCCGTTCTCGCGGTGCACGATCAGCGTGTGGAAGACGGTGTCGCCCACGGCCAGGCCCAGCTGGGCGGCCAGCCCGGCGCCGGCGGTCTCGGCCTGCTGCAGCACCACCTCGGCGCTGTGGGCATGGCCGCGGGCGCTGATCTCGTCGTGCAGATCGCGCAGCGTCAGCGTGCTGGAGACCTTGTGCAGCCCGGCGGCAAAAGTGCCCACGCCCTGCACCCGCTCGACCAGGCCCTCGGCCTGCAGCTCCTTGAGCGCGCGGTTGACGGTCATGCGGCTGACGCCGAACTGCGCCACCAGCTCCGCCTCGGACGGCATCTGCACGCCGGGCGCCCAGTCGCCGGCGGCCAGCCGGTCCTTCAGGTGCTGCTTGACGCGGGCATACGGCGCCTGGGCGGTGCGCGGCTCGGTGCGCGGTTCGTTGGACGGGGCGGAGGCGGATTGGCGGGACACCATGGCGACAGATGGTACTTGCATGAGCCTGTCTAGACAAGTAGAGTGCGCAGCCATTCCGGCTGGATGTGGCCGCAGCGCGAGCCATCGGCCTGCGCCCCCCCCCCCGTCCGGCCCGCCACCCCGATCTGGAGCCTGCCCATGAGCGATCCGTCCCTTCCGGCCGCCGGCCCGCGCCCGGTGCGCGCCCCCACCGGCACCACGCTGCACTGCAGGAGCTGGCTGACCGAGGCGGCCTGGCGCATGCTGCAGAACAACCTGGATCCGGACGTGGCCGAGCATCCGGACGCCCTGGTCGTCTACGGCGGCATCGGCAAGGCCGCACGCGACTGGGCCAGCTTCGAGCAGATCCTGGCGTCGCTGCGCACGCTGGGCGATGACGAGACGCTGCTGATCCAGAGCGGCAAGCCGGTGGGCGTGTTCCGCACCCATGCCGATGCGCCGCGGGTGCTGATCGCCAATTCCAATCTGGTGCCCCGGTGGGCGACCTGGGAGCACTTCCACGCGCTGGACCGCAAGGGCCTGATGATGTACGGCCAGATGACGGCCGGCAGCTGGATCTACATCGGCAGCCAGGGCATCGTGCAGGGCACCTACGAGACCTTCGTCGAGGCCGCGCGACAGCATTTCCCTGACGACCCCTCGTTCGCCGGGCACGTCGAACGGTCCCCCGAGGGGACGGCCACCGGCTTGGGGCGGCCCGGCGCCCGGTCACCCGGCGGCATCCACCGGACGCGCTGGATCCTGACCGCCGGCCTCGGCGGCATGGGCGGCGCGCAGCCGCTGGCCGCCAGCTTCGCCGGCTTCTGCTCGCTGACCATCGAGTGCCAGCAGAGCCGCATCGACTTCCGCCTGCGCAGCCGCTATGTCGACGAACAGGCCGCCGATCTGGACGACGCGCTGGCCCGCATCGCCCGCCACACCGCCGAGGGCCAGGCGATCAGCGTCGCGCTGCTGGGCAATGCCGCCGAGCTGCTGCCCGAACTGGTGCGGCGCGCCCGGGCCGGTGGCCTGAAGCCCGATCTGGTCACCGACCAGACCAGCGCCCATGACCTGGTCAACGGCTATCTGCCGGCTGGCTGGAGCGTGGCCCAGTGGCGCGCCGCCCAGGCCGACGACACCCAGCACGCCGCGCTGCGCCAGGCCGCCGCCCAGGGCTGCGCGGTGCATGTGCAGGCCATGCTGGATTTCCAGGCCATGGGCATCCCGACCGTGGACTACGGCAACAACATCCGCCAGGTGGCCCTCGACCAGGGCGTCCGGAACGCCTTCGACTTCCCCGGCTTCGTGCCCGCCTACATCCGGCCGCTGTTCTGCCGCGGCAAGGGCCCGTTCCGCTGGGTGGCCTTGAGCGGCGATCCGGAAGACATCCGCAAGACCGACGCCAAGATGAAGGCGCTGTTCCCCGCGGACGCCCATCTGCACCGGTGGCTGGACATGGCCGGCGAGCGCATCGCCTTCCAGGGCCTGCCCGCGCGCATCTGCTGGATCGGCCTGGGCGAGCGCCACCGCGCCGGCCTGGCCTTCAACGAGATGGTGAGAAACGGCGAACTGAAGGCGCCCGTCGTCATCGGCCGTGACCACCTGGACAGCGGCAGCGTGGCCAGCCCCAACCGCGAGACCGAGGCGATGATGGACGGCTCGGACGCTGTCAGCGACTGGCCGCTGCTCAACGCCTTGCTGAACACCGCCGGCGGCGCCACCTGGGTCAGCCTGCACCACGGGGGCGGCGTCGGCATGGGCTACAGCCAGCACAGCGGCGTGGTCATCGTCTGCGACGGCACCGACGCCGCCGCGCAGCGCATCGAGCGCGTGCTGTGGAACGACCCCGCCACCGGCGTGATGCGCCATGCCGACGCCGGCTACGAGATCGCCCGCCAGTGCGCACGCGAGCACGCCCTGAACCTGCCCATGATCCCCCAGGCCTGACCCCGTGAGCACTCCCCTGATCCTGACCCCCGGCGCGCTGACGCTGGACCACCTGACCGCCATCCACGGCCAGACCCTGCAGCTGCTGCTGGACGATGCCGCCCGCCCGGCCATCCGGGCCAGTGCCGCCGTCGTGCAGGCCGCTGCGGCCGGCGATGCGCCGGTCTACGGCGTCAACACCGGCTTCGGCAAGCTGGCCAGCACCCGCATCAGCGCGGCCGATCTGGCCCTGTTGCAGCTCAACCTGATCCGCAGCCACAGCGTGGGCGTGGGCGAGCCGTTGTCGGCACCGGTCGTGCGCCTGATGTTGGCGATGAAGGCGGCCAGCCTGGCACGCGCCCATTCCGGCGTGCGCGAGACCGTCATCGACACCCTGCTGGCCGTGCACAACGCCGGCCTGGTGCCCTGGGTGCCGGCCCAGGGCTCGGTCGGCGCCTCGGGCGATCTGGCGCCGCTGTCGCACATGACGCTGGCGCTGCTGGGCGAGGGCCATTTCAACGTGGATGGCGCCCCGGTGCCGGCGGCCGGTCTGCTGGCCCGGCACGGCATCGCGCCGCTGGTGCTGCAGGCCAAGGAAGGCCTGGCCCTGATCAACGGCACCCAGACCTCGGCCGCATTGGCGCTGCACGGCGTGCTGGCCTTCGAGCCGGTGCTGGAGAGCGCGCTGGTGATCGGCGCGCTGACGGTGGACGCCGCCCGCGGCAGCGACGGCCCCTTCGACCCGCGCATCCACGCGCTGCGCGGCCAGCCCGGCCAGATCGACGTGGCCCAGTACTACCGCGCGCTGCTGGCCGGCAGCGCGATCCGCGCCAGCCATTCCGACGGCGACGACCGCGTGCAGGACCCCTACTGCCTGCGCTGCCAGCCCCAGGTGGTCGGCGCCTGTCTGGACCAGCTGCGCCACGCCGCGCTGGTGCTGGTGCGGGAGGCCAATGCCGTGACCGACAACCCGCTGGTGTTCTTCGAGGACGGCAGCATGGTCAGCGGTGGCAACTTCCACGCCGAGCCGGTGGCGCTGGCCGCCGACGCCTGCGCGGTCGCCATCGCCGAGGTCGGCGCGATCGCCGAGCGCCGCATCGCGATGCTGATCGACGCCGGCGTCTCGCGCCTGCCGCCCTTCCTGACCAGCAACGCCGGCCTGAACAGCGGCTTCATGATCGCCCACGTCACCGCCGCGGCGCTGGCCAGCGAGAACAAGTCGCTGGCCCACCCGGCCAGCGTCGACAGCCTGCCCACCAGCGCCAACCAGGAGGACCATGTCAGCATGGCCACCTTCGCCGCGCGGCGCCTGCAGCCGATGATCGCCAACGTGGCCCGCATCCTGGCCATCGAGTGGCTGGCCTCGGCCCAGGGCATCGAGTTCCTGCGCCCGCTGCGCAGCTCGGACGTGCTGGAGCAGGCCCACGCCCTGCTGCGCGCCGAGGTGGCGGCCATGCCGGTCGACCGTTATCTGGCCCCTGACATCGAGGCGGCCACGACCCTGGTGCGGACCGGCGCGCTGAGTGGCCTGTTCAAGCGGCTGCCGGGTCTGCCGGCGCTGTGGGTGCCGGTGTGAGCGGCCGAACCTGAGCCTGTGGCGCCGGGGCGCTCAGACGCGCTCGATCACCACCGCGATGCCCTGGCCCACGCCCACGCACATCGTGCACAGCGCGTAGCGGCCGCCGCTGCGATGCAACTGGTACATCGCGGTGGTCACCAGCCGGGCACCACTGGCGCCCAGCGGGTGGCCGAGCGCGATGGCGCCGCCGTTGGGGTTCACGCGCGGATCGTCGTCGTCGAGGCCGAGGTCGCGCAGCACGGCCAGCCCCTGGGCCGCGAAGGCCTCGTTGAGCTCGATGACGTCCATGTCGCTCAGACGCAGGCCCGTCTGCGCCAGCACCTTGCGGGTGGCCGGTGACGGGCCCATGCCCATCACGCGCGGCGGCACGCCGGCGGTGGCCATGCCGACGATGCGTGCCCGCGGCTGCAGGCCGTGGCGACGTGCGCCGGCCTCGCTGGCCAGCAGCAGCGCACAGGCGCCGTCGTTCACGCCCGAGGCGTTGCCGGCGGTCACGCTGCCGTCGCGGCCCACGACGCCCTTGAGCGCCGCCAGCGCTTCCAGCGTGGTCTCGCGCGGATGCTCGTCGACCTGCACCAGACGCGGTTCGCCCTTGCGCTGCGGCACGCTGACCAGCGTGATCTCCGCGTCGAACAGGCCGGCCTGCTGTGCCGCCAGTGCCTTGCGCTGGCTGGCCAGCGCCATCCGATCCTGCGCCTCACGTTCGATGCCATGCTCGCGCGCCACGTTCTCCGCGGTCTCGGGCATGGAGTCGACGCCGTATCGCTCCCGCATCAGCGGGTTGATGAAGCGCCAGCCGATCGTGGTGTCCTGGATCGAGTTCGCGCGACTGAAGGCGGATTCGGCCTTGGGCACCACGAAAGGGGCGCGGCTCATGCTCTCCACGCCGCCCGCGATCATCAGTTCGGCCTCGCCGCAGCGCAGCGCGCGGGCGGCGCTGCCCACGGCGTCCAGGCCCGAACCGCACAGACGGTTGATCGTCGTGCCCGGCACCGTCACCGGCAGGCCGGCCAGCAGCGCGCTCATGCGGGCGACGTTGCGGTTGTCCTCGCCGGCCTGGTTGGCACAGCCGTAGAGCACGTCGTCCACCGCGTTCCAGTCCACCTCGGGATGGCGCTGCATCAGCGCACGGAGGGGCACGGCGCCCAGATCGTCCGCGCGCACGCTGCTGAGTGCGCCGCCGTAGCGGCCGAAAGGGGTGCGCAGGGCGTCGCAGACGTAGGCGTCGTTCATGCGGCCTCCGGGGATGTCGCGGGCGTGCGGCTCGTGGCCAGGCTCACCGGTGCGCCGGTCACGGCCTGCAGCGTGGCCAGGTCCAGGCCGGGCACCAGATCGATGGCCACCAGGCCGTCCGGCGTCACGTCCAGCACGGCCAGATCGGTGTAGATGCGGCTGACGCAGCCCACGCCGGTCAGCGGATAGGTGCAGGCGGGCACGATCTTGGTGTCGCCCTGGCGGGTCGTGTGTTCCATCATGACGAACGTTTGCCGCGCCCCCACGGCCAGGTCCATCGCACCGCCGACGGCCGGGATCGCGTCGGGCGCACCGGTGTGCCAGTTGGCAAGATCACCGCTGGCCGAGACCTGGAAGGCCCCCAGCACGCAGATGTCCAGGTGGCCGCCGCGCATCATCGCGAAGCTGTCGGCATGGTGGAAGAAGCAGCCGCCGGGCAGCAGCGTCACCGGCTGCTTGCCGGCGTTGATCAGGTCGTAGTCCTCCGCGCCGGCGGCAGGCTCGGGGCCGAAGCCGATGACGCCGTTCTCGCTGTGCATCATCAGCTCGCTCGTGGCCGGCAGGTGGTTGGCGACCCGCGTGGGCAGGCCGATGCCGAGGTTGACGACGGCGCCGGCCGGGATGTCCTGCGCCACGCGGCGGGCCATCTGGTCACGCGTCCAACGGGTGGGAAGGGTGTGGTCTGTCATCTCGGGCTCCTCAGGCGGCAGCCTTGAAACCGCCGGCGCGGGTGACGCGGCGTTCGATCTGCACCAGGCGCTGCACGTACAGGCCCGGCGTCACCACCGCCTCGGGATCGAGGGTGCCGAGCTCGACGATCTCGTGCACCGAGGCCACCGTGACGCGGGCGGCCGTGGCCATGATCGGGCCGAAGTTGCGGGCCGTCATGCGGTAGGTGAGGTTGCCCCAGCGGTCGCCGCGCTCGGCCTTGATCAGCGCGTAGTCGGCGTGGATCGGGTGTTCCAGCACGTATCCCTGACCGTTGATCTCGCGCGTTTCCTTGCCCTCGGCCAGCGGCGTGCCATGGCCGGTACGGGTGTAGAAGCCGCCGATGCCGGCCCCGGCGGCGCGGATGCGCTCGGCCAGATTGCCCTGCGGCACCAGTTCCAGCTCGATGCGGCCCTCGCGGTACAGGCGGTCGAAGTGCCAGGAATCGCTCTGCCGCGGGAAGCTGCAGATGATCTTGCGCACGCGGCCTGCACCCAGCAGCGCGGCCAGGCCGGTGTCACCGTTGCCGGCGTTGTTGTTGACGATGGTGAGCTCGCGCGCACCCTGGTCCAGCAGGGCGTCGATCAGCTCGTCGGGCTGGCCGGCGGTGCCGAAGCCGCCGATCATCACGGTCGCGCCATCGGGCACGTCGGCCAGCGCGTCCTGCACGCTGGGGCAGCGCTTGTCGATCATGCGCGGGCCCCTGCGGTGTCCGTGCCGGAGGCCGCCACGGTCGTGGCCTGCGGGTTGAGCACGAAGTCGTAGTGCAGGGTCCAGAAGGGGCGCTCCTGCACGCTGCCGTCGGGCGCCGGGCCGGCCTCATGGCGCACCCAGGGCGCGATCAGCGTCGAGCGCACGCCGAAGACGGCATCGGAATCCAGGTAGCGGTCCTGGTCCCGGAAGACGTGGGTGATCAGCCGTTCATGGCCCGCGGCCTCCAGCATGAAGTGCAGGTGGGCCGGACGCCACGGATGGCGGCCCAGGGCCTCCAGCATCTTGCCGACCGGCCCGTCGTGCGGGATCGGATAAGGCTGGGCCAGGATGGAGCGGAAGTGGTAGCGGCCCTGGGCATCGGTGCGCAGGCGGCCGCGGGCGCGGTGGGTGTGCGGCTGGGTTTCGGTGGGCGGGCGCTGCACGTCGTAATGGCCATCCTCGTCGGATTGCCAGACATCCATCCGCACGCCGGCCAGCGGGCGTCCGTCCAGGCTGCGCACCTGGCCGCTGACATGGCAGGGCTCGCCGCCGGCGCCGTTGGCGATGTCCGCACCCAGCGCGTACTCCGGCGCGTTCTCGACGAAGAAGGGGCCGAAGACCGTGGCCTCGGTGCACCCCGCAGGTTTGGCGTTGTTCTGCGCGGTCACCAGCGTGGACAGGCCCAGCACGTCGGACAGCAGGATGAACTCCTGGCGCACGTCATCGGTGATGTGGCCGACGGCCGTCAGGAACTGGATGGCCTTGAACCACTCGTCCTCGGTCAGCTCGACCTCGCGGGCGAAGCTGTGCAGGTGCTGCACCAGGCTGACCATGATCGTCCGCAGTCGCGGCTGCTTGCAGCCGGCCATGGCCGCGAGCACGGCCTGGGTGATGGTGTCTTCGTTGATGTTGCGCATCAGGGTTGTCTCCTAGGCCGTCGGGCTCACGGCTGGATCAGGACGATAGGGGGCCGTGCGCTGGAAAGAAATGCGCTATCGTGAAATGAGTTTTTCAGTGGCTGGAGAAATCGAATGGATCGGTGGGCGCAGATCGAGTTCTTCGTGCAGGTGGCCGAGCTCGGCAGCCTGTCGCGTGCCGCCGAGAAGCTCGACATGTCCAACGCCGCCGGCAGCCGCATGCTGCTGGCGCTGGAGGAGCGCCTGGGCGCCCGGCTGGTCGAGCGCACCACGCGGCGCCTGTGGCTGACCGAGGCCGGGCAGGACTTCCACCGCCGCTGCGCCGCCATGCTCGGCGAGATGGCCGAAGCCGAAGCCGCCGTGCTGGAGAACGTGGTGCAGCCGGCCGGCGTGCTGCGGGTGACCAGCTCGGTGTCGTTCGCGATGATGCACATCGCCCCGGCGCTGGCCGAGTTCCACCGCCGCCATCCGAAGCTGACGGTGCAGATCGTCGCGGCCAACCGCTACCCCGACTTCATCGAGGCCGGCATCGACGTGGCGATCCGCACGCGGGAGGTCGAGGGCGATTCGGGCATCACGGTGCGGCGGCTGGCGGTGACGCGACGGGTGATCGCGGCCTCACCCGGCTACCTCGCGGAATGCGGGGTACCGGAGCAGCCCGAGGATCTCGCGCGCCACCGCCTGCTGGTCTACAACCTGGCCAAGGACCCGAACGTGCTGCACCTGCGCCGCGGCGACGAGTCGCGCGACGTGCGCATCGACAGCCTGCTGGATTCCAACGAGGGCCAGGTGATCTGCGCCGCCGGTCTGGCCGGGCTCGGCCTGGTGATCCAGCCGCTCTACATCGTCTACGAGGACATCGTGGCCGGCCGCCTGGTGCCGGTGCTCACCGACTGGCAGTTGCCGCCGCTGAACATCAACCTGGCCTACCAGAGCCGCCGCCTGCAGCCGGCCAAGATCCGGGTCTTCAACGACTTCCTGGTCGAGCGCTTCGAGCGCCTGGGGCTGGAGGCCAAGTGGGCTTCGTTGATGGAGCCTGCGGCCTGATCCTGGGATTTACCCGCGCGATTCTTCCGCCAAGAGCAAAGGAGATTTTCCCCCTGGCGGTTTTTTGCCGAAACGCGTGAATCTACAGTGACCCCCAAGGTGAGGCGCTGATGCGGATCAAGCGGTCCGCGGCAGTCCGGCTTCATCCGACCGACCGCGGCCCCTCGGGCGCCGGGGCGGCCGAGCACACAACCGGGTGGTCCATGATCAAGCACATCGTCATGTGGAACGTGCGGGGCGCGAGCCCTGCGGAGCGGCAGGCAGCCGCCGATTTCGTCAAGAGCCGCTTCGAAGGGCTCGTCGGCCGCATTCCGGGTCTGCGCACGCTGGAGGTGGGCCTGGACACCAGCCGCGTCGACTATGCCTGCGACATGGTGCTGTACACCGAGTTCGAGAGTCAGGCCGCGCTGGATGCCTATGCGTCCCATCCCGAGCACCTGAGGGTGCGTCAGGAACTCGGCGACATGCGGGTGGCCCGCTACCAGGTCGATTACCCGGCCGTGTCTGCGATGGTCACCACGGCGCCGGTGCTGCGCCAGGAGGCCTGAGGTGTCGCTGTCGTCGAGTTTCGTCTACACCGCACAGCCGGCCCGTGTGGTCTTCGGCCGCGGTCGTCTGGTGGACCTGCCGGCCGAGGTGCAGGCCCTCGGTGCGCGCCGCGCGCTCGTGCTGTGCACCCCGGAGCAGCGCGAGATCGCCGAACGGGCCGCCGCCCTGCTGGGCGATCGCTGTGCCGGCATTCATGCCGGCGCCCGCATGCACGTGCCGATCGAGACCGCCCGCCAGGCCGCGGCCGAGGCGTCCCGTCTGCAGGCCGACTGCGCGGTGGCCATCGGTGGCGGCTCGACGATCGGCCTGGGCAAGGCGATCGCGCTGGAGTCGCCGCTGCCCATCCTGGCCGTGCCGACCACCTACGCCGGCTCCGAGATGACGCCGATCTACGGCATCACCGCCGACGGCGTGAAGCGGACCGGCCGCGAGCCCCGCGTGTTGCCCCGCACGGTGATCTACGACCCGGATCTGAGCGACGGCCTGCCGTACGCGATGTCGGTGACCAGTGGCATCAACGCCATCGCCCATGCGGCCGAGGGCCTGTACGCCCGCGACGGCAACCCGGTGATGGCGCTGATGGCCGAGCAAGGCCTCCGCAGCATGGCCGCCGGTCTGCGGGGGCTGGACCGCGCAGCGGAGGACACCGACGCCAGCCGGGCGCTCTGCCTGGAGGGCGCCTGGTTGTGCGGCACGGTGCTGGGCCATGTGGGCATGGCGCTGCACCACAAGCTCTGTCACACGCTGGGCGGCACGCTGGATCTGCCCCATGCCCAGACCCATACCGTGGTGCTGGCCCATGCGCTGGCCTACAACGCGCCGGCCGTGCCGCAGGCGATGGCCCGCATCGCCCATGCGCTGGACTGCGGTGATGCCGCTGCCGGCATCCATGCACTGGCCGGCGAGCTGGGTGCCCCGCTGAGCCTGCGCGAGCTGGGCATGCACGAAGCCGACATCGAACGGGTGCTGAGCGTGGCCTTGGCCAACCCCTACTGGAATCCGCGACCGATCGAGGCGGATGGCATCCGCCAGCTGCTGCGCGATGCCTGGGCGGGGCGACCGCCCCGCCGCGCCCAGGCCGGCGCCTGATCCCTGACATCCGAACCAAGAAGGAGACCCCGCCATGGCCCCCGTCACCCTGCGCACACCGATCGGTACCGACGCGACACTCGGCGTCGCCTGTCTGGGCATCACCCATCCGCACACCTCGGGCCGCGTGCGCGCCGTCCAGCGCCTGAGCGGCGCCCGCATGCTGGGTGCCGCCGACGACAGCCCGCTGCTGCAGCCCTTCTGTGACGCGATGGGCCTGCAGCCGCGCAGCAAGCAGGAGATCCTGGACGACCCGGACGTGCATGTCGTCTACGTGCATTCCAAGAGTTATGCCATGGCCGATCTGACGGTCGAGGCGCTGGAGGCCGGCAAGGCCGTGCTGTGCGAGAAGCCGGCGGGCCGGAACTCGACCGATGCGCGCCGCATCGTCGAGGCGGTCGAGCGCACCGGCGGCATCGTGCAGGTCGGCTACTGCTGGCGCTTCTCGCCCTCGGTCGACAAGATGCAGGAGGTGCTGCGCAGCGGCCGTCTGGGCCAGGTGCTGCAGGTGCGCGCGCATGGCGGCTGTTCGCACCACGAGGCCGACACCAGCCACATGAAGCAGCCCGGCGACATCGGCGGCGCGATGTTCGTCATCTCCTGCCACCTGTTCGACCGGGTGATCCACCACTTCGGCATGCCGCGCTCGGTGAACGCGCGCATCACCAAGTTCCCCGGCGCGATGGGCGAGACCTCGCGCGAGGATGCGGCCGGCGCGGTGCTGAACTACGACGACAAGATCGTCGTCGTCGACTTCTTCTCCTGGGATCCGCTGCCCTGGCTGGAGGCCTGGGACATCACGGCCTACGGTACCGCCGGCATGATGAGCTCGCGCCCCTCGCCGTCGAGCTACCGCCTCTACGAGAACGGCAGCATCGACGGCTACCGCGAGGGCTGGACCGACTGGGCCGAGACCGGCTTCCCGATCAACTGGGCCTCGAAGAAGACCATCTACTCGCCCGAGCTGGCCGAGATCGGCAACCCCGTCTTCTTCGACCGCGAACTCGCCCACTTCCACCGCTCGGTGCGCGAAGGCGCGCCGGTCGTCATCCCCGCCACCCAGGCGCTGAACATCAGTCTGCTGATCGAAGCGCTGTTCGCCTCGTCCCGGAACGCAGGCGCCGAGGTCATCCTGTGAGCACATCGTCCCGCCCAACCCCCGAACTGCTGGCCGCCTACTGGACCCTGGCCGGTGACGTCTACCCCGGCGCCCCGACCGAGGTCAGCCCCTACAGCCTGGAAGCGCGTGCCGCCGCCGCCGCGCGTGCCGGCTACACCGGCATGGGCCTGGTCCATGCCGACCTGATGGCCCACCGTGACCGCCTCGGCTGGTCCGGCGTGCGCCGTGTGCTGGCCGACCACGGCATCCGTCACATCGACGTCGAGTTCCTCGGCGACTGGTTCTTCGACGCCCAGGATCCGCGCCGCGTCGCCTCCGACCGGATGCGTCAGGAGCTGCTGGAATCCGCTGGCGAGCTGGGCGCGCGCAACCTGAAGGTCTCCCCCGAGCTGTTCGCCGAGGCGCCGGCCGACGTGCCGCGCCTGCGCGACGAGTTCGCCCTGCTGTGCGAGCAGGGGCGTGAGGTCGGCACCAACATCCTGATGGAGATGATGCCCTTCACCAACGTGGCCACCATCGACACCGCGATGGCCATCATCGCGGGCGCCGACCAGCCCAACGGGGGCCTGCTGCTCGATGTCTGGCACGTGGCGCGTGGCGGCATGTCCTACGACGAGATCGCCAGGATCCCGGCCCGCTTCCTGAAGGGCGTGGAACTGGATGACGCCGACCCGCAGGTGGTCGGCACGCTGTTCGAGGACACCCGCTTCAGCCGCCGCCTGTGTGGCGAGGGCTGTTTCAACGTGCCGGCCTTCATCGAGGCCGTGCAGGCCGCCGGTTGTGACGCGCCGTACTACGGCGTCGAGATCATCTCCCGCAGCTTCCGCCTGCTGCCGCTCGACGTGATGGCGCAGACCTCCTTCGACACGGCGATGCGCCAGTTCGATCGCCAGCCGGGCTGAGGCCCGCTGCGCCCCTATTTCCTTCCACAGGAGACCCCTCATGATTCGAGTTGCCGTTCTCGGTGCCGGCCGCATCGGCCAGATCCACGCCGCCAATGTGGCCGCCCATCCGCTGGCCCGCCTGATCGCCGTCGCCGACCCCATCGCGGCGGCGGCCGACCGCCTCTCGGCCCAGCTGAACTGCGAGGCCTCGACCGATGCCGAAGCCACCATCGCGCGGCCCGATGTCGATGCGGTGGTCATCGGCACGCCGTCGGACACCCATGCCCACCTGATGCTGTGTGCCGCCCGTGCCGGCAAGGCCGTGCTGTGCGAGAAGCCGGTCGACAACGACCTGGCCAAGGCCGATGCGGCCGTGGCCGAGCTCAAGGCGCTGGACGCGAAGGTGATGATGGCCTTCAACCGCCGCTTCGATCCCAGCAACATCGCGTTGCGCCAGGCCATCGACGCCGGCGACATCGGCACCGTGCGCCAGGTCATCATCTCCAGCCGCGACCCGGGCCTGCCGCCGCGCGACTACGTGGCGCACTCCGGCGGCATCTTCCGCGACATGGCGATCCACGACTTCGACATGGCGCGCTTCCTCCTGGGCGAGGAGCCGGTCGAGGTGTACGCCAAGGCCAGCCGCGTGGTCGATCCAGCCTTGATGGAGGAGTTCGACGACCACGACACCCTGATGGTCATCATGCAGACGGCCTCGGGCAAGCAGTGCCACATCAACTGCTGCCGCGAGGCCAGCTACGGCTATGACCAGCGCTTCGAGATCCTCGGATCGAAGGGCATGCTGATGAACGACAACCTGCGGCCCAGCACCGTGCGCCGCTTCACCGCCGCCGAGACCGAGGCGCGCGAGCCGCTGCTCAACTTCTTCCTGCAGCGCTACACCGACGCCTACCGCAACGAGCTCGACGCCTTCCTCAAGGCCCTGAAGTCCGGCTCACCGCTGCCCACCACGCCGTGGGATGGCCGTCAGGCGCTGCGCCTGGCCGAGGCCGCGATCGAGTCGGTCCGCACCGGTCGCGCCGTGGCGGTCTGAGCGCACGGACCGTCGGCAGGCGAGGCCTGTCGCTCCCGGTCTCCTCACATTCACTGCATCAAGCCCCGGGGGACGGCCCGGGGCCGGGGCCTGCTCGTGCCTGCGCCGTCCTGGCAGGCACCTTTCACGACATCTGGAGACAAGCATGATCAAGCGTTCCATCCCCCTGCTCGGCGCTGCGCTGTTGGCGGCCGCCGCGCCGTCGGCCATGGCCCAGGACAAGGTCTTCTTCCTGTTGCCCAATGCCACCACCATCCGCTTCGAGAGCCGTGATGCGCCGCTGTTCATCGAGGCATTGAAGAAGCGGGCCCCCCAGGCCAAGGTGACGGTGCAGAACGCCCAGGGCGATCCGACCCGCCAGCAGCGCCTGGTCGAGGACGCCATCGCCCAGGGCGCCAAGGTCATCGTCTACACCTCGGCGGACGCCAACCTGTCGGCCGGCAGCCTGGCCGCGGCGGCCGCGGCCAAGGTGCCGGTGGTGCTGTACGACCATGACGCGGTCGGCGGCAAGGCCGAAGCCTACGTGGTGTTCGACTCGCTGGCGGTCGGCAAGGCCCAGGGCCAGCGTGCGGCCGAGCTGATCGGCAGGATGGCCAAGCCGGTGGTGAAGCTGGCCCGCATCAAGGGTCAGCAGGGCGAGTACGGCACGGGCCAGTTCGAAGCCGGCCAGAACGAGTTCATCAAGCCGCTGATCGCCTCGGGCAAGGTCAAGGTGGTGTGCGAGCAATACACCGAGAACTGGGATCCGGTGAAGGCCCAGTCCTTCGCCGAGGACTGCCTGACGCGCAACAAGGGCGACGTCGATGTCTTTCTCGGCATGAACGACGGCACCACCGGGGGCGCGGTCGCCGCGCTGATCGGCCAGGGCTACAAGCCGGGCCAGAAGCTGGTCACCGGTGGCCAGGATGCCAACGTCGAGGCGCTGCGCTACATCGCCCAGGGCTGGCAGGACAACTCGGTGATGAAGGACCTCAAGATCGAGGCCACGCATGCCGCGGATGTCGTCGCGTCCATCCTGGCTGGCAAGGGCGTGCCCAGGACCCTGGTCAACGGCAAGGTGAACAACAAGTTCATGGACATCCCGACGATGTTCCTGCCGGTCGGCAACATCACCGCCGCCAACCTGGGCGACGTGGTCAAGGCCGGCGTCTGGACCTGGGCGCAGATCTGCCAGGGGGCGGAGAAGACGCCGGTGTGCCAGGCCAGCGCCAAGTAAGCCTGCGGTCCGTCCCGCGTGCCGCCTGCCAGCGGGCGGCACGCCCTTTCAGAAGAGAGTGAACATGACTGAGGTCATTGCCCGCGCACAGGAGCCGTTCGTCCCCCGCCAGGGCGTGCCGCTGATCTCGCTGCGCAACATCAAGAAGTCCTTCGGCTCGGTGCAGGCCCTGCGTGGTGCCTCGATCGATGTCCACCCGGGCGAGGTCGTGGCCCTGGTGGGCGACAACGGCGCCGGCAAGTCGACCTTCGTCAAGGTGATGTCCGGTGTGCATGCGCATGACACCGGTGATTTCGAGATCGAGGGCAAGCCGGTGCGCATCGGTGGGCCGGCCGATGCGTCGGCCCACGGCATCCAGACCGTCTACCAGGATCTGGCCCTGTGCCACAACCTGGACGCCGTGCAGAACCTGTTCCTGGGCCGCGAGCTGACCGGCCCGTCGTGGTTCGGCCGCCGCATCCGCCGCGCCGAATGCGAGGTCAGGGCCCGCGAGGTGCTGGGCCGCATGCGCATGGGCAGCATCTCGCTGACGCGTCCGGTGGGCGCGATGTCGGGCGGACAGCGGCAGAACATCGCCATCGCCCGCTCCATCCTGTGGAAGCCCAAGCTGCTGATCCTGGACGAGCCCACGGCCGCGCTCAGCCATTCCGCTGCCGAGCAGGTGGCGCGGCTGATCCGCACGCTGGCCGACGAAGGCCTGGGCATCGTCGTCGTCAGCCACGACATCCACCACTTCGTCGTCAAGTGCACCGACCGCATCGAGGTGATGCGACTGGGCGCCAATGCCGCCAGCTTCCGCTCGTGCGAGGTGACGGGCGAGCAGGTGGTCAACGCGATGGTCGGCGGCAACGAGGCCCTGAATCTGGCGGCCTGAAGACCGCCCAACGAGGAGAATGCAATGGCTCAAGCCATGAGTGGCACCATCGGTGCCGCGACGACGACCTTCGGCGGCCGCCAGAACCGCCGCACCTTCGGTGAACTGCTGGCGTCCGATCTGAGGGCCCTGCCGGTGGTCGTCGGTCTGATCGCGCTGTGGATCTTCTTCGCGATCCAGAACGAGGTCTTCCTGTCGGCGCAGAACCTGTCCAACCTGCTGGTGCAGAGCACGGTGGTGGGCATCATGGCACTCGGCCTGATGTTCGTTCTGCTGGTCAAGGAGATCGACCTGTCGGTGGCGGCCATCAACGGCGTCACCTCGGTGCTGATGGCGCGGCTGATCGTCGAGTCGGGCTTCTCGCCCTCGGCGGCCATCGCCTGCGCGCTGGTCTTCGGCGTGCTCATCGGCTGCCTGTCCGCGCGCTGGATGACCTTCGTCGGCGTGCCGTCGTTCGTCGTCACGCTGGGCCTGGGCCTGGCGCTCAACGGCGCGCAGCTGCTGCTGTTGCCGCCCACCGCGCGCTACAGCCTGATGGGCACCGGCATCGACCAGATCGCCCAGACCCGCATCGAGGGGGCCGCGGCCTGGATGTGTCTGCTGCTCGGCCTGCTGGTCTATGGTGGCTTGAGCCTGTCGGACCTGTGGCGCCGTCGCCGGGCCGGCCTGAGCGCGTCCCTGTTGTCCGGCGTGGCCCTGCCGCTCGGCGGCGCGGCCGTGCTGGGGGTGGCGGTGCTCATGGTGCTCAACGCGCACCAGGGCGTGCCGGTGATGGTGCTGGTCTTCGCGCTGATGCTGGGCCTGGGCGGCTACGTCCTCAAGGAGACGCAGTTCGGCCTGTATCTGTACGCCGTCGGCAACAACGACGAGGCTGCGCGCCGCACCGGCATTCCGGTCGGCCGCATCAAGATGACGGCCTTCGGCATCGCCGGCGGTGTGGCGGCGATCGCCGGGGTGCTGGCGGCCTCGCGCACGCTGGGCGTGGGCGTGTTCTCGGGCGGCGGCGTTGGCGGCGGCACCCTGCTGCTCGAATCGATCGCCGCGGCGGTGATCGGGGGCGTCAGCCTGTTCGGTGGCCGTGGCTCGGTGCATGCCGCGCTGCTGGGCGCACTCGTCATCGGCACCGTGCAGAACGGCCTGAACCTGATGGGCGTCGAGAACGAGATCCGCCTGATCGTCACCGGCCTGCTGCTGGTGCTGGCGGTCTCGATCGACAAGCTGATCGAGAAGGCCACCGGTCAGCAGTCGTTCTGACGGCGTCCGGCGGCGGCCGGTGAGGCCCGGCCGCCGCCCCGCCGCCCCGCCAGCCCCTCAGGTCATCGTCCACATGCACGCCAGGAAGCTCGGCGACGACGGGTCGGCCGACACCGAGCCGTGGTCCCAGGCGTGGTCGCTGACCGGGTCGGCACCGGCCTTGCCCACCCACATCGCGCCGACGTAGATGTTGGGGCCGTTGGGGGCGCTGGCGCCGTTGGTGGCGGGCTGGATCTCGCGTGCGGTGCGGAACCAGGCATCGATCAGGGTGGCGCCGCCCTTGGCATAGCGCGCCAGGCGGCCGCCTTCCTCGGTGTTGTCGAAGGTGATGCCGCCGTAGCCCATCAGCAGGTGCAGGCCGTCGAAGGCGCCGTCCCAGCGCGCCAGCACGTCGCCGCCGCCCGGGTAGAGCAGGTTGTCCTGCAGCGGGCCGCAGGCCGCGATCGTCACCCACTCCAGGTCGTTGGCACCCCACAGATCGCCCGGCTTGCCCGGGGCGCCGCCCACTTCGGTGTAGCTCAGCGAGCCGTCATCGGGGTTGGCCAGCATCCAGCCGTTCATGTCGGCATGGCCGGTGTAGAAGACGAAGTCGGCGGCGTCGACCCAGGTGTCGTCGTTGCGCCGCCAGTCGGATTCGAAGGCGTTGGCATTGCCCCAGTTGAAGTCGATGTGCCAGCCGGCGGCCGCCCATTCGTTGATGAAGCCCTGGGCATTGGCCTGGCTGCCGGCCAGCCCGCCCAGGCTGCCGATCCACGAGGTGCCGGCCTCCCATGGCCGTGATGGCGAGCGGCTGGCCGGGCTGCGGCGCGGGGCCACCGGCGCGTGCTTGCTGGTCTCGGTGGCGCGGTGGCCGGCGCGGGCGTTGCGCGGGCGGATCTCCTGGGGCTGGCCCATCTGCAGCGGCGGGCCGAAATCGGAGGCCGGCAGCAGCACCTGGCGCATCGGCATCCGGTGCTTGCCGCTGACGATGGTGCCCTGGACCACGTGGACCGGGTACAGGAAGTCCTGCCCCAGATGCGAGGGGGCCGCGTAGTAGGCGGGGCGGCTCATCAGGTCCTGGATCTCGAACTTCGGGCACTGTGCGCGCCACTGCTCGATGGCCTTCTCCGGCGGGATGGCCTGGGCCTCGAAGGCCGGCGTGGCCTGGCGGGCATTGCCCGAGAAGCCGATCAGCCGACCCTGATGACCGAAGCTGAAGCTGAAATCGCCACCGCCGCCGACCACCGGCAGGCCGTCGACCTGCAGCGGGAACACCACCTGCACGTCGAGCTGGCGCTGCTGGCGCTGGCCGGTCTTCAGATCCCGCTGCGCATGCCAGGTGCCCCCGGTCACCGGCGGGCCCCAGGCCAGCGGCTTGTCGAGCGGGGGCAGCAGGCGGTGCTTGTCGCTCAGCTTGTGCGCCAGAAGGACGGCCTCGTCGGCGCTCGGCAGATCGGCCTTGACCGACGGGCGCCACAGCTGGCTCTCGTCGGCGGCCCACACGCCACCGCTGGCGTGGAACAGCTCCACCACCCGGTGGCCATGGCGCAGGGTCAGGCCATCGGCGGTCTTGTCCAGGCGGTAGTCCTGGTTCTGGTCGAACAGGCTGCCGGCCAGCTGGCGCAGGCGTTCGTCACTGCTGTCCTGAGGCGTCAGGCGGTAGATGGTGTAGCGGTCGCGCATGATCGGCTCCTTTGAGCGTCTCGGCGTCCGCACCGCGCGGCCGCCGTGCCGGCATCGTGCGCTTCCAGGGGCGGGCGATCCATCCACCGCCCAGACGAGGGCGGCCCTCGGATTGATGAGCCGCTCAGTTCACGAGCTGGAGCGTGATCTGCCTGACGGACAAACGAAGCGACATGACGGAGGGCGTCGCCGTGTCCGACCGCAGCAGGGGCTCGTCGCAGGCCAGCAGGCCGCAGCCGGACAGCACCAGGCGCGCCAAGGCGGTCTTCAGTGACGGGTCCAGCAGCTCCACGGTCAGCGTCAGCGCCTCGCTGGCCTTCTGCGGTGCGTCCGTGACGCACTGGACGACCCAGGCCAGAGCCGCATCGCGACCCGCGCTGGCGATGTCCAGGCGCAGTTCGCCCAGGTCGACGGCTGCGGCCGACGGCGCCTGCCGTGCGTCAACGGTGGTGCCGGCCGTGGCCCCGCGCACGTTGATGCCGGGCAGTGCCACACGCTGCACATGGGCGCCGTTGAACGGCAGACTCAGGACGCGGAACTGGCCCAGCTGCGGCGCCTTCCGTGCGGGCTTGGACGAGGCGTCGGTCACCACCTCGCCAGCGGCCTTGGGGTAGGCCACGCTGCCCGGCTGCCAGCTCAGGCCGAGCGTGACGGGCTGCTTGAGGGTGGCGTCCAGCGTGGGCAGGCGCAGCGCGGTGGGCACGCCGTCGGTCCAGGCGATGCGGCGTTGCACCTTGCGCTGGGCGTCCAGCTGCAGGGCGGCACCGGCGGCGGTGCGGGGCTTGCCGCTCAGCAGGCTCTGGGCCCAGGCCAGCAGCGGGCTGTCGTCGACGAGATCGAACTCGGCGGCCATCGGCGTGATGCCGACGGCCGGGCCCGGTGACGCGCCACGGTCCGCAGCGCCGGAGGCCGCGGGCTGCACCCGATGGCCGGGCGGCTGCAGGCTGCGCAGCGCGCCGGCGTAGCGGCCGTCCAGCTCCAGAGCAGGTTGACCGAGGACGGTGGATGTGGTGGCCATGCGGTGACTCCGGGCATGAGGGGCGGACGAGCCGGCAGCATAGCGCCGCCCGTCGCGGACCGCTGGCCGCTGCCCGGCCGCCTCACCGGTCCGTCTCAGGCCGCCCGCGGCCCGGTCAGCCCGAAATGCGCCGCCAGCGTGTCCACCACATGCTCGGCCATGCCGCGCCGGGTCTCCTCGGTGGCCGAGCCGATGTGGGGTGTCAGCACCAGGCGGCGGTCCTGCCGCAGGGCCGCGGGCACCTCGGGTTCGTGCTCGAAGACATCGAGGGCGGCGCCGGCGATGCGGCCTTCGGCCAGGGCGGTGATCAGGGCCTGCTCGTCGACCACCGGGCCGCGGGCGATGTTGACCAGCAGGCCGCGCGGCCCCAGCGCGTCGAGCACGGCCGCGTCGACCAGATGATGCGTCGCGTCGCTCAACGGGCAGGTCAGGATCAGCAGGTCGCTGGCGCGGGCCAGCGACAGGATGTCGGCATGCCAGGGCAGGTCGACCGGCTTGGGGCGGGGGCCGTACCAGGCCACGCGGGCATCGAAGGCGGCCAGGCGGCGGGCGATGGCCAGGCCGATGCTGCCCAGGCCGACGATGCCCACCCGCAGCCGGCCCAACGATCGACCCAGCGGGTACTGCGGCTGGCGCGGCCACTGGCCTTCCCGCACGAAGCGGTCGGCATTGACCAGGTCGCGCGTCAGCGCCAGCGTCAGGCCGATCGCGGTGTCGGCGACGTCGGCGGCCAGCACCTGCGAGGTGTTCTCCAGCCGGATGCCACGGGCCTTGACCGCGTCCACGTCGACGTTGTCCAGGCCGGCGCTGTAGCTGGAGATGATCTCGAGCGCGGGCAGGGCCTGCAGCAGCGCCGTGTCGACGCGGGTCTTGCGCAGCGCCATGCCGCGGATGGCCGGGCCGTGCTCGGCCAGGAAGGGCGCGATGTCGGCCGGGTCCGCGGGCAGGGCCACGACGCGGAACAGCGCGCGCAGCTCGTCCAGCGCCCAGTCCGGCAGGTCGCCGGCCTGCAGCAGCGTGGGTGGGGTCATGGGGGGTCTTTCGTCAGGGGTCATTCGGGTTGGATGCCGGCGCGCTGGGCCACCTGGGCCCAGCGCTGCATCTCGCTCTGGATGAAGCCGCCGAACTGCGCCGGCGTGCCGCCGACCGGCTCGATGCCGGCCACCGCCAGCTTCTCGCGCACGTCGGATGAGGCCAGGGCCTTGTTCACCTCGGCATTGATCTTCGCCACCACCTCGCGCGGCGTGCCCGCGGGGGCCAACAGGCCACCCCAGGTGCTGGTGTCATAGCCCTTGATGCCGGCCTCGGCCATCGTCGGCACCTCGGGCAGGGCGCTGGAGCGGCGGGTGGTGGTCACGGCCAGCGCGTTGAGCTTGCCGCCCTTGACCTGCGGGGCCACGGCCGCCACGGTGTCGAACATCAGCAGCGTGCGGCCGGCGATCAGGTCCGGATGGGCGGCGGTACTGCCCTTGTAGGGCACATGGGTCATGTCGACACCGACCACGCTGCTGAACAGCTCGGCCGACATGTGCGGCGCGCCGCCGTTGCCGCTGGACGCATAACTGGCCTGGCCGCCCTTGGCCTTCACCAGCGTGACCAGCTCGGGCACGGTCTTGACCGGCAGTTCGCGGTTGACGACCAGCACCAGCGGCACCATGTGGGTCTGCACCACCGGCTCGAAGGACTTGACGGTGTCGAAGGGCAGCTTGCGGTACATGCTGGGATTGATCGCATGGCTGCTGGCCACCAGCGCCAGCGTGTGGCCGTCCGGTGCGGCCTTGGCCACGGTGTCCGAGCCCAGCATGCCGGCAGCGCCGGCCTTGTTCTCGATGGCCACGGGCTGGCCCCAGGCCGCGGCCAGCTTCGCGCCGATCAGACGCGCGGTGATGTCGATCGCGCCGCCCGGCGTGGCCGGCACCACGATCGTGATCGGCCGCGACGGAAAGCCCTGGGCCTGGGCGGCCGTGGGCAGCGCCAGCAGGGTCGGCAGCAGGGGGGCGGCCAGCAGGGCCAGCAGCGGGCGGCGGGTGATCGGTCGGCGCATGGTCTGTCTCCTCGTCATGGAGGTTGGAATGCGGGCCACCGGGTGCGTGGCCCTGCAGGAATCGGTCGTGGCGGGAGCCGGGTCGGGCGGTGCGTGGGTCCGCTCGCCTGGCGCCCTCAGTCGGCCGTGATGTGTCGGTCCTGGATGATCCGGGCGTAGCGCTTGCGGTCGGCCTCGATCAGGCGGGCGAAGGCCGTGGGTGTGCCGGCGGCCGGCTGCGCGCCCAGATCGGCGAAGCGTCGGTGCACCTCGTCCTGGGCCATCACGGCCCGCACGTCGGCGGCGATGCGCTCGGTCAGCTCGGGCGGCGTGCCGGCCGGTGCCAGCAGGCCGATCCACGAGATGCTGTTGAAGCCGGGGATCGCCGCCTCGGCCAGCGTGGGCACGTCGGGCAGGGCCGGCACGCGCTGGGCGCTGGTGACGGCCAGGGCCCTCAGTTTGCCGGTCTTCAGGTGGGCATTGGCCTCGAAGGCGGTCATGAACGACAGCTGCACATGGCCGGCGATCAGATCGGCGATGGCCGGCCCGCCGCCGCGGTAGGGCACGTGGACGATGAAGCTGCCGGTGGCGTCCTTGAACATCTCGGCGGCCAGGTGCGGGCCGCCGCCGGCGCCCGAGCTGCTGTAGCTCATCTGGCCCGGCCTGGCCTTGGCCAGCGCGATGAACTCCTTGACGCTGCGGGCCGGCACGCCGGGGTGGACCATCATCGCCAGCGGCAGCTCGGCCACCAGCGAGACCGGCGCGAAGGCCTTGTCCGGGTCGTAGGGCATGCGGCGGTAGAGCGCCGGGTTGATGGCCTGCGTGCCGACGTTGCCCATCAGCAAGGTATGGCCGTCCGGCCGCGCCTTGGCCACGCTGTCGGCGCCGATCTGGCCGGCGGCGCCGCTCTTGTTGTCGACCAGCACCGTCTGGCCCCAGCGGCGCGACAGCTGCTCGGCCAGGATGCGCGCACCGGTGTCGGTGCCGCCACCGGGCGCGAAGGGCACGACGATCGTGACCGGGCGGGTCGGCCAGGCGGCGGTCTGGGCGGCGGCCGGGCCGGCAACGAGGCCGCAGGCCGCGGCGGCCAGTGCGGCCCGCGTGAGGGTGAAGAGGATCGATCGGCGCATCGTGTCTCCTGCAGTCCGTCGCACCCGTGGCCGGCGCTCGGCCCGGGCATCTGCGGCGCAGTGTAGAAATCCGATCGATCAGGGTCCAACGCTATATTTGGATCGATCAATACATGAACTGGATCGATGATGGACCTGTTCCAGCTGCGCTGCTTCGTCGCCGTCTGCGAGGAGCTGCACTTCGGCCGTGCCGCGGCGCGCCTGCACATGACCCAGCCGCCGCTCAGCCGGCAGATCCAGCTGCTGGAGTCGGCGGTGGGGGTGCGCCTGCTGGACCGCACCAGCCGCAGCGTGGCGATGACGGCCGCCGGTGCCGCGCTGCTGGAGGATGCGCGGCGCCTGCTGCAGCAGGCCACGGCCGCGATCGAGCAGGCCCGGCTGACGGCCAGCGGCGAGGCCGGTCGCGTGTGCCTGGGCTACACGGCCGTCTGCAGCTACGTGATGGTGCCGCAGCTGCTGCTGCAGGCGCGCCAGGCGCTGCCGGGGGTGGAGATCGTGCTGGAGGAGATGGTCTCGTCGCAGCAGCTGCGTGGGCTGGCCGCGGGCACGCTGGACCTGGCCCTGGTGCGCCCGCTGGCCACCGAGATCGCGCTCGACTACCGCCGCGTGCTGCGCGAGCCGATGCAGCTGGCCGTGCCGGCCATGCATCCGCTGGCCACGCAGGCCCGCATCACGCTGGCCGATCTGGCCGGCCAGCCGCTGGTGATGTACGCCCGACGTGAGGGGCAGTACTTCCACGACCGCATCCTGGAGCTGTTCGCCGCCACCGGCGTGCAGCCGCGCTGGATCCACCCGATGGGGCAGACGCATGCCATCGTGGCCCTGGTGCAGGCCGGCATCGGGCTGGCCATCGTGCCGGCCTCGGCGCGCCATCTGCGCTTCGACCAGGTCGTCTACCGCGATCTGTGGCGCGACGACGTGGTGGCCGAGATCCACCTGGCCTGGCGGCGCGAGGAGCGCAATCCGGCCTCGCGCCGTCTGCGCGAGGTGATCCTGCAGGCGCTGGCCGGTGGCGATCCGGCACCGGCCGAGGGTGCCGACCCGGCGGCCGCGGCCGCCCCCCGCAGACGGCCTGGCGCCGCCGCCGCTCAGACCCGGAAGCGCCGCACCTGACCGGCCAGTTCAGCGGCCTGGGCGCGCAGCGACTGCACGGCCGCCGTCGTCTGCTCGACCAGCGCCGCATTGCCCTGGGCCATGCCGTCGACCTCGGACAGGCCGGCCGTCAGCTGGCCGATGCTGCGGGTCTGGTCGCGCGCCGCCACCGAGATCTGCGAGACCAGCGCGCTGACGCTGCCGACCGAGCCGACGATCTGCGCCATGCGCTGGCCGGCATCGCCGGCCACCTCGGTGCCGGCCTCGATCGCGTCGTTGGACTGCAGGATCAGGCCGCGGATCTCGCGGGCGGCCTCGCCGCTGCGCTGGGCCAGGGCCCGCACCTCGCCGGCCACGACCGCGAAGCCGCGGCCGTTCTCACCGGCCCGGGCCGCCTCGACCGCCGCGTTCAGCGCCAGGATGTTGGTCTGGAAGGCGATGCCGTCGATGGTGCCGATGATGTCGCGGATGCGGGCGGCGCGGTCGCGGATGCCGTCCATCGAGCTCACCATGCGCTGCACGGCCTGACCGCCATCGCCGGCGGTGCGCGCGGTATCGCCGGCCAGCTGGTCGGCCGATTCCGCCGATGTCGTGGTGTCGCCCAGCGCCCGTGACAGCTCGGTCAGCTCATGGCTGGTGCGCTGCAGATGGGCGGCGATGCGCTCGGCCCGGTCGCCCAGATCCCGGCCACCGGCGTCGATCTCGGCCGAGGCCTGGTCGATCGTCACCGCCGAGGTGCTGACCTGGCGCACCAGCGTGGCCAGGGTCAGGCGCATGGCCTCCAGCTGGCGCGTCATGCCGGCCAGCTCGTCGTTGCCGACCGCATCGATGGACTGCGTCAGATCACCGCGCGCCATCGCCTCGCCGAGTGCGGCCGCCCGCGCTGCGGCGCGGCTGATCGAGCGGGCGATCGCCACGTACAGCCAGGTGCCGAAGCCCACGCCACCGACCAGCAGCACGGCCAGCCAGCGCAGCACCTCGGCCTGGATCGCGTCGGCCTCGGCCAGGCCTTCGCGTGCCTGGCGATCCAGCGTGTCGCGGGCCTGGCGCAGGGCGGCATGGCCGCTGGTGCCCGGTTGCGACAGGGTGTCGTCGATCGCGGCGATGGCCACGCGTTCATGCGCGGCCATGCGCTGGGCGTCGTCACGGATGCGGCCCATGCCGTAGACGCCGAGCGCCACCAGCGTGCTCGCGATCACGACCAGGATGGCGAAGCCGCCGAGCATGCGGGGCATCAGGCGGAAGCGGCAGAGGAAGCGGTCCAACATCGGTGTGGCGGAGGTGGGGCGGATGGGCGGCACGGCAGGGCGGACGGCCGGGCGGACAGGCCGTCGACCCGCGGGCGGACGGCGGCGGGCAGACGGCGGAGGGCCGGTGAGCAGACGGGCCGGATCAGGGGCCCGGCCGCTCAGGGCCGGTATTCGAGCCCGATGTGGACGATGGTCGGATCCAGCCGCACCTTCGCCTCGGCCGGCAGGCCGCCGAGCGCGGTGAGCTGGCCGCGGGCCGTCGTCTTCAGCCGCACCGTGCGCGCATCGGCGAACAGCGCCCAGCGCGCATCGAGCGCCCAGCTGGCGCCCAGCTGCAGCACGCTGCCCCAGGCATGGTCGACCGTCAGGCCGGACAGGTCGCCGTCCTCGGTGCGGGTGATCCGGGTGTGGTTGATGCCGGCGCCCACATAGGGCTGCAGGGCGCCCCAGCGTCCGGGCGACCAGGTGGCCGTCAGCACCAGCGGTGCGTACTGCACGCGGCCGAGGGTGCCGCTCAGCGGCGGCACCATGGCCTGCAGCGAGCCGGCGGTGCGCAGCGTGCTTTCGGGCAGCGGCAGGCCGATGGCCAGGCGGGCCGTCCAGGCCTCGTCCAGGCGGCGGCCCAGCTCCAGGCCGAGGGGATCGCTGCCGCTGGCCGCCACCGCGGCGCCCGGCACGTCATTGCCCGCGACGCTCAGCCGGGTCTCGGTGTGCAGCGTCACCCGGGCGGGGCCGGTGCGCAGTGTCCAGGGGCTGGTCTGGGCCGTGGCGGGCAGGGCGATGGCCAGCAGCAGGCTGGCGGCGCAGGTCAGGGGCAGGGCAGGGCGCATCACGGGCGGGCTCTCGATCGGTGCGGAGGGCCCGGGCACCGCAGCGGCGTCCGGGGCGTCGTCCTGCCCGGTTTCGGGCCGGGGGCCGGCGGTCTTGAGCCGTCTCCCCCGATGCGCGGCCGCGATCCGCGACTTCTGTCGCGGCCCGCCCGCGCCCCGTGCCGCCTGCGCTCAGAAGGTCCAGCCGGCGTTCACGCCGAAGGTGCGCGGATCGGTGATCTGCGCGCGGCCGAAGGGCAGGACCTGGGTGGTCTGCGCATCGTTCTCCAGGTTGCGCACCCAGGCCGAGACGCTCCAGCGCCCGTCGTCCGGCGCCCAGCCCAGGCGCAGATCCGTCTTGTGGAAGGCGCCCTGGCGGCCGTTGAGGTTGCCGCCCGGCATCGCGTCGTTCAGCGAGACGGTGTAGCCATCGGAGAACTTCGTCGTGAAGCCGGCCGTGAGCAGGCCACCGGCCAGCGGCCACTGCTGCTCGGCGCCGAGCGTCAGCGTCCAGCGCGGCGTGCCGACCACCCGTGCGCCGTTCATCGACTGCAGCGCGCCGAGCGCGAAATCGCCGTAGCGGGCCTCGGTCACGGTGGCGGCGGCCTTGAGCTCGGGGCCGTCCTCCAGCCGCCAGCGGGCCTCGACATCGGCGCCGCTGATCTGCCCCTCGCCCGCATTGACCACGTACTGCATGAAGGCGGCCGTGGTGTCCCCGCTGATCGGCGAGGGCGCGGCCGAGTCCGCATACATGACCTGGTAGTTGCGGTAACGGTAGTGGAAGAGCTCGCCGTTGACCTGCAGCCGGTTGTCCAGGAAGCGGTTCTTGCTGCCCAGCTCGAAGGCCGTCAGCCGTTCGGGCTCGAAGGCCTGCGGGGGCACGGCGATGCCGAAGCCACCGGCCTTGTAGCCGGTGGCCACCTGGGCATAGACCATGTTGCGCGGGCCCAGGTCATGTTCCAGACCGAGCTTGCCGGTGGTGGCGCTGTAGGCGTTGGCCGTCGACAGCAGGCCGCTGTCGTAGGCGCTGCCGGTCCACACGCTGGTGCTGCGCACGCCGTAGGTGGTGGTCTTCTCGTCGCGGGTGTGGCGCAGTCCGGTGGTCAGGCGCCAGGCCTCGGCCAGCGGCCAGGTGGCCTGGCCGAACAGCGCCTTGGAGGTGGTCGGCACGCGGGTGCCGTAGCTCTCCCAGGTCGGTGTCGGGTAGGACGGTGGCACGCCGCTCTGGCGGTTGTCGGCATCGAACAGGTAGGCGCCGACCACCCATTGCAGCCGGGCGCGGGCCGGTGCGGCCAGCCTCACTTCCAGCGTTTTCTGCGTCTCCTCCCAGATGCTTTCGGGCAGCGGCAGCGTGGTGCCGGGCACGGCGGTGCCGGCCACCAGATCGGTCTGCGTCAGGCGGCGGCTGCGGGTGATCGCCGGCTGCACCGTCAGCTGGCCGAAACCCAGGTTGACATCGGCCTGCAGCGAACTGGTCAGAAAGCGCGTGTGCTGCACGTCGGCCGGATGCAGCGGATCGACCTCCCAGGGGTCCGCGTAGTCGGTGCGCCAGTTGAAGAAGGGCGGCCCGCCGCTGAAGGCACGCGGCACCGAGGTGACGCCGCGGCCCTGGCTGTCGAAGGCATCGACGGTGGCCAGCAAGGTGACGTCGGCATTCGGCTGGACCCGCAGCTTGACGCGCCCGGCCGTCAGATCGGAGGCCCGGCCGCCGTTGCTGAAGTAGCCGTCGCGCTGCTCGCGCATGCCGGCCACGCGCAGCGAGACGGTGTCACTGACCGGCAGGTTGACGAAGCCGTCGACGTGGCGCAGGCCGAAGTTGCCCAGCTGCAGGTTCAGCCCGGCCTCCTGCGTGGGGCCGGGGTTGTTGGTGATCACGTTGACGCTGCCACCGGTCGCGTTGCGGCCGTAGAGCGTGCCCTGCGGCCCGCGCAGCACCTCGACGCGCTGCACGTCGTAGAGGCTGGCGAACACCCGTTCGGCGCGGCCGCTGTAGACGCCGTCCAGGTTCAGCGAGACGGCCGGATCGACGTAGTTGCTGTCGCCCTGCGAGCCGACGCCGCGCACGAAGACCTGGCCGCCCTGCGGCGTGGCCATCACGTTGACCGCCGGGGTGTCGGACAGCGTCGATTCCAGCGTGGTCTGGCCCTTGGCGCGCAGCTCGGCGCCGCTGGTGCTGGTGATCGAGATCGCCGTCTTCTGCACGTTCGTCGTGCGGCGCTCGGCCGTCACGACGACGTCCTGCAGCGCGCCGCGGGCCGGTGGGGTGGTGGCGGTCGGTGCGTCGGCGGCGGGCGGCGCGGCACGGCCCGCGGCGTCCTCGGCCTGGACCGGCGCCTGGACCTGGGCCTGGACTTGAACGGACAGGCCCAGGCAGGCGATGGCGGCCAGCACGGCCCGGGCGACCGGGCGGAGGGTGGGGGTGAGGGCGGGGGGGGACATGGTGCGCACTCCTCGGGTCAGGCGGGTGCGGCTCACTGGTCGCAGTTGCAGTTGTTGAAGGTCTCGCCCCAGGTCCTGTAGGGCCGCGGCAGGTGCGGGTAGACGATGCCGGGGCGCTGCGGGCTGTAGGCCGGATAGCTGTACTTCGGCTGGCTGAAGCCCGGCGGCAGCGCGCCGTTCATGCGCTCGCCGGCCTCGACCTGTGCGCCGCCGGCCAGGCCCTTCCAGGCCAGATCACCGAGCTTCTTCTGGATGTCGGCCACCATCTCGGCGGGCAGGCCGGGCACGAAGTCATAGGCCATCTGCAGGTGCCAGATCTTCCAGACCCCGTCCTCCTTGACGAAGTCGCCGCCGTACTTCTCCCAGAACATCACCGGCGTCAGCTTGACCTTGCCGTCGACGATGTTCGGCATGATGCCCATGCCGGGCGAGTACCAGGCGCCCTGCGCCGTCTGGCCATCGTCGGCGATCTCGATCAGCGGCGTGGTGCTGGTGTGCATCACCCATTCGGCCCCGGCGCCGAAGAACGCCGGCGTGTCCTGGACGGACGGATCGATCGCCGCCAGCGCCTTGCGCGCGGCCTCGGCGTCCTTGCGGCTGCCCTGGCCGTAGGCCGCGCGCACCGTCTCGATGCCGTTCATCACCCAGCCCGGGCTGGCGAAGGCCGCCGTCTTCGCGAACTTTCCGCTGCGCGAGACCCAGTGGCCGTCGATCTCCTCCAGATTGAGCCCGGCCGCGTGCATGTACTCGTGCCGGCTCATCAGGTTCTGCACCGCCCAGGTGGCGGCCGCACGCTCACCATCGGTGATACGGATCGCCGGCGCGCCGCCGCCACCCGCTGTGGCGCCACCGGCCTTGGCCTGCGCCGCCATGATCGGCGCCATCTTCCTGTCGAAGGCCTTCAGCTCGGCCAGCGTCAGCTGCCCGTCGCCATTGGTGTCGATGCCGTCCGGCGCCTCGGTGCGCTGCATCGCCGCCACGCTCACGCAGCCCGCCGCATCCTTCAGCATGTCGTAGGCCGAAGCCGGCGCACCGGCCTTGCGCCATTCGGCCTGCGTGATGCAGCCGTCGTGGTTGCGGTCGACCTCACGGAAGAAGGGCCGCGGGTCCATCGTCGCCGCCTGCGCGCCGAAGGCCAGCAGCAGCGTCGACATCAGGGTGCCGGCGGCCAGAGCGTGGGTGCTGGTGTGGATGCGGGCGCGCGGCGACAGCGCCATCGAAGTGAGGGTACGGGTCATCGGCGGTCTCCTTCAGGTGTTCGTCCTGCCGCACCGCCTGCCCCTGCAGACCGATGCGACCTGACGATCAGCTTAGAGAGCACCCCGAGCCCGGCCAAGCGGACTCGCCATGAGCACTTTTAAGTGCCTGACCCCACGCTCCCGCTCAGCCGCCCGAACCCACCTGACGCGACTGCTGCAGCATCGCCACCACATCCGGATGCCGCCGGTCATAGGCCGCCCGCGCCTCCCGGATCGCCGCCGTCTGCCGTTCCGCCCAGCGCACCAGCGCGATGAAGTGCGCATAGGCCTCATGCCCCGCCTGCGTCAGCCGGTACTCGACCCGCGGCGGCACATCCCCCGTCACCCGCCGCGCCACCAGCCCGTCGCGCTCCATCAGCCTCAGTTTCAGCGTCAGCACCCGCTGCGAGATCTCCCCTTCCGCCGACACCCGCCCCACCAGCCGCTTGATCTCCGCATGCCGCAGCATCCCCGCACTCAGCAGATGCATGATCAGCGAGCTCCAACGATCCCCGAGCGCCGCCGGCACCGTACGCACCGGATCCTCACGTCCATTGCCATGCCGCGCCATGTCCGCCAGCAACCGCGCCACATTCGCCCGGTGCCGCGCCAGATCCATCTCCGCACGATCCTCGTCCAGTCCATCCATCCCGCCACCTCCGCCAGCCGCCCACGCCCACGCCCACGCCCACGCGCCCAGCCCCCCCACGCCCCCCGAGCGTCGGGGCGGGGTACGCGCTTCACGCAGGTCAAGGAGGAGGCGCCCTCCGGGCGCCGGGGGACACGAAGTGAAGCGCGTACCCCGCTCCGGCGCGAGCGCACCGGCCGCCCCCCCGTCCCACCCGCAAGCGCCTCAAAAGCCCCCAGGCACAACAACCCTCATCCTGAGCATCAAGCCCCACCTCACCAAGCCGTCGCCCCCGCATCGATCGCATGATCCGCCGCCGTGATCCAGCTCGACTCATCCGACGCCAGGAACACCGCCAGCCACCCGATGTCCTCCGGCTGCCCCGTCCGCTTCAGCATCAGCTTGCCCAGCACCTGCTCCCGGAAACCCGGAATGTTCTCCATCGGAAACCGCGTCGCCGCCGTCTCCACCAAGGCCGGACTGATCGTGTTCACCCGGATCCCGTGCGGCGCCCCCTCCATCGCCAACTGACGACTCATCGCCAGCACCGCCCCCTTGCCCGCACAGTGCGCCAGCGCCGGCGACAGCGGCAAGGCCATCCGCGCATTCGCACTCGCGAAGTTGATCACGCTCGACCCATGCCCCTTCAGATACGGCCACGCCGCCTGACAGGCCAGGAACACCAGATCCACCTCACCCGTCAGCGTCCGCTTCCAGTCCCGCTCATAGTCCATCTCCTCCAGCCACACGAAAGCCCCGAAGGCCGCCGCATTCACCAGCACGTCGATGCGCCCATGACGCTGCGCCGCATGGTCCATCAGCCGCTTCGCGTCGGCCGGCTGCGTCAGATCCAGCGGATGCAGGCTGTCGATCACCAGATCCTCGGCCGCCGCCGCATCCACCGTCGCCTGCGCCGCCGCCGCGTCGATGTCACAGCCGATCACCCGCGCACCCTGCAGCGCGAACATGCGGGCGATGCCCTTGCCGATGCCGGCCCCGATGCCGGTGACCACCGCCACCTTGCCCGCCAGACGATCGCCCCGGCGGGCCGGCAGATGGGAACTCAGATGCGCTGTCATGTGAGGAGCGTCCTGTCGATGCAGATGAAGAAAGGAATGATGGAATGGGGTGCCGCGCCGCAGGGCCTCCGGCGGCGCGGCACCCCGATGACGCCGTGACCCGTGCAGGCCACGGCCTCAGCCCGGATCGGCCTGGATCAGCAGCCGGCCACCGCTGGCCAGCCGGTGTTCGCCCACCGCCAGGCCGCCCGGCTGCGCCAGCGCCGTGATCGTCACGCCCGGCCGCGCATCGATGCGCTCCAGCGGCGTGCCCGGCGCCAGGCGCACGCGTGAATCGGCCGTCGCCAGCCAGTGGCTGCCGGCGTCCAGCGCCAGCTCCACGTCCTGGACCCGGCCCTGCAACCGGCTGCCCTGCAGGCGCACGCGCATCGCGCGGTCCTTGTCCAGGTGCACCAGGTGGCCCTGCAGCGTGCTGTCCTGCACCAGCGCGCGGATGCCCGGCACCACCGCGCCCTGCGTGCGGGTGGCGAAGGCGTCGTCGTTGGCCACGCCCAGCAGCAGATCGCCGTTGTCGGCGCGCAGCGTCGTGCGGCGCAGCACGATGTCGGCGTTCGCGCTCTTGACCACGATGGCCGCGTTCGTGCTGTGCAGCGTGCCGCCGTCGATGTGCAGCGTGCCCACCTCCTGCGGCTGGCCCATCACGCTGTGGATCATCACCGTGTTGCCGCCCGACTGGCTGACGACGCGGTTGAGGGTCAGGCTGGCCTGGCCGGCGATCACGCCGCCGAAGGTCGGCACCGTCATGCGGCTGTCGTTGAGGATCACCGCCGCACCGTTGTCCGAGTACGTGCCGTAGCCGCTGCGCCGCACGACGATCGTGCAGCGGTCGGCCTGCAGCGTCGCGCCGCGGGCCGCGTCGGTCGACAGCGCACCCCAGGCCTCGGCCTCGATGTGGCTGTCGACATAGCGCACCTTCGCACTGCCGAGGGCCAGCGTGGTGCGGGCCGTGCCCGACAGCCCCAGCGGGGTCGGCGGCTCCATCATGCCGGGGCCGATGCGGCGGGTGTAGCCGCTGGGCAGCGGCCCGCCCTCGGCCACCAGGTGCGAGCGGCGCACCTCCAGCGTGCTGCGGTCGGTGGCCGTGATGGCCGAGGCGACCACGCCGCGCGTGACGATGCGCGCGTCGTGCAGCGTCAGCTGCGCGTCGTCCTTGACCAGCAGACCGGCGGCGATGCCGTCGAAGTCGCTCTTGCCGCGGCCGCGGATCTCGATGCGGGCGCCCTTGAGCGTGGTCTGCCCTCGGCCGCGTACGATCAGGCCGTTGACCTGGTCCCGCGTGGAGACGATGCGCAGCGCCTGGCGGCCATCCTGCCCGCGCACCTGAGCGGCTGCCGCGGGATCCCCGGCGCGCCACTGGCCGTCGACGATCTCGACCACCGGCACCAGCACCACCGGCTCCTGCGGCGGCATCGGGGGCAGGCCGGCGGGCAGCGGCGGGCCCCCCGCCGGGCCACCCGGGCCACCGGGAGCGCCGGGGCCACTGGCCGCACCCGGGCCACCCTGCATCGCCGGCGCCATGGCGCCGCCCGGCGCACCGGGCATGCCCTGGGCGCGCGCGGCCGGTGGCATGACGCTCAGGCTGAGGATGGCCAGCGCCATCGCGCACAGCAGGGAGGACAGCACGGCGGCCGGACGGCGGAGGATCGGTGTGCAGGACATGGCGGGCGGATGGTGTGGGGTTGGGGTGTGGCCGGGCGGCGGCGCCGCCTCAGAGCGGCTTGCGCGGCAGACGGATCGTGGCCGCGCCTTCCTGCCAGATCTGGCCGTCGATCGTCTCGATCCACCAGACCAGCTCGACCAGGGCCTGGCCATCGACGACGGCCTTGGACACCACGCGCGACTGCACCAGCGCGACGTCCTGGCTCAGGCCGTGGGTGTGGACGTAGCGGCCCCTCATCTCGGGCATGAAGGGCGCCAGGCGGTCCAGGAAGTGCTCGGCCCGCGGGTTGGCCGGCACCGGCAGGCCCATGGCCGCGTGGCCCCGCGGGTCCATGATCGACCAGCGGATGTTCTGCAGCCAGCCGGCCTCGCCCATCCAGTGGTCGAGGTGGCGGATGGCCAGATCGCGGCCCATGTAGTTGACCAGCGGGCTGCGCTGCTCACCGTCCTTGTGGATGTCGGTGGTGGTGATGGCGCCGGCATCGGGCGGCGGTCCGCCCGCATGGCCGGCCGGCTGCGGCGGCGTGGCCGGCACATAGCCGGCGCGCTCGCGGGTGCGCCAGATGCCGTCGCGGGCGCCGCGCACCAGGCCGGCGCGCTGGCCGTCATCCAGGATCTCGCGGCGCAGCGTGCGGCTGCCGCCCGAGCCCATGCCCCAGGGCGGCACCGGCGTCACCGAAGCCAGGATGGGGCCGTCCAGCGTCGGCGCCGGCGCGCTGCCCACCGCCACGTCGTCCCAGTAGCGCGGCGTGGCGCCCTGGCGCTGTTCACCGCGCCACAGGCGGGCGATGCGGGCCCAGTCGGCGTCGGTGTAGACGCGGGCCGGCCGGCTCAGCCAGTCCGGCGCCTCCCACATGTCGAAGAAACCGGGGTTCTTCGGCGCCTCGGACGGATCGCGGAACTGGCGCACGCTCTCGGTGACGCGGAAGATCACCTCGTTGACCTTCTCGCCGCGCTGGTTGTAGATGCTGCCCTGCGTGTTGAGGGCCACCGTGCGCTGGGTGGCGCCCTCGGGCGGGGTGAGGTCGATCACCTCGCGCGCGTCGGCCACCAGGTACAGCGTGTCGCCCGGGTGGATCGGGCGCAGCGTGGTCACGCTGTGGTTGAGGTCGCTGACCAGCAGCTTGTCGCGCGCGGCCGGCGGCCAGGGCACCATGAAGGTGTCGTCGTGCGCACCGAAGGTGTTGAAGGCCAGGATGTCGGGCAGGCCGGCGCGTTGCGCGTAGGCCCGGTCATGGCGCAGCGGGTTGTCCGGGTCCACCCGCTGGTTCTGGTAGCGCACCCAGTCCTCGGTGACGCGGATCACCGGGCCCAGGCCGGGGGTGTCCCGGGGCAGCTCGCCGCGCACCAGGCGCTGCACGTCGATCGGGCCGCGCCGCTGCAGCGCGGCGTTGTCGTCCAGGTACTTCTGCACCCAGGCCTGCTCGCGCGGCGTGTAGCGGCCGGGGAAGACCCGCACGTAGCGCTCGGCCTGAGGGGTTGGGGCCGTGGCTGCGGTCACCGCCTGGACGGTGCCGGCGGCCTCGGCGGCGGGCGGCAGGGCCGTCGTGGCCAGGCCCAGGCCGAGGCTCAGCACGGACAGCCAGAGGCCGTGGCGCTGCGCGGCCGGTGGCCGGGCGGGCGCGCCGGGGCGGCCGGTCAGGGGGGACGCGGATGGGGATGCGGACGGGTGCCGGTTCATCATCGCCCCCGTCAGACCGGCTCGACCACGATGTGGCCCGTGTAGCGGCCGGCACGCAGCGGCACCTCGCGGCCGTCGACGCTCAGGCGCAGCCGGCGGCCGGCCGGGGCCTGCAGGCGGGCGCCGTCGGCGAGGTCGAGTACCGTCAGGTGTGAGGGGCCGGTGACGGTCCAGGTCGAGCGCTGCAACCGCACGATCACGCCGTTGTTGATGGCCGGGCCCACGGTGTTGGTCACGCGGCCCAGCCAGGCATGATCGGCCGGGCCGATCTCGGCCTTCAGGTGGCGGGCACTGGCAGCGCTGACGACGCCGGTCAGCGTGCTGTCCTGCAGCGTCAGCAGCAGGTTGGCGCCGTAGGGCCGTGGCGGCTCGGGGCTGGGGCCGTCGGGGCCGAAGCCGCCGCCGATCTGGCGTGCGCGGATCGCGTTGTAGAAGTCGCCGTTCAGCGTCGTCTTCGTGAAGCGCAGGCGCATGTCGGTCGGATGCTCGGCCGTGTTGTCGAAGCCGGGCACCGGCCGCACCGGCTCCGTCGGCTCGCGCCAGACGCCGAGGTTGGCCATCAGGCCGTTGCGCATCACCGGGCCGGGATCGTCGTTGTCGATCGCCTGCAGGATGACGCCGGTGGCCGAGCGCAGCTGGGCACCCTGCGAGCCGTCGACATCGACCGTCAGCGTCGCGCCCTTGTTCAGGAACACCGCGTCGCCGGTCTCGAAGACGGTGGCATCGCGCACCTGCACCGTGGCATCGCCCCAGCTCATCACCGCATGGCGGCCGGCGCGCACCACGCTCTGGCGCAGCGGGATCGCCGCCAGCTCGGCCGCGCCCAGGCCGAGTGCCAGCTCGCGGTCGAGCGCGGCCAGCACATCGGGCCGGCTCGCGCCGAAGACGGCATGGCCGCCGGTGATGATGATGCCGTGCGTGGGCACGTCCATCGTCGTGCCCAGGAAGCGGTTGGTCGAGTTGCCGATCGCGTAGGAGCCATAACCGCTCTCGCCGCGCAGCGTGACGGTGCTGGCGATCGCGTTGAGGTGCGCGTTCTGGCTGGCATCGACCGACAGCACGCCCCAGCCATCGGCCGCCAGGTCCGAGCGCAGATAGGTGGCCACGGTGCGGTCACCCAGCAGATTGGTCGCCCGGTTGTTGCCGCGGATGCCCAGCATCCATGGCGCATCCTTCATCTCGCCGGGGGTGACGTTGCTGACGTAGTCGGGCGGCAGCGTGCCGCCCAGCGCATCGATCCGGCTGTCGCGCACCAGCAGATGGCTGCCGCCGCCGGCCACCACGGCCGTGCGCACCGCACCGTGGGTGCGGATGCGGGCGCCATCGACCACCAGCCGGGTGCGCGCTCCATCGGACATCAGGCCGGCGCCATAACCGGCGAAGTCATTACCGCCGTTGCCGCTCATGTCCAGCTGCAGGCCCTGCACGGTCCAGTCGCCACCGGCGGCCAGCAGGCCGTTGAAGTTCTCGCCGGCCGAGCGGATGTGGGCGCCGGCCAGCGTGCGGCCCTGCACGCGCGGTGCGCCGGCCGCGGCCAGCGCCGATCGGGCCGGATCCAGCCCGCGTTCATCCAGCAGCACGGCCTGGCGGAAGGGGTGGCTCTGCAGCGGCGAGAAGACCACCTCGTGGCGATCGCTGATGGTCAGCACGATGCGGCCCTGGTAGCGGCCGGGGCGCGGCGTGGTCTCCACGCCGTCGACGCTCAGGGTCAGGCTCTTGCCCGGCGGGGCGGCGAGCGCGGAGCCGGCGGCCAGCGTCAGGCTCTGCAGTTCGGTGGTCTGCGGCACGATCCAGGCCTCGCCCGCGGCCAGGCGCGGGTTCAGCCGGGCGGCAGCGATGGCCTCGGGCGGTACCGGGCCCGGCATCTGGGCCTGGGCGACGGTGCTCAGGCCCAGCCACAGGGCCAGGGCCAGGGTGGAGAAGCGGGGTGTCATCGCCAGGGCCACTCTCAGAACTTGGTGTTGAACACCACGCCGGCGGTGCGCGGTGCACCGACCATCGTGTAACCGGCGAAGTTGGCGACCTTGGGCACGTAGTCGGTCACGTTCTTGACGTAGACGTTGAGGCCCCACTTGTCGTCCGCGCTGCGGTAGTTGGCCGACAGATCGGCCTGGGTGTAGGACGGCTGCAGCGTGTAGGCGTTCTCGGTGATCGACACGTACTGCTTCTGCGAGTGGCGGGCATCGGCGCGCAGCGTGACGGTGCCGCCGGTGGCGACCTCGATCGGCAGCTCATAGCCGGCCTTCACGCTCAGCTTGGGGGCATGGGGCAGCGGGTTGCCGGCCAGCGAGTAGGTGCTGCCGTCCGGGTTGGTCTGGGTCAGGTTGCCCAGCGTGGCATCCAGCCAGGTGAAGGACGCGCGCACCTTGCCGGCCTGGCCCGGCAGCAGGGCCTGCGCCTCGGCCTCCATGCCCTGGACGGTCTGCTTGGGTACGTTCAGGAACTGCGCGTGCAGCGTGCCGGTGTCCAGCATCGCGAAGTCCACCGCCTGGTAGTTGCGGTAGTCGTAGCGGAAGACGGCGGCGTTCAGCTGCACCGTGTCGTCCAGCCAGCGGCTCTTCAGGCCCAGCTCCAGCGAGCGCAGCTTCTCGGCATCGAAGGTGCCGCTGTTGCCCGGCAGCGTGTTGAAGCCGCCCGGGCGATAGGCCGTCGACCAGGTCAGGTAGGTCATGGCCTTGGCACCCAGGTCGTGCTCCAGGCCGATCTTGCCGTCGGTCGAATCCCAGTCGCCGACCGAGCCGTCGATGGCGGTCTTGTGGTCGCGCGTCAGGCGCAGGCCGGTGATCAGGCGCGTGCCTTCGGCGACCGGCACGCTGATCTGGCCGAACAGCGCCTTGGAGGTCGTCGTGTCATGGGTGTTGTTCGACGAGGCGCAGGCCGTCGTGCCCAACAGGCAGGTCTGGGCGTTGAGCATGTCGTAGCCATAGGCACCGGCCACCCACTGGATCGGGGACGCGGCCGGCGAGGCCAGCCGCACCTCCAGGCTCTTCTGGCGTGCGACGGCCGGATCGGCGTTGTACTGCTCCTCGCTGCCGGCCGGGCGCGAGCCGTCGTACTTGCGGTAGACCACGCCCGAGGCGTCCTGCCAGCCCGGCAGCACGGTCAGGTTCGCGAAGCCCAGGTTCAGGTCGAGCTGGGCCCACAGCTTGGTCCCCTCGTAATCCTGGTAACCGACCTTCTCCAGACCCGGCGTGGTCGGGTGGACGACGGCCTGCAGCCGGGTCGACGAGCTGTCCCAGTTGGCCTGCGGGATGAAGCCCGGGCCCTTGCCGCCGAGGTGGATGCGCTCGGCGCCCAGCACCAGGCGCAGCGTGTCGTCCGGGCGGTAGAGCAGCTTGGCGCGGGCACCGCTGGCCTGGGCGTCGTTGAAGCCGTCGCTCAGGTAGCCGTCGCGGCTGATGCTGGCGCCCGACAGGCGCAGCGCCAGCGTGTCGGACAGCGGCAGGTTGAAGCCGGCCTCGGTGCGCATCAGGTTCTGCGAGCCCAGCTCCAGCGAGGCATTGCCCTGCTGCCTGCCCAACACCGGATCACGGGTGACGTAGTTCAGTGCGCCGGCGGCCGCATTGCGGCCGTAGAGCGTGCCCTGCGGGCCGCGCAGCACCTCGACCCGCTCCAGGTCGAAGAAGCCGAGCGTGTTCATCTCGGCGCGGAAGTTGTAGATGCCGTCGTAGTTGGTGGACACGGCCGATTCGCCCATGCCCGGCGGCAGGTCGGAACCGATGCCGCGCACGGCGATCACGTTGCCGCGGGCCGCACCCTGGACCTCGACGTTGGAGACGTTCTTCAGGATCTCGCTGCCGCTGCTCAGACCCTGCTGGGCGATCTCGGTGCCGCCGACGGCCTGCATGGCGATGCCGGTCTTCTGGATGTTGGCGGCGCGGCGCTCGGCGGTGACGGTGACGGCCTGCAGCTGGCGGCGCGGCGCGGAGGCCGACTCCTGCGGGGGGTCGGCCGCATCCTGGTTCTGGGCCAGGGCGGGCAGGGCAGGGGCCAGCAGGGCGCAGGCCACGGCCAGGCTGAGCGGATGGAAGGCGGTGCGCGGACGGTCGGTGCGGAACATGGGCGGGTACCTCGATGCGGGTCTGGGCGTGGGCCGTGGCAGCCTTGTGGTCTCTCGGGTGCAAGGCCTGCATCACGTGTCGCTCATGGTGTCCGCAAGCTGTCCGGGCGTCCTCAGGGTAGGCCCTGCGGGATCGGTAAAAGCAGGTTAAGACCGGCGCGATCGCCTTCGGCGAGACATGCCTGACCTGCAGGATGAGGTGACGCGATCGCAGGCCCGTGTGGCGACCGTCCACGCCGCCGATGCGCGTCACGCGGTGCGGCCGGGCCACGGCAGGCGCAGTGCGGCCGTCAGGCCACCACCGGTGCGCGGCTGCAGCCGCAGATCACCGCCATGGGCCTGCAGCGCCCGGGCGGCGATCGACAGGCCCAGGCCATGGCCGGCACCACGGCCCGTGGGTGCCGCCGCGCCGCCGCGCACGAAGGGCTGCAGCACGGCGGCGCATTCCTCGTCGCTCAGGCCCGGGCCGCGGTCGGCGATGTGGATGCACAGCCAGCGGCCGGCCGGATCGAGCTGCAGGCCGACATCGACCGGCTGGTCCGGCGGGCCGTGCTTGAGCGCATTGCGCAGCACGTTGTCGACCGCGCGGCGCAGCAGCTCGGCGCGGGCGTGCAGGCGCCAGTGCGTGGCAGGGGCCTGCCAGCGGATCGTGTGGCCGCTGGCCTGGGCCTCGAACTGCGCATCCTGCACCACGCGGTCGATCAGGGCGCCGATGTCCACCGGCGCGGCCTCGGGCGGGCAGGGGCCGGCCTCGATGCGGGCCAGCGTCAGCACGTCGCTGACCAGCGCATCCATGCGGGCGATCTCGCGCTCGATGCGGGCGACGGCGCGGGCCGGATCGGATGGCTGGCGCTGCAGCAGCTCGCAGGCCACCTGCAGCCGGGCCAGCGGTGAGCGCAGCTCGTGGGAGACGTCGTGCAGCAGCCGCTGGCGCGCCTGCATCAGCTGCTGCAGCTGCTGGGCCATGCCGTCGAAGTCGCGCGCCAGGCCGGTGAACTCGTCGGCCGGACCGGCCAGCGCGGGCGAGATGCGGGTCTCCAGATGGCCGGCCGCGGCGGCCTGGAAGCCGGACCGCAGCAGGCTCAAGGGCCGTGCCAGGCGCCAGGCCATCACGGCGCTGATGCCGCAGGCGCACAGCGCACCGGCCAGCAGCGGCATACCCAGCGACTGGCTCAGACGCGGAGGCGTCGGCGGCAGGTCGATCAGGCCCGGCAGCAGCCGGGCGAACAGGTGGATGCCCAGGCCGGTGCCGATCGACGTGCACCAGCAGGCGGCCAGCATCTTCCAGAACAGCTGGTGGGGCCAGCGTGGCGATGGGCGCGCAGCGCCGGATCCCGCCGCCAGCGGGTCAGTGCAGGCGGACGAACTGGTAGCCCAGCCCGCGGATGGCCCGGATCCAGGGCTGGCCGTCGGCGGCCGGTCCCAGCTTGTGGCGGATGGCGCTGAGGTGGACATCGATGTTGCGGTCGTAGGGGCCGACCTCGCGGCCGAGGGCGCGGCGCGACAGCTCCTCGCGCGAGACCACGCGGCCGGTGGCCTCGGCCAGCACCTCCAGCAGGCTGAACTCGGTCGGCGTCAGGCTCAGGTCCTGGCTGCGCCAGCAGGCGCGGCGCTGCTCGGGCCACATCACCAGCTCACCGGTGCGCAGCACGCGCTGGGGCGCCAGCACCGGCAGATCGGGCTTCAGGCGCCGCAGGATGCTCCTCACCCGGGCCGTCAGCTCACGCGGCGAGCAGGGCTTGGTCACGTAGTCGTCGGCACCGGCCTCCAGGCCCTCGATGCGGCAGGCGTCGTCGCCGCGGCCGGTGAGCATCAGCACCGGCACGCTGCTGCGGGCGCGGATGCGCCGCAGCACCTCCTGCCCGTCGAGCCGCGGCAGCATGCCGTCGAGCACCACCAGCGCGTAGTCGCCGTCGAGGGCGGCGCGGGCGCCCTCGGCACCGTCATGCACCGCCTCGACGTCGAAGCCCTCCTGTGCGAGGTACTCACCGATCAGGTCGGTCAGGTCGTGATCGTCATCGACCAGCAGCAGCCGGGTCATGGCCGCATCCGGCGCTCAGCGGCGACGGCCCAGCAGACCGATGGCCAGGGCCAGCAGGCCGAGGCCGACCAGGACCCGGCCTTCAAGGCCGATGGCCAGCGCGCGGGCGCCGCCCAGTTCCTTCTCCAGGCCGACGATCAGGATCGGGTTGACGAACATGCCGAAGAACTGGGCCGACTGGTAGGCGCCGATGCCCACGCCGCGGCGCGAGACCGGCAGCTCCCGCATGTTCCAGGTCACCATCGTGGGCAGCAGCACGCCGCAGCCCAGGCCGTTGAGGAAGCCGGCGGTGGTCATCGTCGTGTAGTCGGCCGCGCCCTGCATCATCATGAAGCCGCCACCGGCCACCAGGCAGCCCAGCGTGAGCTGCAGCGGCACGCCCACGCGCTGGGCCAGGCCCCAGCCGAACAGCAGGGTGCCGGCGATCACGCCCAGGCTGTTGATGCCGTAGGCGATGCCGATCTGCGCCGGCGACTGCACGCCGATGGCGCCGAACAGGTAGCCGAAGTGCACCGGCACCGTCAGGAACACGATGCCCAGCACGACCGCCAGCACGCAGATGAAGCCCAGGCGGCCCGGACGGAAGGACATGCTGTCCTGCTCGACCTGGGCGGCCGTCATGTTGGCGCGGGTGTGCGGTTCCCACAGATAGAGCGCCATCAGCGGGGCCAGGATCAGGCTGATCGCGAACACCGCATAGGGCGCGCGCCAGCCGTACTCGGCCACCATGCCACCGACGTTGTTCAGCAGGAAGGCCGAGGTGGCGGCGACGGTCGTCTGCAGCGACATGTAGCGCTCACGTTTGGCGCCGTCGTAGTAGTCGCCGATCATCGTCGTGCTGACGGTCATCAGGCAGGCCTCGAGTGCGCCGAGCGCGAAGCGGCTGGCGATGATGGCCATCAGCGAATCGAGGTACAGCGGCGCCGTGCCGATCACCGCATACAGCGTGACCGAGCCCAGCAGCAGCGGCTTGCGGCCGACGCGGTCGGCCAGCTCGCCGACGAACACGCTCAGGCCGGCCATCATCAGCATCGGCGCCGTCATCGTCAGCGGCACCAGGTAGTCGGCGCCGGGCACGTCCTTGAAGTGGGCCTGCATGGCCGGCATGCTGGGGCCCAGGATGGCGGTGACCAGGACCGTCAGGCTGGCCGTCAGCAGCAGCAGCGCGGCCTGGATGAAGCGGGGTTCCCGCATGGAGGCCCCCGTGGCGGAAAGGGGGCGTGTCATGGTGGTGCTCATCGATGTCTCCTGCACGGTGGGGCCCGTGGGCCTCTTGTTCCACCGGCGTGTGCGCGCGGTGGTGTTCGGTGACGGAATTCTGCGGAAGGCACCGGGCGGCGTGAAATCGTTTCGCCCGATGCCCGGCATCGCGGTCGGTCATGGACCGACCGGGTTTCTCCTCATTCCACCTTGAAGGTGAAGTCCTGGATGGCGATCAGCTCGACATCCGGCGGCGTGGTGCAGCCGTAGGCGGCGGCCGCGCGGCGCACCGCCGCATGGAACACGCGCGGACCCGACAGGATCTGCACGCCCACCACCTTGCCGGCCTTGATGCGCAGCTCGGCCTTCACCGTGCCGCTGATGCCGTCCTCGATCGCCTGGTCGGGCACGGTCGGTGGCACCTGCTTCGGGCAGGCCACCGCGATGTCGGCCTTCTGCGGTGCGGCGGGGGCCGGTGCGGGCGGCGGCGGGGCGGGGGGTGCCGGCGCCGGTGGTGGCGGGTTGGGCACGGCCGG
>NZ_JBBUTF010000025.1:0-72406 GCF_038066575.1 Pseudaquabacterium rugosum | reverse complement strand
GCCCGCCTGCCCTTCGGCGGCACCCGCCAGTCCGGCCACGGCCGCGAGCTGGCCGCCGCCGGCCTGCGCGAGTTCTGCAACCAGCGCACCTGGTGGGTCTGCCGGCCGGACTGAGCGGCCACCGGATCGCCCGGCGCTCGACGGCGCCCTACCGCCCAGGCCCCCGCCCCATACGCGAGCACCCACACGCCCACACCCACGGCTGGCACGGGCGGTCGGCCACGCCCGCCTTCCCACGATGACACGGAGACAACGTCCATGACCCTGCACCGCCGCCACGCTCTCCAGGCCCTGCTGGCCTTGCCCGCCGGCAGCCTGCTGACCGGCCTGCCCCGGGCAGCCCGGGCCCAGGAGACCTTCCCGTCGCGCCCCGTCACGCTGCTGGTTCCGCAGCCGGCCGGCGGCGGGGCCGACAGCCTGTGTCGCACGCTGCAGGCCCGGCTGCAGGAAGCGCTCGGCCAGCCCGTGGTCATCGACAACCGGGGTGGAGCGGCCGGCAACATCGGCACCGCCGCCGGCCTGTCGGCCAAGGCGGACGGCCACACGCTGACCTTCGTCAACCTCTCCACCGTCGCGCTCAATCCGCATCTGTACGCCAAGACCGGCTACCAGGTGGCGGACATGCAACCCGTCATCCAGCTGGCCTCGGTGGCCAACCTGATCGTCGTCCATCCGTCCAAGGTGACGGCCCGCACACTGCGCGAGTTCATCGCCCAGGCCCGCCAGAGCCCGGGCCGATTCAGCTACGCCACGGCAGGCAACGGCAGCGGTAACCATCTGGGCGGCGAGATGCTCAAGCGCATGGCGGGCATCGATCTGCTGCACGTGCCCTACAAGGGCGGTGCGCCCGCCGTCAACGCAGCGCTCGCCGGGGAGGTCGACATGGCCGTGGCCGATCCACTGGCGGTGATGGCCCACCTCAAGGCCGGCACGCTGCGCGCGCTGGCGGTGACCTCCAGCCGCCGCGCCGCGGCATTGCCCGACATCCCGACCGTGGCCGAGAGCGGGGTTCCCGGCTACGACGCGCCGTCCTGGGCCGGCATCGTCGTGCCACGCGGCACGCCGGCCGCGGTGGTCACCCGGCTGCACGCCGCGTTCGCCCAGGCCCTGAAGACGCCGGACATCGCTGCCCGCCTGTCCGCCCAGCTGTACGAGCCGGCCGGCGCCGATCCCAAGGCCTTCGGCGCGCTGATGGCCGCCGAGGATGCACGTTGGTCGAAGCTGATCCGCCAGCTCGACATCCGTCTGGACAGCTGAACCCGCGCCTGCGGCACGCCCGAGCCACCCGACCATGCCGACCGCATCGATCACCCGCCGCTCACCGGCGGGCCCCACCCGACGGACGGTGCCGGCCCGGCGCCATCCGGGCACTGGCTACCATAGGCCGATGCCCCGTACCACCCGCTCTGCTCCCCCGTCCGCCACGCCCAACGACACGGACACCCTGACGCCGCTGCAGGCGCGCGTGGTGCGGGAGATCGTCGCGCATGTGCGGCGCAGCCACCTGCGGGCCGGAGAGCATCTGGCCGAAAGCCTGCTGGCCGAGCAGATCGGCACCTCGCGCACGCCGGTGAACGTGGCACTGCGCCATCTGGCCGCCAGCGGGGTGCTGGTGCACGACCACAACCGCGGCTACTTCCTGGCCCGCGACGCCGCGTCGCTGGACGACGTGGCCGAACGCCACAGTGCCGAGCCCGATCACCCGCTGTACCTGCGCATCGCCGAGGACCGTCTGGCCGGCCGCCTGCCCGACGCGATGACCGAGGCCGACCTGATGCGCCAGTACGACTGCTCGCGCAGCGTGCTGCGCTCGGTGCTGTCGCGGGTGCAGCAGGAGGGCTGGATCGAGAAGGCGGTGGGCCATGGCTGGACCTTCCAGCCGATGATCGACTCGCCACAGGCCTACGAGGAGAGCTACCTCTACCGTGCGGCCATCGAGCCGACCGGCCTGCTGGCCCCGGGCTTCACGGTCGACCGCGTGGCGCTGGGCCGCCTGCAGCGCGAGCAGCGCCGCATCGCCGATGGCGGATGGGAGACGATGACCGCCATCGAGCTGTTCCAGGCCAACAGCGACTTCCACGAGACCCTGGCCCTGTGGTCGGGCAACCGCTTCATCGTGCAGTCGGTGCGCCGGATGGACCAGCTGCGTCGCCTGATCGAGTATCGCCAGGCCCGCTCACGCGGCCCGCGCCGCGAGCAGGCACTGGAGCACCTGCAGATCCTGGAGGCGATCACCAGCGGGGATCTGCTGCGGGCGGCCTCGCTGATGCGCTCGCACCTGGACGGCGCCCGGCGCGGCAAGGTCCACAGCCGGGATGTGTTCGCCCCGCCCGGCTGACCTGACATCCGGGCGCCCCGCCCGGCCCCGTCGTCCGGCCTGACGACGGCGCATCGCCGCCTTTTTCGCACGCCCTTTTCACACGCCCTGTCGTGCACTTTTTGATTTCATAACGCATTCTCAGGAGACATCCCATGAACCAGCCTGCCGCCTTCAACCGCCGTGCCACCCTCGGCTACCTCGCCGCCGCAGCCGCCCTCGTGCTCGCGCGCCCCGCAGGCGCCAACACGCCCGTCCCCGACAGCCTGAAGTTCACCGTACCCGGCTCGCCCGGTGGCGGCTATGACCAGACCGCGCGCACGCTGGCCAAGGCCCTGCAGGCAGCCGCCCGGATCCGCAACGTCAGCTTCGAGAACAAGAACGGTGCCGGCGGCACGCTGGGTCTGGCCCAGTTCGTCAACGGCAGCGCGGGAGAAGCCGGTGCGCTGTGCGTGATGGGCGCCATCATGGTCACCGGTGTGGTGCAGAACAAGCCGCCGGTCACCCTGGCACAGACCACGCCGGTGGCCCGCCTGTTCACCGAGTACAACGTGATCGCCGTGCGCAAGGACGCACCCTGGCGCTCGATGGCCGAGCTGCTGCAGGCCTTCAAGGCCGAGCCCACCCGGATCACCTGGGGCGGCGGATCCAAGGGTTCGGTCGATCACATCGGCATCTCGCAGCTGGCGGCCGCCACCGGCGTGCCGCTGAACCGGCTCAACTACATCCCGTTCGGCGGCGGTGGCGAGGTGGTGGCCGCCACCCTCGGCGGCCATGTCAGCGCGATCACCGGTGGCTACGCCGAGCTGGCCAGTTATGTGAAGAGCGGACAGTTCCGCGTGCTGGCCGTCGGTGCGCCGCAGCGCCTCAAGGGCATCGACGCGCCGACGCTCAAGGAGCTGGGACTGGACCTGGAGATCGGCAACTGGCGCGGCGTCGTGGCGGCCGGCGGCCTGTCGCCGGCCCAGCAGCAGGCCTGGGTGAGCGCCATCGAGCAGGCGGTACGCACCCCTGTCTGGCAGGACGCCCTGCTAGCCAACCACTGGACGCCCAGCCTGCTGACGGGCGCGGCCTTCGGCCACTTCATCGACAGCGAGCACGCCCGGCTGCGGGCCATGCTGGTGCGGGCGGGCCTGCTGTGAGCGCCGCATCCCAGCCGGTCCGTCAAGGCGGCGGCCGGCACCCGCATGCCGGCCCGGCCACGCCGTCCGATCCGGCACCGATGCCGACACCGACGCCGACACAGGCCGCGGGCGAAGCCGCCCCGCCACGGGCCGCACCGCTGGCGGTCAGTCTGGCGCTGCTGGTGCTGGCAGCGGGCCTGGCCTGGGGCGCCTGGCGCATGCCCCGCGACGCGGGCTACGTCGTGCTCGGGGCCCATGTCTTTCCGCTGGTGATCGCCGGCTTCGTCGGTACGGTCGGTGCGTTGCTGGCGCTGCAGGCGCTGCGCGGCGGCTGGCCCGGACTGGCAACGCCGCCCACGCGGCCGCCCGCCGCATGCCGCAGTGCCCGTCATGCCGCGGCCTGGCTGAGCGGCGGCCTGATGGTGATGGCCCTGACCCTCCAGCACATCGGCTTCGTGCCGGCGGCCGCGCTGCTGTTCGCCTGTGCCGCGCGCGGCCACGGCAGCCAGCGGCCGTGGCTGGATCTGGCCGTGGGCGTGGCACTGACACTGCCGCTGTTCTGGCTCTTCACGCTCGGTCTGGGCCTGCGCCTGCCAGCGCTGACCGGACGCTGGATCTGAGGAGAACCACCGATGCATGACATCCTGACCCCGCTGGCCAACGGCTTCGTCACCGCGCTGACGCCCGGCCATCTGCTCTGGGGCTTCCTGGGCTGCCTGCTGGGCACGGCCATCGGCGTGCTGCCCGGCATCGGCCCGGCCCTGACCGTTGCCGTGCTGCTGCCCTTGACGACGCAGCTGGAGCCCACCGGCGCGCTGATCATGTTCGCCGGCATCTACTACGGCGCCCAGTTCGGCGGCTCCACCACCTCCATCCTGTTGAACACGCCAGGCGAGTCCTCGTCGATGGTGACCGCGCTCGAAGGCAACCGCATGGCCCGCTGCGGCCGCGCCGGCCCGGCGCTGGCCACCGCGGCCATCGGCTCCTTCGTCGCCGGCACGCTGGCCACGCTGGCGCTGACCGTCTCGGCACCGCTGGTGGCCGCCTTCACGCTGCGCTTCGGTCCGGCCGAGTACTTCGCCATCCTGGCCTTCGCGTTCACCACGGTCTCGGCCGTGCTCGGCGCGTCGATGCTGCGCGGGCTGGCCTCGCTCGGTCTGGGGCTCACGATCGGCCTGATCGGCATGGACTCCATCTCCGGCCAGGCCCGCTACACCGGCGGTGTGGCCGAGCTGGTCGACGGCATCGAGGTGGTGCTGGTGGCCGTCGGCCTGTTCGCGGTGGCCGAAGGCCTGTGGGGCGTGCTGCACCCCGAGGGCGACGACGGTGCCCGCCATGCCACCGGACGGCTGAGCCTGTCGCGCGAGGACTGGCGGCGCTCGGTGCCCGCCTGGCTGCGCGGCACCGCGATCGGGTTTCCGTTCGGCTCGATTCCGGCGGGCGGCGCGGAGATCCCGACTTTCCTGTCCTACGCGACCGAGCGCCGGCTGAGCCACCGGCCGCAGGACTTCGCCTCGGCCCAGGGCCCGGGCGCGATCGAGGGCGTGGCCGGCCCGGAGGCGGCCAACAACGCCTGCGCCACCGGCTCGCTGGTGCCGCTGCTGACGCTGGGCATCCCGACCTCGGCCACGGCCGCCATCCTGCTGGCCGCCTTCCAGAACTACAACCTGCAGCCCGGCCCGCTGTTGTTCCAGACCTCCTCCGAGCTGGTCTGGGCCCTGGTCGCCTCGTTGTACGTGGGCAACGTGATCCTGCTGGTGCTGAACCTGCCGCTGGTCGGCCTGTGGGTGCGGCTGCTGTCGCTGCCCCGGCACTGGCTGGGCGCCGGCATCCTGGTGTTCGCCTCGATCGGCGTCTACGGCATGCGGCAGTCGGCACTCGACCTGCTGCTGATGCTGGCCATCGGCTGGCTGGGCGTGGGCATGCGGCGCTTCGGCTTCCCCGTCGCACCGGTGATCGTCGGCATGCTGCTCGGGCCGATGGCCGAACGCCAGCTGCGCAACGCGCTGTCGATCAGCCAGGGCGACTGGACGGTGTTCATCAGCCAGCCCCTGTCGGCGGCCATCCTGGCGGCCACGGCGCTGGTGCTGCTCGTGCCGCTGCTGCTGCACCGTCGAGGCATCCAGCTGCACGAGGACGACTGAGCCCGACCGGCGCGGCACCGGTCGGGCGGGCGCGACAATCCGCCACGCCCACCGCCCTGCCGGCCAGACCACCATGCGCCACGACCTCACCAGCCTGCAGCTGTTCGTCACCGTCGCCGAATGCCGCAACCTGACGCGGGCGGCCGAGCGGGCGCATCTGGCGGTCTCGGCGGTCAGCAAGCGCATCGCCGAGCTGGAGGCGCAGGCCGGCACGCCGCTGCTGCAGCGGCTGCCGCGCGGGGTGGTGCCGACGGCCGCCGGGCAGTCACTGCTGCGCCATGCGCGCTCGGTGCTGCAGCAGTTGCGGGCGCTCGATGCCGAGCTGCAGGACTTCGCCGGTGGCCTCAAGGGCCAGGTGCGGCTGCACGCGGTGGCCACGGCGCTGACGCAGTTCCTGCCGGGCGAGATCGAGTCCTTCCTCAACCGCCATCCTCAGGTGCTGCTCAGCATCGAGGAGCACACCGGCGCGGCCGTGGTGCGGGCGGTGGCCAGCGGCGATGCCGATGTCGGCGTGGTGTCGGCGCTGACGCCGCTGCGCGGTCTGGTCGGCCTGCCCTACCACGCGGACCGGCTGATGGCCGGCGTGCCGCCCGGTCATCCGCTGGCCCGCCGGCGGCGCCTGGCCTTCGCCGAGCTGCTGGACCATCCCTTCGTCGGCCCGCATGCGGACAGCTCGCTGGCGCAGCTGATGGTGCAGGCCGCGCGTGCGGCGGGCAAGCCGCTGCGCCAGCGGGTGCAGGCCAGCAGCTTCGACGCGATGTGCCGCCTGGTGGAATCGCGCGTGGGCGTCACGCTGCTGCCCGATGGCGTGCTGCGGCGGGCGGCGGCAGCCGGCACGCTGCACGCGATCACGCTCAGCGATGACTGGGCGCAGCGCCAGCTGCTGATCGTGCTGCGCGACGAGGACACGGCCGATCCGGCCACGCGCACGCTGGTCGATCACCTGCAGGCGCACGCGCAGCGGGCCGATCCGGCAGGCGCCGGAGCGCGCACGCGCTGAAGGCGGGGCGGCGGCGCAAGGTCGCCACGCACGGCCACCACGCTGGTGCGCTTCGAAAGTGCGCCGACCGTTCTCCATCGGGAAACGCAGCCGCCGCCAGACGTCAATTTTCAGGGGCGACGGCGCTGCCTAGCATCCCGGTGACCGATTCCTGGAATCCCAGAACGACACCGGAGACGCCGATGCCCACCGCATCCCTGACCGCCCGCCGCCGCTGGCTGTCCACCCTGGCCCCTGCGGCCGCCCTGCTCAGCGTGGCCGCCGGCCTCGGCCTGCCCGGCGCCGCGCTGGCCGACGAGGCGGCCGCCTGGCCGTCGAAGCCGATCACGATCATCGTGCCGTTCTCGGCCGGCGGTGGCGTGGACGTCACCGCCCGGCTGCTGGCCGAGAAGCTGCGCACGAGCCTGAAGCAGCCGGTCAACGTCGACAACAAGGCCGGCGGCAGCGGCATGATCGGCGCGCTGGCCGCCGTGCGGGCGCCGGCCGACGGCCACACGCTGCTGCTGTCCTCGGCCGGTGAGGTGGCGATCAACCCGCACGTCTACAAGGCGCGCATGCAGTACGCGCCCGAGAAGGACCTGGCGCCCATCTCGCTGGTGGTGCGGGTGCCCAATGTGCTGGTGGTCAACCCGCAGCTGCCGGTGCGCAACGTGGCCGAGCTGCTGGCGCTGGCCCGCAGCAAGCCGGGCAGCCTGAACTACGGCAGCAGCGGCATCGGCAACCCGCAGCACCTGGCCGGCGAACTGCTGGACCAGATGTCGGGCCAGTCGCTGACGCACGTGCCCTACCGCGGGGCCTCCAACCAGCTGACCGACACCGCCGGCGGCAACCTGGACTTCACCTTCACCAGCCTGGCCGGCGCCCGCGCCTTCATCAAGGACGGCAGGGTGCGGCCGATCGCGATGACCTCGCCCAAGCGCACGCCGATGGCGCCGGACCTGCCGGCCGTGGCCGAGACCCCCGGCCTGGCCGGCTATGCGCTGGAGAACTGGTTCGGCCTGTTCGCGCCGGCCGCCACGCCACCGGCCATCCAGGCGAAGCTGAACGCGGCGGTGGTCGCGGCGCTCCATGACGCCGATCTGGTCAAGCGCCTGGCCGAGCTCGGCGGCGATGCCGAACCGCTGAGCCAGGACGCCTTCCGCACCTTCATCAAGGCCGAGTCGGCGCGCTTCGCCCGCATCGTCGAGAAGGCGCGCATCACACCCGACAACTGAGCGGACCGCGCGGCCGGGCCTCCGATCCGGCCACGCCCACCGGCCTGCACATCCGAGGAGACACACCGATGAACCCGAACGACATCCGCCGCCGCCAGCTGCTGCAGCTGGCCGGTGGCACGCTGGCCCTGTCCGGCAGCCACGCCGCCTTCGCCCAGGCCGGCTGGCCGACCAAGCCGGTGACGCTGGTGGTGGCCTATGCCGCCGGCGGCAACAACGATCTGCGCGCGCGCCAGCTCGGCGTGCCGATGGCCGCCCTGCTGGGCCAGAGCGTCATCGTCGACAACAAGCCCGGGGCCAGCGGCAACATCGGCCATGACTTCATCGCCCGTGCGCTGCCCGACGGCCACACGCTGGGCATCGGCGCGATGGGGCCGCTGGCGGTCAACGCCGCGCTGTTCCCGAAGATGACCTTCAACCCGGCCACCGACTTCGTGCCGGTGGTGCTGGTCGAGAAGGCGCCGCTGGTGCTGGTCACCCGCGCCGACAAGCCCTTCCGCACGCTGAAGGACGTGGTGGCCGCGGCCAAGGCCCGGCCGGGCGCGCTGACCATCGGCAATGCCGGCAACGGCGGCGCGCACCACCTCAGCGGCGAGCTGTTCCAGGATGCGGCCGGCATCGAGATGCTGTCGGTGCCCTACAAGGGCGGGGGTCCGGCGGCCTCGGCGCTGCTGGCTGGCGAGATCGACATGATGTTCGAACAGACCTATGCCGCGCTGCCCTCGATCCAGGCCGGCAAGACCCGTGCGCTGGCCGTCACCAGCGACAAGCGCCTGCCCAGCCTGCCGGACGTGCCGACGATGGCCGAGGCCGGCCATCCCGGTGTGACGGTGTCGAACTGGCTGGGCGTCATCGCGCCCAAGGGCACGCCGGCGGCCGTCGTGCAGCGGGTCAACGCGGCGGTCAACCAGGCGCTCGCCCAGCCCGATCTGCGCGACAAGATCGCCGGGCCCGGCAACCTGGTGGGCGGCGGCACGCCGGAGGCCTTCGCCGCCTTCATCACCGCTGAACGTCAGCGTTGGGCGGCCCTGATCAAGGCCAAGGGCATCACGCTGGAATGACGTCCCGAACGCACGCCGTGGCATCCATGACCCACCTTGAACCTGCGCGGGCGCCGGAGCACGGCACGCTGATCGCCTTCATCGGCAGCCGCACCACCCGCGAGCGAAACGCCCGCGGCGACGGCATCACCGTCTGCGCCGTCGACGAGGCCAGCGGTGCGCTGCGCCCGCTGCAGGTGCTCGGCGGGCTGGTCAACCCGTCCTATCTGGCGATGGCCGCCGACGGCCGCACGCTGCACGCGGTGCATGGCGACGGCCACACGGCCAGCGCGCTGCGCATCGATGCGGGCAGCGGCCGGCTGAGCCTGCTGGCCACGCAGGAGATCGGCGGCCGCAATCCGGTGCACCTGGTCCACGCCCGCGACGGCCGCCACCTGCTGGTGACCGACCACCTGGGCGCCAGCATCGCCGTGCTGCCCGTGGCCGACGATGGCCGCCTGCAGCCGCCGGCCCAGCGCCTGCCGATCACCGGCACGCCCGGCCCGCACCGCATCGAGCAGCCGCATGCCAAGCCGCACTACGCCGGCTTCAGTGCCTGCGGCCGCTGGCTGCTGGTGCCCGACAAGGGCCTGGACCGCGTGTTCGTGCGGCGCTGGGACGGCCAGCGCCTGATCGAGGACAGCGGCAGCGCGATGGTCGCGCGCGAGGGCGCCGGCCCGCGCCACCTGGCCGTGCATCCGCACGCGCCCTGGGTCTGGATCGTCAACGAGCTGGACTCGACCGTCACCACCGCCCACCTCGACGGCGAGACCGGCACGCTGCAGCCGCTGGAAACCCGCTCCACGCTGTCGCCGCGCCACACCGGCCACAGCCGGGCCGCGGCGATCCAGGTGGCCGCGGACGGACGCACTGTCTACACGTCGAACCGAGGCGAGGACAGCATCGCCGTCTTCGCCGTCGATCCGGCCGACGGCAGCCTCACCCTGCGCCAGACCGTGGCCAGCGGTGGCCGCACGCCACGCTTCATCACGCCCGGGCCCGACGGCCGCTGGCTGTACGCCCTCAACGAGGACAGCGACACGGTGACGACCTTCGCCGTCGATCCCGAGAACGGCACGCTGACGCCCACCGGCCGCCCGCTGAGCTGCGGCAGCCCGGTGTGCCTGGTCTTCCATCGCCTGCCGGCCTGAACCGGGAACGGCCTGCCGTCTGCTGCCTGCCGCCTGCTCGAACCCCGCCCGCCCCCCGCCTGACCCCAGCCTGACCCCAGCCCCGCGCGCCATGATCCGTCTGCCCGCCGAAGCCCTCGCCGACGCCGCCTTCCGCCCTGCCACCGTCGCCCATGCGGAGGTCGAGATCGACGGCATCTGCGGCCGCCTGATCGACCTGCCGGCCCTGCTGGGCCCGCTGCTGCCCCGCCTGCCGGTGGTGCACCGCCTGCTGCTGGAGAACGTGCTGCGCTGCATGCAGGGCGAGGAGCGCGAGACCGCCGCCCAGGCCCTGGTGGACTGGTTGCAGAGTGGCCGCAGCGAGGTCGAGATCGCCTTCCAGCCCGGCCGCGTGCTGATGCACGACACCACCAGCACGCCCGCGCTGATCGACATCGCCGGCCTGCGCGACACCCTGGCCGAGCACGGCGCCGATCCCTCGCGGCTGAACCCGGTGCTGCCGGTGGATGTCTCGGTCGACCATTCGCTGGCCGTCGAGGTCTGGGGTTGTGCCGATGCCGCGCCGCGCAATCTGGCCCACGAGATGCGCCGCAATGCCGAGCGCTACGCCTTCCTGCGCTGGGCCTCGCGGTCGCTGGACCGGGTGACCATCCACCCGCCGGGCACCGGCATCATGCACACGCTGAACCTGGAGCAGCTGGCCACCGTCGTCACCACCGAGACGCGTGACGGCACCACCTGGTTCGTGCCCGACATGATGATCGGCACCGACAGCCACACGCCGATGGTCAACGGCATCGGCGTGCTGGGCTGGGGCGTGGGCGGACTGGAGGCGCAGACGGTGATGTTCGGCCTGCCCACCATGCTGCGCATCCCCGAGGTGATCGGCGTCCAGCTCACCGGCCGCCTGCGCCCCGGCGTGCAGGCCACCGATCTGGCCTTGACCGTCACCCAGCGCCTGCGCGCACTCGGTGTGGCCGGCGAGTTCGTCGAGTTCTTCGGCCCCGGCGTGGCCACGCTGGATGCCGACGCGCGGGCCGTGGTCGCCAACATGGCGCCCGAGTACGGCGCCACCACCGGCTTCTTCCCGGCCGATGCGCAGGTGGTCGATTACCTGTGGCGCACCGGCCGCAGTGCGCCCCACGCGGCGCGCGTCGAGGCGGTGCTGAAGCGGCAAGGTCTGTGGTTCGACCCGCAGGCCGAGCCCTGCTACACCCAGCGCCTGACGATCGATCTGGACGCCATCGGCCTGCACATCGCCGGCCCGCAGCGGCCACAGGATCTGCGGCCGCTGGGCGCGGCCCGTCCGCTGCTGGCCGCCCTCGGCTTCCAGCCGCGACAGGCCATGGCGGAGGCAGCCACACCGTCGGCCGCGACGGCGGCGGCCATCCTGCCCCGCCACGCCATCGCCTATGCGGCGATCACCAGCTGCACCAACACCTCGTCGCCAGCGCTGCTGGTGGCCGCCGGGCTGCTGGCGCGCAAGGCGCGCGCGCTCGGCCTGAAGCCGCCGGCCTGGGTCAAGACCTCGCTGTCGCCGGGCTCGCCGTCGACGGCCGGCCTGCTGCAGCGTGCCGGGCTGGACGAGGACCTGGCCGCGGTGGGCTTCGACATCGTCGGCTACGGCTGCGCGACCTGCATCGGCAACCCCGGCCCGCTGCCCGAGGTGATCCGCGCGGCGCAGGCTGCGGGCCGCATCCGCGCGGTGGCCGTGCTGTCGGGCAACCGCAACTTCCCCGGCCGCGTGCATCCGGATCTGGACCTGGGCTGGCTGATGTCGCCGCCGCTGGTGGTGGCCTTCGCCCTCGTCGGCGATGCCGAGCGCGATCTGGAGCAGGAGCCGGTGGGCCACACGCCCGACGGCCGCCCGGTGATGCTGTCGGAGCTGTGGCCCGAGGACGCCGAGGTCGCCCGTCTGGTGGACGCGGCCCGGCTCGCCGACGACGTGCCGCGCGCCTTCGCGCTCGCCGGCCGCAACCCGTCCTGGGCCGGGCTGGATGCGCCCGGCACCGCCCGCTTCCCGTGGCGCGACGGCTCCACCCAGCTGCGCCGCCCGCCGTTCGCCGGCCTCGACTGGGGCAGCCAGCTCGGCCGCTACGAGGCCGATCCGCTGCTGGTGCTCGGCGACGACGTCACCACCGACCACATCTCGCCGGCCAGCGCGATCCCGCCCGACAGCCTGGTGGCCGACTTCCTCGTCGCGCGCGGCGAGGACCGTGGCGACCTCAACGTCTTCGCCTCGCGCCGCGGCAACTGGGAGGTGATGCTGCGCGCGGCCTTCCACAACCGCTCGCTGCGCAATCTGCTGGCGCCGACGGCCCCGGTGGCCCACACCGTGCACGTGCCCAGCGGCGAGATCGCCCCGCTGTGGGAGGTGGCCGAGCGCTACCGCGCGGCCGGCCGGGCCGTGGTGCTGGTGGCCGGCGAGCGCTACGGCACCGGCTCCTCGCGCGACTGGGCGGCCAAGGGCCAGCGTCTGCTGGGCATCCGGGCCGTGCTGGCCAACAGCTTCGAGCGCATCCACCGCTCCAACCTGATCGGCATGGGCATCCTGCCGCTGCGCCTGCCGGCGGGCACCACCCCGGCCACGCTGGCGCTGCAGGCGGGCGACACGCTGACCATCGACGCCCCGGCCGAGCGGCTGCAGCCGCGCACGGCGGTCCGGGTGACGCTGACGCGCCGCGACGGCACCCGCCTGGACTTCAGCGCCACCGCCGCCGTCGAGACCCAGCTGGAGGTGAGCCTGCTGCAGGCCGGCGGCGTCATGCCCGCCATCCTGAGGCGCACGCTGGACGACGGTGCCGCCACCCCGGTGGCCGCGGCGGCACCGGAGCGGGCGACGCTGAGCCCGAGCACGCGCCCGAGCCCCGGCCTGAGCGCCAGCCTGAACGCACTGGCCGACACCCTGGCCCCCGGCGGCCCGCTGCGCGCCTGCATCAACCTGGGCAATCCGATCCTGGCCCACCGGCGGGCCGATGGCAGCGTCGGCGGCGTGTCGGTCGATCTGGCCACCGAGCTGGCCCGGCGGATCGGCCGGCCGCTGCAGACGGTGGTGGTCGAGGCCGCCGGCACCTCGGTCGAGACCGTGCGCGCCGACGGCGCCGACGTCGGCTTCTTCGCCATCGATCCGCTGCGCGGCCAGGGCATCGGCTTCACCGGCCCCTATGTGCTGATCGAAGGCGCCTGGCTGGTGCGCGAGGACTCCCCGCTGCGCGACGGCGCGGAGGTCGACCGGGCCGCGCACCGCGTGGTCGTCGGCCGCGGCAGTGCCTACGATCTGTACCTGACGCGCGAACTGAAGGCCGCGACCATCCTGCGCGCCGCCACCTCACCGACCGTGGTCGACACCTTCCTGGCCGAGGGTGCGGAGGTCGCGGCCGGCGTGCGCCAGCAACTGGAGGCCGATGCCGCGCGATGGGGCGGCCTGCGCCTGCTGCCCGGCCACTTCATGGTCATCCGCCAGGCCATGGGCCTGCCCGCCGGACGGGGCCCGGCCGCGGCCGCGGCCTTGGCCGACTTCGTCGAGGAGATGAAGGCCTCGGGCTTCGTCGCCGAGGCGCTGCGGCGCCATGGCATCGACGGCGCGGCCGTGGCGCCGGCCGGCGGGCGGCCCTGAGCCGGCACCGCACCGGCGCGGGCCTGCCGCTCAGTCCGCGGTGATGGCCCGGCTCTCGATCAGCTTCTTCCAACGGGCATGTTCGGCGGCCTGGAAGGCGCTGAACTGCTCGGGCGTATTGCCGACGATCTCGAAGCCCAGCGCCAGCAGCTTGTCGCGCACGGCCGGCTCGCCCAGCGTCGCCACCACCGCCTCACGCAGGCGGCCCCTGACGTCGGCCGGCAGGCCGCGCGGCGCGGCCACCGCCTGCCAGGAATAGACGGTGGTGTGGCGCAGGCCGGCTTCCTCCAGCGTCGGCAGCTCGGGCAGCAGCGGCGAGCGCTTCGCGCTGGTGATGGCCAGCGCACGCAGCTTGCCGCCGCGGATCTGCGGCAGCGCGGTGTTCACGTTCATGAAGCTGGCGTCGACCACGCCGGCCATCAGGTCGGTCATGGCCGGCGCGCCCCCCTTGTAGGGCACGTGGATGGCCTGGGTGCCGGTCTCCTGCCAGAACAGCTCGGCCGTCAGATGATCGGAGGTGCCGTTGCCGGCGGACGCGAAGGTCAGCTTGCCCGGCTGGGCCTTGAGGGCGCCCAGCAGATCCCCCAGCGTGCGCCAGGGCGAGGTGACCGGCACCGCCAGCACGTTGGGCGCCTGCACCGCCACCGTCACGTAGTCGAAGTCCTTCAGCGGGTCATAGCCCGGGTTGCGGATCAGGTGCGGCCCGATCACGAACGGCCCCAGCGAGGCCACGAGCAGCGTCTGCCCATCGGGCGCCGCCCGCCGGACCTGGGCGGCGCCCAGCGTACCGCCGGCGCCGGCCTTGTTGTCGACGACGAAGGTCGCGCCCAGGCGCTCCTGCAGGCGGGCGGCCAGCGTGCGGGCGATCATGTCGGTCGAGCCACCGGGCGGGAAGGGCACGACCAGCGTCACCGCCCGGGCGGGCCAGGCGGCGGTGGCGGGTGCCTGCGCGTGGGCAGCGCCCGGGCCGGCGGCCAGCAGCGGCAGCACGGCGGCGGTGATCAGGGTACGGCGCGTCGTCATCTCGGGTGTCTCCTCTGTCTTGACGTCAGGTCGGATGGGTGGGCGGTGCTCGCTCAGGGCGGCGGTGGCGGTGGCGGTGGCGGTGGCGGTGGCGGTGGCGGGGGCGGTGGCGGGGGCGGGGCGGCGGCAGGGCCGGCCGCTCAGGCCCGCTCGCCGAAGGTCTGGCTCTGGCAGGTCCAGGCGCGAGCCTGGCCGCTGAGCGTCAGGCCCAGGCCCGGACGGCGGGGCACCACCATGCGGCCGTCACGGATCTCGATGCGCTCCTCGAACAGCGGCTCCAGCCAGTCGAAATGCTCGACCCAGGTCTCCGTCGGGAAGGCCGCCCCCAGATGCACGTGCAGCTCCATCGCGAAGTGCGGCGCCAGCATCGCGCCGGCGGCCTCGGCCTGCGCGGCCACCTTCAGGAAGGGCGTGACGCCGCCCAGGCGGGGGGCGTCGGGCATCAGCCAGTCGGCCGCACGGTGGCGGATCAGGTCGGCATGCTCCAGCGCGCTGGTCAGCATCTCGCCGGTGGCGATCGGGGTGTCGAAGGCGGCGGCCAGTGCGGCGTGCCCCTCATGATCGTAGGCATCCAGCGGCTCCTCGATCCACACCAGGCCCAAGGGCTCCAGCCGGCGGCACATGCGCTGGGCGGTCGGGCGGTCCCACTGCTGGTTGGCATCGACCATCAGCGGCACGCCATCGCCCAGGCGGCGGCGCACGGCCTCGACACGGCGCAGGTCCTCGTCACGGTCGGGCTGGCCAACCTTGAGCTTGATGCCACCGATGCCGCGCGCCACCGAGGCCTCGGCGTTGTCCATCAACTGGTCGATCGGTGTGTGCAGGAAGCCGCCCGAGGTGTTGTAGCAGGCCACCGTGTCGCGGTGGGCGCCCAGCAGCTTGGCCAGCGACAGGCCGGCCCGCCGCGCCTTCAGATCCCACAGCGCGACGTCGAAGGCGCCGATGGCCTGCGTGGCCAGGCCGCTGCGGCCCACCGAGGCGCCGGCCCAGCATAGGCGGGTCCAGAGCCGGGCGATGTCCGACGGGTCTTCGCCCAGCAGCGTGGGCGCGATCTCGGCCGCGTGGGCGAACTGGCCCGGGCCGCCCGCGCGCTTGCTGTAGCTGAAGCCCAGGCCCTCGTGGCCGTCGGCCGTCTGCAGCTCGACGAACAGCATCGAGACCTCGGTCATCGGCTTCTGGCGGCCGGTCAGCACCTTGGCGTCGCTGATCGGCATGGGCAGCGGCAGGCGGGTGTGCGACAGGCGCAGCCACTGGAGGCGGTCGGGAAGCAGAGCGGTGTGGGCCATGATGGGAACGTTAACAGTTCAAGGAATGGCACGGGCGCCAAGAAAACGCCAGCGCCAAGGACGCGATCCGGCGCGAATGTTAACGTTCTCATCCGCACACCACAGCACCGGGAAGACCCGCAGTGCCGCGCGACGCCCTGGCGGACAATCCGCGCGCCACCCCTGCCCGCCCGATGCCGCCGCGTTCCACCCCCCGCCCAGCTCCCCCGGCACCGCCCACCGCCGCGGCCGACGACGACGACGCCATCGCCGCCCAGCGCCGCCCCGTCACGCTGCACCAGGTCGCCGAGGCGGCCGGCGTCTCCTTGATGACCGTCTCGCGCGCCCTGAACACGCCCGAGCGCGTCTCGCCCGACGCGCTGGCGCGGGTGAAGGCCGCGGTGGCGCGGACCGGCTACATCCCCAATCTGCTGGCCGGCGGCCTGAAGTCACGGCGCAGCCAGACGGTGGGGGTGCTGGTGCCGCTGATCGCCGTCGCGCAGTTCCTGCCGACGATCCAGACCCTGACCGCGACGCTTGAGGCCGCCGGCTACCAGGTGATCCTGGCGCAGACCGGCTATGACCGCACGCGGGAGCCGGCGCTGGTCGACACCCTGCTGGGCCGGCGCATCGATGCCCTGGTGGTGGCTGGCCTGCTGCAGGACGCGCAGGCCATCGCCCGCCTGCGGGCCGCGCACCTGCCGGTGGTCGAGACCTGGGACCTGACCGGGCGTCCGGTCGACCAGGTGGTCGGCTTCTCGCATCCGCAGGTGGGCGCGGCCGTGGCCGGCCATGTCCTGGCCCGCGGCTGGGAGGCGGTGGGCGTGGCCACCGGCGACGACGCCCGCGCGATGCAGCGCCTGCAGGGCTTCGTCGGCACCTTCGGCCGTGAGGTGCCGGTGGCCACCGTGGCGACGCCCGGCACGCTGGACAAGGGCCGCCAGGCGCTGGCCCGCCTGCTGGCGGCACAGCCGGGCCTGCGCGTCGTGGTCTGCAGCTCGGACGCGCTGGCCCAGGGCGTGGTCACCGAGGCCCTGGAGCGCGGCCTGCGCGTGCCGCAGGATCTGGCCGTGGTGGGTTTTGGCGATGCCGAGTTCGCGGCCCACATGGCGCCGTCACTGACGACGGTGCGGATCGACGCGGCCGCCATCGGGCGCGAGGCCGCGCGCCGGGTGCTGGCCCGCTGCCGCGGCGAGCGGCTGGACGATCCGGTGGCCGACCTGGGCTTCCATCTGGTGGAGCGCCGCTCGACCCGCGAGGACGCCCCGGGCGGGCCGCGCAGCGCCTGAGGTCGCCGGGCAGGCCATCGGCCACGGCCGGCCGGCCGCGGTCCCGCCGAAGCCCCGCCGAAGCCCCGCTGAAGTCCCGCTCAGGCCCCCTGGGCCTGCCAGGCCGCCAGCGCGCTGACGTCCGGAATGCGGATGTCGCGCTTGTCGACGGCGATCAGGCCCTGCTCCTCCAGCTCGCGCAGCACGCGTGACAGGTACTCGGGCGTCAGGCTCAGCCGCGAGGCGATGGTGGCCTTGCTGACCGGCAGCTGCACCACCACCTCGCCCGTGCTGGGCTCCCCCTCGCCATCGGCATCGATGTGGTCGCGCAGCAGGTAGCCGATCACCCGCTGCAGGCCGCTGTGCAGCGCATAGGCCTGCACGTCGTTGACCAGGCCGTGCAGGCGGCGCGACATGCCGGCCAGCATGCGCAGGGCGAAGTGCGGATCGCGGTCGATCTCGCCGACCACGGCCGCCTTGCCCACGCTCAGCACCAGCGAATCGGTCAGCGCCTGCGCGTTGATGATGTAGGGCCGGTCGCCGAACATCAGCGCCTCGGCGAAGCTCTGGCCGGGGCCGACCAGCTCGATGACCTTTTCCTGGCCGGCTGGTGACAGGCCATAGAGCTTGACCTGGCCCAGCACGGTGACGTGGAAGGCCTCGCAGGGCTCGCCGACGCGGAAGACCATGTCACCGCGGGCCATGCGCCGCAGCTGGCAGCCCTCGGCCACCCGCTGCAGCGCAACGGGGCCGATGTCGGTGAACAGGGGCAGCACCGACAGGTAGCGCGGCACGTCGAACGGGCGGGGATCGGCCATGGGACAGCTCGGCAAAGGGTGGCAACGGGCGCGCATTCTGGCCGCGGGCCGGCCTTCATGGTTTTGATCGCCGTCAAGCGCGCACCGTCACCCTGCCGTCACCGTGCGGACACCCCGTCCTCACCGCACCAGCTGCGCCTGCAGCTGGGCCAGCCGGCCGACCAGCTCGGCCGGCCGCAGCACCCGGGCATGGCCGTGTTGGCCGAACAGGTGGGGCAGGTAGTCGGCCGCCTGCGGGTCGATGGTGACGGCGAACGGGGTCAACCCGGCGGCGCGGGCCTCGCGCACGGCCTCGCGGGTGTCCTCCAGACCGTAACGGCCTTCATAGACGTCCAGGTCATTGGGCTTGCCGTCGGTCAGCAGCAGCAGCAGGCGCTGGCGCTCGGGCCGCTGCTGCAGGCGGCGCGTGGCATGGCGGATGGCCGCGCCCATCCGGGTGTAGTAGCCCGGACGGATCGCGCCCACACGGGCGCAGGGCAAGGCGCCCCAGCGCTCGTCGAAGCCCTTGAGCCGGTGCAGGCGCACCTGCTGCCGGCGCACCGACGAGAAGCCGGTCATCTCGAAGGCGTCGCCGCGGGCGGACAGGGCCTCGCCGAAGACGTAGAGCGCGTCGCGCACGATGTCGATCACGCGCTGGTCGGGCCGGCCGGTGGCCGCATCGCCCTTGACCCAGGCATCGGTGGACAGCGAGAGATCGGCCAGCAGCAGCGTGGCCAGATCCGGTCCGCTGCGCACCTGGCGGGCATAGACGGCCGGCTCGCCGCGGGACGGCACCGCCGCGCGGGCGCCCTCACCCGCCTGGTGGCGCACCCAGGCGTCGAGGTCGATGCGCTCGCCCTGGGTGCAGGCGCGCTGCCAGTGCGGCGCGGCGCGCAGGGCCTCCAGCTGGCGGCGCAACCGGCGGGCGGTGGCCTGCAGCGCCGGCGGGGCTTGCCAGGCCTGCGCCTGCGGCGGGGCGACGAAGGTCTGGGCGCGGCAATGGTCGGGCTGCAGCCGGCCGCGGCGCCAGTCCCACTCGGGCAGCGGCTCGCCGGGGCCGATGGGCAGATCGTCGGCCGCCGCGCTCGGCAGGTCGAGGTCGAAGCGCACGCGCGAGGCGCAGGCCCGGCCGTCGGGCGCCAGGCTCAGGTGGTCGAGATCGGCGGCCGCGGTGCGGGCGCTGTCGTCGGGCGTGTCGTCATCGGCGCGGTCGATGCGCATCGGGTCACCGAAGGTCAGCAGCGATTCGGCGCGGAAGGGCAGGATCAGCGGCGCCCGGCCACGCTCGTCGGCGATGCGGCGCGCGGCATGGCGGCGGGCATCGGGCGCGTCGGCGGCCGATGGCGGGCGGTCGGCATCGGCAGCGGGCGCGGTGGCCGCGGCCGGAGCGTCGGCGACCAGGGGCGCGACGGCCAGCCAGCACCAGACCGGCGCGACATCGGCCGGGTCCACGCGCGGCACCTCCACAGCCCGCGCGAGGAAGGCGGCGGTGTCGGCCGGCTCCAGACCCGCACGCAGCGCGGCCTGCACCGCCTGTTCGGCCGGGTCGTCGCCTGCCGGCGGGCGGCGGTCCAGCTCGGCCTGCAGCAGCGCGCGGTGGCTGTCGGCCAGGCCCGGCAGCGTGCGGCGGACCTGCAGGCCAGCCGCGAGGTTGAGGGCCAGCCAGCCGGGCGAGCCGGCGCGGCCATGGGGGCGATCGGGGTCATCGTCCGCCTGCTGTGCCCGCTCCGCCAGCAGCGCGCCCGCCTGCGGCCAGGCGGCCGCCACGGCAGCCAGCCACACGTAGAGCTGGCGGTTGAGCGTGCGTTCCGGATGGACGTCGAGGTCGGGCGGCAGGCACAGCACCGGGCCGGCGGCGGCCGCAGCGCCCGCCGCGGCGCGGTCCGCAGCGGACGAGCCCTGCCAGGCGACCAGCGAGGCCAGCGAGGCCCGCGTGCCGCTGCCGGCCACGCGCTGCAGCCAGCCGCGGGCGACGCGGCCCTGGCCGACCGGCTGCGCGCTGGCTTCGGCCAGGCGCGCGGCCGGATCCCCGCCGAAGGCACGGAACATCAGGCCGAGCTGCGGCCGCATCTCGGCCAGCGTGACGGCCGCCTGCGGATGCCGGCGCCCCCGCTCGGCACCGGCCGTCACCAGACGGTGCCACCAATGACCGATCCACTCTTCCATCACGACTCCTCGGTTTTCGGGTCAGGCGGCGGCAGGTCGCGCGCCGGCATCGGGGCGGGGGCGGCGGCAGGAGGCGCCGCCACGGCGGCCACCGGACGGCGCTGGCGCAGGCTCTCGCGCAGCGCGTCGCTGCCGACCGTCCACTGCAGCAGCGGCGCCACACCCACGCCGCCCTCGAGCGCGGCGCGCGTGTGCTGGGCCCGGTCGCAGGCCGTCAGGCAACGGCCGCACTGCACGCAGGCGAACATCCAGCGCTTGGTCTGGCGCGGCGTCAACCGCATCGGGCAGGCCTGCTCGCAGGCGCTGGCGTGCACGGTCGGGCGGGTGGCGTCGGGCACGCAGCCCCGGCAGTGCGCGGCCCGCTCGCGGGCGAAGCCCACCACCCGCGCACGCGGGTTGGCCATCCAGACCAGGCTCTGGAACAGGCCCACCGCACAGCCATAACGGCAGAACAGATGGCGCGCCAAAGCGAACTCCAGCGCGAACACGCCGGAGGCGATGACGATGAAGCGCAGTTGCCCGGGCGTGGAGCTGCCGTGCAGCAGGCCGCCCCAGACCTCGGCCGGCGGCAGCAGATAGCACAGCAGCGTGATGCCCCAGGCCGTGCCGGCCAGCACGCAGGCCAGGCCGTAGACCACCCACCAGCGGCGCTGCGGATGGCGGCCACCGGCCAGCGGCACCGGCGTGCGGTCCCACAGGCTGAGCCGGCCACAGGCCCGCTGCAGCACCGCATTGATGGCCTCGACCAGACTGAAGTGCGGACACAGCCAGCCGCAGTACAGCCGCCCCTGGCGCCAGGCGACGGCCAGAAAGCCGCCCACCAGCAGCAGCAGGGGCAGCAGGCCGTGGGTCAGCAGAGTCAGCACCGTGTGGCCGACGCTGACGCGGCCGGCCTGGAGGTCGCTCAAGCCCAGGGACCAGGGCTGGCCGAACAGCCACAACTGACGCTCGTGCAGATCGAAGCGCAGCAGATCGACCGCCGGGGCGATCAGGAACAGCAGCATGAAGCCCGCCTGGCTCAGGCGCCGCCACTGCTGCAGCCGGTCGGCGGCCACCGCTGCGCCCCGGTGCGGCTCAGGCCGTGCCGAGCACCGCGGCGGCCACCTGCTCCAGCGCGGCCACCGTCTGTGCGTCGTCGCTGAGCGCCTGCAGCACGGCCGCCCGGCAGGCCCGCGGCAGCGGCAGGCCGGCGGCATGCAGCCGCGCGGCCATCACCAGCAGGCGGGTGCTGGCCACCTCCTCCAGATCCTGGCCGCCGAGGCGGCGCAGGGCCTGGGCCAGCTGCACCAGACGGGCGGCGGCCTCGGGACCGACACCGCCCTCGGCGGCGACGATGCGGGCCTCGACCTCGGGCTGCGGCCAGTCCAGCGTCAGCGCGACGAAGCGCTGGCGGGTGCTGGGCTTCAGGCTCTTGAGCAGGTTCTGATAACCCGGGTTGTAGGAGACCACCAGCATGAAGCCGGGTGCGGCCGGGATCAGCTCGCCGGTGCGCTCGACCGGCAGCACGCGTCGGTCATCGGCCAGCGGATGCAGCACCACGGTGGTGTCCTTGCGCGCCTCCACCACCTCGTCGAGGTAGAGGATGGCGCCCTCGCGCACCGCCCGCGTCATCGGTCCGTCGCACCAGACCGTGCTGCCGCCGACGATCAGGTGCCGGCCGACCAGATCGGCCGCGCCCAGATCGTCATGGCAGCTGACGGTGACCAGCGGCCGGCCCAGCCGGTGAGCCATGTGCTCGACCAGCCGGGTCTTGCCGCAGCCGGTCGGGCCCTTGATCAGCAGCGGCAGGCGCTGCGCGGCGGCATGGGCGAACAGCGCGCACTCGTCGCCCTGTTCGGCATACCAGGGGGCATCGGCCGGGCCGGCCTGCGCTGCGCCGGCAGGTGCGGTGCGCAGCGGGGGCGGAATGTCCAGCGGCTTCATCAGGGGCTCCTCAGGCTTGCATCCAGGTTCTCAAGGCCGTGCGGACAGGGCTCAGGCCTGACGGGCCGGCTGGCCGCGCAGGCTGCCCGCGCCACCGCCCACCGCCGCCCGCTCGTCGGCGCCCGCACCGACGAAGAAGCTGGCCAGATAGGCGACCAGGCCGATCAGGAAGATCACGCCACCGGCCAGACGGGTCCAGTAGAAGAAGGCCAGCTGGTCCTGGGTGGCCATGAAGCTCAGGGCACCTTCGGTCGGCAGGCGCTGCAGCCAGACCTGCAGGATGCCGGCGCCGGTCAGGGCCAGCACCATGACGGCCATGCCGATGGTCATGATCCAGAAGCTCCACATCTCCACGCGCTGGGCCCGCATCGGGGCGGCCTCGCGGCCGCGCAGGATCGGCATCGAGTAGCTGATCATCGTGATCACCACCAGCACATAGGCGCCGTAGAAGGCCAGGTGGCCGTGGGCCGCGGTGATCTGGGTGCCGTGGGTGTAGTAGTTGACGGGGCTGAGGGTGTGGATGAAGCCCCACAGGCCGGCGCCCAGGAAGCCCAGCACCGAGGTGCCCACGGCCCACAGCACGGCGGCCTGGTTCGGGTGCTCACGGCGGCGGCGCTGCACCATGTTGAAGGCGAACACCGTCATCGCGAAGAAGGGGATGGGCTCCAGTGCCGAGAACACGCTGCCGATCCACTTCCAGTAGCCGGGCAGGCCGATGAAGTAGTAGTGGTGGCCGGTGCCGAGGATGCCGGTGACCAGCGCGAGGGCGATGATCGAGTACATCCACTTGTCGATCACCTCACGGTCGACGCCGGTGGTCTTGACCAGCACGAAGGCGAGCAGCGAGGCGAGGATCAGCTCCCACACGCCTTCGACCCACAGGTGCACCACCCACCACCAGGCCATCTTGTCCTTGACGAGGTTGCTGGGGTTGTAGAAGCTGAAGAGGAACAGCAGGGCCAGTCCGGTCAGACCCATCAGCAGCACCAGCGTGATGCTGGTCTTGCGGCCCTTGAGCACCGTCATGACGATGTTGAGCAGGAAGCCGAGGGCGACGACGACGATGCCCACCTTGGTCGGCAGGGGCTGCTCCAGGAACTCGCGGCCCATGGTCTGCAGCAGCTCGTTGCCGGTGAGCTCGGCCAGCTTGGCATAGGGCACGACGAGGTAGCCGACGATGGTCAGCGCGCCGGCGACCAGGAAGATCCAGAACAGGGCGAGCGCGAGCTTGGGGCTCCACAGCTCGGTCTCGGATTCTTCGGGCACCAGGTAGTAGGCGCTGCCCATGAAGCCGAACAGCAGCCAGACGATGAGCAGGTTGGTGTGGACCATCCGCGCCTGGTTGAACGGGATGTAGGGGAACAGGAAGTCGCCCACGACGTACTGCAGCCCCAGGCCGAGACCGAAGACGATCTGGCCGGTGAACAGCGCGAGTGCGGCGACGAAGTAGTACATCGCCACCTTCTGCGATGCGTATCTGACGTTAGCGGGTTGCATGCTCGCTACTCCTCTTGAAACTTGACATCGTGGTTCGCTCGATGGGGTGTGGTTCGGTGCTGTTCGTGTGAGGGGCGGTCGGGGCCTGGGGCGGTCCTTCGCGTTGGACCGAGGCCGCGGGGCACCCGGATTCCTTCATGTCCCCCGGGCGGCGCTTCGCACCGCCCTCCTCCTTTACTTACGGAATCCGGGTACCCCACGACCTCGGCCCGGCACGATGACCGCATGCGACGACAGGACCGTGGCATGCGGCGATGGGCACCGAGCGCCGGGGCGGGGGAAGCGATTCACGCAGGTCAAGGAGGAGGGCCGCAGGCCCGGGGGACACGGAGTGAATCGCTTCCCCCGTCCCGGCGCGATCGCTCAAACCGCTGCAAGCACGGCCAGCCCCCAACCGCACACCTCAGCCCTCGATGTTCGGCGGCCACTTCTCCGTGTTGATCTGGCCGGTCCACTTCAGGAACTCGACCATGTCGTTCAACTGTTCCTCGGTGAAGTTGAACTGCGGCATCTGCCGGCGGCCCGGCGCATGGGTGGGCTGGGCCTTGATCCAGGCCTTGATGAACTCACCCCCGCGGCGCTGGTAGACGTTGCCCAGCTCGGGCGCGAAGTACGCGCCCTCGCCCAGCAGCGTGTGACAGCCGATGCAGTTGCGGGTCTCCCACAGCGTCTTGCCACGCTCGACGGCCGGCGTCAGCGCCGGCTGGTTCGAGCGCTGCGGGATCTCGCGCCAGCTGTGGGTCACCAGCCCGATGAACAGCAGCACGAAGAACACCGTGCCGCCATAGAACATGTTGCGGGCGGCCTGCTTGGTGTAGCCGCCGGTCGATCCGGTTGTCATGCCGGGCCTCCTCGGTTGGAACGGGATGGAAGGGGTCGGAACCTGGGCTCGCCGGCGCGGACAGGGCGACGACGATCAGGCCTCAGCTTAGGCAGTGCGCCGGCCCGCGTCCTTGAACCGCTTCAAGAACGCGGACGATGGGCGGCTCCGGCCGCTCCGCACGCACCGGGCCGCCCCGCAGGGCGCCGACGGCCTCGGCCGCGGCCGTCCACGGCACCAGCGCACCCAAGGCCGGATCGGCCAGCGCCACCACCTCGCCGATCACGATCAGCGCTGGCGCACGCACGCCGCACTCCCGTGCACGCTGCGGCAGATCGGCCAGCGTGGCCCGCACCAGGCGCTGCCCCGGCCGCGTCGCCTGCTCGATGGTGGCCGCGGGCGTGGCCGATGGCAGGCCGTGGCGCTGCAGCGCCGCGCAGATCGTGGGCAAGGCGCCCAGGCCCATGTAGAAGACCAGCGTGCGGCCCGGCCGGGCCAGTGCCGCCCAGTCCAGCGGCGGCGCATCGGCCGGCATGTCGTCGAGCCCGGCATGCCCGGTGGCCAGCACCAGCGAGGGCGCCAGGCCGCGCTGCGTGAGCGGCAGGCCGAAGGCGGCCGCCGCCCCCTGGGCCGCGCTGATGCCCGGCACCACCTGCACCGCGATGCCGGCCGCACGCAGCGCCTGCAGCTCCTCGCCCCCGCGGCCGAAGATGAAGGGGTCACCGCCCTTGAGCCGGATCAGCTCGTGGCCCTCGCGCGCCAGCCGCACCATCAGCGCGCAGATCTCGCCCTGGCGCATCGCATGGCGGCCACAGCGCTTGCCGACGTCGATGCGCACGCAGTCGCTCGGCAGCAGGTCCATCACGCCGGAGCCGATGAGCTGGTCATGCAGCACCAGCGTGGCCTCGCTCAGCAGGGCGTGGGCGCGCCAGGTCAGCAGGCCGGGGTCGCCCGGACCGGCGCCCACCAGCCAGACACGCGGCCGCTCGCCTGAGCGGTCATGGTCGAGAACGTTCATCGCCTGATCCCTGCGGGTACGGCCCGCCTGCCGCCGGAGATGAGCGGATGCATCGTCCGGATGACGCTGCGCATGGTCGGCGTGGGGTGGCGGTCGCGTCCTTGAACCAGTTCAAGGACGTCCCGCGACGGCGGCAGGAGCATGCGCCCCGTACCGCGAAGAAGCCCGTACCCGACCGCATCACCCACCCGAAGGAGAGGACGCATGCGCCCGCAACCCACCCCATCCGCAACCCCTGCCCGTGCCTGGCTGAACCCCTTGAACCTGAGCCTGGCCCTGGCCGGCGCCGTGGCCGCACTGGCCCCGGTGGCCAGCCATGCCACCGATCCCAAGGCCACCAGTGCCGCCGAGGTCGCCTACCAGGCCGGCACCTCACCGCTGGCGTCAGAGCCGATGTACCAGGCGACCAATCCCAAGGCGCCGCCGATGACGCAGGCCGAGTTCGACCGCGCCCGCCAGATCTACTTCGAGCGCTGTGCCGGCTGCCACGGCGTGCTGCGCAAGGGCGCCACCGGCAAGCCGCTGACGCCCGACATCACCCAGTCCAAGGGCACCGACTACCTGAAGGTCTTCATCGCCTACGGCTCCCCGGCCGGCATGCCCAACTGGCAGACCAGCGGTGACTTCGACGAGAAGACCGTCGATCTGATGGCCCGCTACATCCAGCACGACGCGCCGACGCCGCCGGAGTTCGGACTGGCGCAGATGAAGCAGTCGTGGAAGGTCCTCATTCCGCCCGAGAAGCGCCCGACGCGGAAGATGAACGGCTACAACATCGCCAACATCTTCAGCACCACGCTGCGCGACACCGGCGAGGTGGCGCTGATCGACGGCGACACCAAGCAGGTCATCAACATCGTCAAGACCGGCTATGCGGTGCACATCAGCCGGCTGTCGGCCTCGGGCCGCTACCTGTTCGTGATCGGGCGCGACGCCAAGATCAACATGATCGACCTGTGGATGGCGCAGCCCGACAACGTGGCCGAGATCCGCGTCGGTCTGGAGGCCCGCTCGGTCGACACCAGCAAGTACAAGGGCTTCGAAGACAAGTACGCGATCGCCGGCAGCTACTGGCCGCCGCAGTACACGATCATGAACGGCGACACGCTGGAGCCGCTGAAGATCGTCTCGACCCGCGGCAACACCGTCGACACCCAGGACTACCACCCCGAGCCCCGCGTGGCCTCGATCGTGGCCAGCCACTTCAAGCCCGAGTTCGTCGTCAACGTCAAGGAGACGGGCAAGACGCTGCTGGTCGACTACTCGAACATCGACGCGCTGAAGGTCACCGAGATCGGCACCGCGCGCTTCCTGCACGACGGTGGCCTGGACGCCAGCAAGCGCTACTTCATGGTGGCGGCCAACCAGAGCAACAAGATCGCCGCCGTCGATCTGAAGGAAGGCAAGCTGACGAAGCTGATCGACGTCGGCAAGATCCCTCACCCGGGCCGCGGCGCCAACTTCACCCACCCGCAGTACGGCCCGGTGTGGGCCACCGGCCACCTGGGTGACGAGACCATCTCGCTGATCGGCACCGATCCGGTCAAGCACGCGAAGTACGCGTTCAGGCAGGTCGCCCAGATCAAGGGTCAGGGGGGCGGCAACCTCTTCATCAAGAGCCACCCGAAGAGCAGCCACCTGTACGTCGACACCACGCTGAACCCGGATCCGAAGCTGTCGCAGTCGGTGGCCGTGTTCGACACCCGGGCGCTCGACAAGGGCTACCAGGTGCTGCCGATCGCCCAGTGGGCCGGCCTGCCGGACGACGGCGGTGCCAAGCGCGTGGTGCAGCCCGAGTTCAACCGCGCCGGCGACGAGGTGTGGTTCAGCGTCTGGAGCGCCAAGGACAAGGCCAGCGCGCTGGTGGTCGTCGATGACAAGACCCTCAAGTTGAAGGCCGTGATCAAGGACCCGCGCCTGATCACCCCGACCGGCCACTTCAACGTGCACAACACCCAGCACGACGTGTACTGACCCACCCCGGCCCGGACGGCCGCAGGCCCTGCGGCAGCGACCGCAGACCCGCCGGCCGACCGGGTCCCCATCGGAGGACACCCTCATGAAGATCCTGCTCATCGCCGCCGCGCTCGCGCTCGGCAGTGGCGGCGCCATCGCCGGCCCGGACGAGGCCATGAACAAGGCCGGCTGCATGGCCTGCCATGCCAAGGACAGGAAGCTGGTCGGCCCGGCCTTCAAGGAGATCGCCGCCAGGCACAAGGGCCAGGACGTGGTGGCCCGCCTGGTCGACAAGGTCCGCAAGGGCGGCGCCGGCGTCTACGGACCGATCCCGATGCCGGCCCACGGTGCGGACAAGATCTCCGACGCCGACCTGAAGGCGGCCGTCGAGTCCATCCTCAAGAGCTGAGGCCACGGAGATGCACGGGCCCGCGACGGCGCCAGCGCAGGGGCGGCACGCCGTCCGCCTGACCGGCGTTCTGCACGGCATCCTGGCGACGCTCCTGCTGGCGGTCGGCGGGCCCGCCGATGCCGCCGCCCCGGTGCCTGCCGACGATCGCCGGCAGGCGCTGGTGCGGATGGTGCGGCAGGACTGCGGCTCCTGCCACGGCATGCGTCTGACCGGCGGGCTGGGCCCGCCACTGACCCCCGCCGCCCTGGCGGGCAAGCCGCTGTCGTCGATGGCGGCCACCATCCATGCGGGCCGGCCCGGCACCCCGATGCCGGGCTGGCGCGCGATGCTCAGCGCGGACGAGGCGGCCTGGATCGCCGAACGTCTGGCTGACGGTTTTCCTGAGGAGTTGCGGTGATGGATCGACGCGACTGGATGCGCGCACTCGGTGGCCTCGGCGCGCTGGCCTCGACGGCCCTGCCGGCCATCGCCCTGCCGACGGACCCGTTGAGCACGGCAGACCCGGCACGGATCGCCGCGTCTGCCGGTGAGGCCCCGTCCCTGCGCGGCACCGGCGACCTGGCCGTCATCGTGCTGCGCGCCAGCGGTGCGCTGGCCATCGTCGAGACCACCGGCGGCCGCCTGCTGGGCCGCGTCGACGGCCTGGGCGATCTGTCGCACGCCTCGGTCGTGTTCTCCCGCGATGCGCTGCGGGCCTATGTCTTCGGCCGCGATGGCGGGCTCAGCGTCGTCAACCTGCTGAGCCGGCGCATCGAACAGCGCCTGATGCAGGCCGGCAACGCGATCGGCGGCGCCATCAGCGCCGATGGCCGCCGCGTGGCGGCGCAGAACTACAGCCCCGGCGGTGTGCGCGTGTTCGATGCCACCAGCCTGGCCCCGCTGGCCGACATCCCGGCCTGGCGCCAGCCCGGCGCCATCGGCCCGCAGCCCCCCGGCGGCCTGCCGGCGGACGACCCGGCCGCACAGCGCTCACGCGTGGTCGGCCTGGCCGACGTGGCCGGCGACCGCATGGCCTGGAGCCTGTTCGATGCCGACGCGATCCTGCTGGCCGACTTCAGCGCCGATCCGGCCGAGCCGCGCCTGCTGCGCCTGGACGGCATCGGCCGCCAGCCCTATGACGCGCTGGTCACGCCGGATGGCCGCCACTACATCGCCGGCCTGTTCGGCGAGGACGGCCTGGCCCTCGTCGACCTGTGGGACGAGCGGCCGAAGGTGCGCCGCATCCTCGACGGCTACGGCCGCGGCAGCCAGCCGCTGCCGGTCTACAAGATGCCCCACCTGAGGGGCTGGGCGGTGGCCGGCCGCCACGCCTTCCTGCCCGCCATCGGCCGACATGAGGTGCTGGTGGTCGACACCACCACCTGGTGCGAGGTCGACCGCATCCCGGTCGCCGGCCAGCCGGTGTTCGTGATGGCGCGGCCGGATGGCCGCCAGATCTGGGTCAACTTCGCCGTGCCCGACTACCACCGGGTGCAGGTCATCGATGCGCCCACCCGCCGCGTGCTGCGCACGCTGGAGCCCGGCCGCGCCGTGCTGCACCTGGAGTTCAGCCCACGCGGCGAGCAGGTGTGGATCAGCTGCCGTGACGACGACCGCGTGCTCGTCTACGACACGCGCACCCTGGCCGAATGCGGGCGGCTGGACCTGCCCGCCCCCTCGGGCATCTTCATGAGCGCCCGCGCGCACCGCATCGGCCTGTGAGCCTGGCCGCGCGCGCCCGGCACCTGCCCGCAATGTCCGGAATCCACGCCATGAACGGCTTCATCGACACGCCGCCGCCCGATCCCGCCGACCTGGGCGGCCTGACCGATCTGCTCAACCCCTGGCAGCGGCGCTTCCCGCTGGTGGCCGATCCCTTCCGGCTGATCGCCGGACGCACGGCCCGCACCGAGGCCGCGGTGATCGATGCCTTTGCCCAGGCCCGCGACAGCGGCCTGCTGAGCCGCCTGGGCGGGGTGTTCGACCCCCGTGCCGGCGGTGACTCGCTGCTGTGCGCGATCGCCGTGCCACCCGGGCGGCTGGACGCGGTGGCCGCCATCGTCTCCGAGCGGCCCGGCGTCAACCACAACTATGCGCGCGAGGACGTGCTGAACCTGTGGTTCGTGCTCACCAGCGCCGACCGGCAGGACACGGCCCGCACGCTGTGGCAGCTGCAGCAGCGGATCGGCCTGCCCATCGTGCAGCTGCGCATGCTGCGTGCCTACCGCATCGACCTGGGCTTTGATCTGAGGGGCGTGCCGGACAGCGCCGGCGCGCCGGGCCGCACGCTGCCGCAGCCCGACGAGGGCCTGCGCGCGCTGCCCGCCTCGGTCATCCCCCTGCGGCCCGAGGACCAGGCGCTGGCCGCGCTCGTCGAGCAGGGTCTGCCGCTGGAGCCCCGGCCCTATCGGGCCTGGGCCCGGCAGCTGGGGCAGGACGACTGCCGGCCGCTGCGCAGCCGCCTGGCCGCCTGGTTGGCCGATGGCCGCCTGCGGCGCTTCGGCGCCGTGCTGCGCCACCACGAGGCCGGCATCGCCAGCAACGCGATGACGGTGTTCGACGTGCCCGACGCCCTGCGCGATGCGGCCGGTGCCCGCCTGGCCAGCCAGCCCGGCATCACGCTGGCCTATGCCCGCGAACGAGCGCCGGGCTGGCCTTTCAACCTGTACTGCATGGTGCACGGACGCGACCGCGCGGCCGTGTGTGCCCGCATCGACGCGGCCACCGCGGCGGCCGGCCTCGCACCCTGGCCACGGCGGATGCTGTTCTCCAGCCGGCGCTACAAGCAGACCGGCGCCCGCCGCTTCACCGCGCCCCGCCCTCTTCCTGACCGCCATCCCGAGGTGTTCTGCCATGACCCTTGCTGAGCCCCACGCCGGCCTGCCGCAGGCCGCGCTGCCCCACGATCCGGTCCTGCTGGACACGACCGATGCGCGCCTGATCGACCACCTGCACGGCGGCTTCCCGCTGACGGACCGGCCCTTCGCCGAGGTCGGCCGGGCGCTGGGCCTGAACGAGGTGACGGTGATCGCCCGGCTGCGCCGTCTGCTGGGCCAGGGTGTGCTGACGCGCTTCGGCCCGCTGTTCCAGATCGAGCGGGCGGGCGGCCGCTTCGTGCTGTGCGCGATGGCCGTGCCCGAGGAGCGCTTCGACGCCGTGGCCGCCGAGGTGAACGCCCAGGCCGCCGTCGCCCACAACTACCGCCGCGACCACCGCCTGAACCTGTGGTTCGTCATCGGCACCGAGACCGAGGACGAGCAGCCCGCCGTGCGCACCGCCATCGAGTCGGCCACCGGCCTGCCGGTCCACGCCTTCCCCAAACTGCGCGAATACCGGGTCGAGCTGCGGCTGCCGGCCACCGGGCCCCTCACGTCGGCCGGCCGGCCGCAGCCGGCAGCCGCGGCCCTGGGCTGCCAGGCCTGTGATCCGCAGACCGGCCTGCAGGCGGCGATGCCCGAGCCGCGCCCGGCCGTCGCGCTGTCCGACACCGGCGCCATCACCCGCACCGCCGCCCCCCGCGCCACGGGCGCGCCGCTGAGCCCCTTCGAGCGCGCGCTCGTCACCGCCACCCAGGCCGGCCTGCCGCTGGTCGAGCGGCCCTATGAAGCGGTGGGCGCGATGCTGGGCGTGGACGGCGGCAGCGTGCGCGAGGCGCTGGCCGCGATGCTGGAGGCCGGTCTGGTGCGCCGCATCGGCGCCGTGCCCAACCACTGGCGCCTGGGCTGGACGGCCAACGGCATGAGCGTCTGGGATGTCGACGACGCCCACATCGATGCCCTCGGCGCGCAGCTGGCCACGCTGCCCGGCGTCAGCCACTGCTACCGCCGCCCGCGCCATGGCGCCCAGTGGCCGTACAACCTGTTCGTCATGCTGCACGGCCGCCAGCGCGCCGAGGTCGAGGCACAGGCCCGCCAGGTGGCGGCCCTGCTGGCCCCGCACTGCCGCGGCCACGAGATCCTGTATTCGACCGCCATCCTGAAGAAGACCGGCCTGCGGCTGGCCGGCGCCGCCTGATCCCGGCCGCACGACACCCTCCCCCCGTCCGCTCCGGAGCGTCCCCTCATGTTCCGCATCACCCAGTACCTGCGCCTGCTGGCCCGCGCCGCGCGCGAAGGCGACTTTCCGCCGCCCGCCACCCCCCGCGGCCCGGCAGGTGACGATCGGCCGGCGGCCCGGCCCGGCCCCGTCGTCATCTGGAACCTGATCCGCCGCTGCAACCTCACCTGCCAGCACTGCTACGCCCTCTCGGCCGACCACGACTACGCGGGTGAGCTGCGCACCGACGAGGTCTTCACCGTCATGGACGACCTGAGGGCCTTCCGCGTGCCGGTGCTGATCCTGTCCGGCGGCGAGCCACTGCTGCGACCCGACCTGTTCCCGATCGCCGAACGGGCCGTGGCCCTGGGCTTCTACACCGGGCTGTCGACCAACGGCACCCTCATCGACGCGCCGGTGGCCGCACGCATCGCCGCCACCGGCTTCGACTACGTCGGCATCAGCCTGGACGGCCTGCGCGCGACCCACGACCGCTTCCGCCGCCTGGACGGCGCCTTCGACCGCAGCCTGGCCGCCACCCGCCACCTGCGGGCGCGCGGCGTCAAGGTGGGCCTGCGCTACACGCTGACCGCCAGCAACGCCGAGGACTTCCCCGCCCTGCTTGACCTGATGCGCGACGAGGGCGCGCAGAAGTTCTACTTCTCGCACCTGAACTACGCCGGCCGCGGCAACATCCACCGCGGCAAGGACGCGCGCTTCGCGGCCACCCGCCAGGCGCTCGACCTGCTGTTCGACCGCGCCTGGGACGCCGCCCGCCGCGGCCTGGACGAGGAGTACGTGAGCGGCAACAACGATGCCGACGGCCCCTGGCTGCTGCACTGGCTGCAGCGCCGCGAGCCCACCCTGTACGCGCGGCATGGCGCGGCCCTGCGGCAGCGCCTGCAGGCCTGGGGCGGCAACGCCTCGGGCGACCTGGTGGCCAACATCGACAACCTGGGTGAGGTGCATCCGGACACCATGTGGTGGCACCACGCGCTGGGCAACGTACGCCAGCGCCCGTTCAGCGCCATCTGGTCCGACACCAGCGACCCGTTGATGGCGGGCCTCAAGCAGCACCCGCGGCCGGTCGGCGGCCGCTGCGCCGCCTGCGCCCACCTGGCGATCTGCGGCGGCAACACCCGCGTGCGCGCCCAGCAGATCAGCGGCGACGCCTGGGCCGAGGACCCCGGCTGCTACCTGGACGACACCGAGATCGGCCTGGACGGCAGCAACCCGCGGACCGTGCTGACCACGCCGTTCCGCAGCCGGCGGACGGTGCCGGTGGTGGTCGAAGCCGGTGCCGGGGCCTGAACGACGCGCGGCCGCCGACGCACGGACGCCCGATCGAATCAAGCGAGGTTTTGGAAGTTATCCAAGTTATCGCCGTCCGATAACTTTCCGAACTTCGCTATCATTGCCCGCATGGACCCGATCCGTAACCCGTTCGCCCCTGGGGCCGGCACACCGCCACCCGAGCTGGCCGGGCGCGACGCGCTGCGCGAAGCCCTGCGCATCAGCCTGGAACGCACCCGCCTGGGCCGCCCTGCCAAGAGCGCGATGCTGGTCGGTCTGCGCGGCGCGGGCAAGACCGTGCTGCTCGACCGCATCCGGCAGGATGCCGAGGCCAGCGGCATCCACACCCTGCGCGTCGAGGCCCCGGAAGGCCGCTCGCTGCCGGCCATCCTCGCCCCGCAGCTGCGCCAGGCCCTGCTGCGGCTGAGCACCCTGGCCGCCGCCAAGGACTACGCCGTGCGTGGTCTGCGCGCGCTGGCCGGCTTTGCCGGCAAGCTGAAGGCGACCTACCAGGACATCGAGGTCGGCTTCGACTTCGAGGCGGAACCCGGCCTGGCCGACAACGGCGATCTGGAGCATGACCTGCAGGCCCTGTTCGAGCAGGTCGGCCTGGCGGCCAAGGCCGCCCGCACCGCCGTCGCCCTGTTCGTCGACGAGCTGCAGTACGTCGAGGAAAGCCAGCTGGCCGCGCTGATCACCGCCATGCACCGCACCGAGCAGCGCCAGCTGCCCGTCATCCTGATCGGCGCCGGCCTGCCCCAGCTGCGCGGCCAGCTGGGCAACGCGAAGTCCTACGCCGAACGCCTGTTCGACTTCCCCGACATCGGCGCACTGCCCGAGGCTGCTGCACGCCAGGCCATCGCCCTGCCGATCGCCAGCGAAGGCGCCGCCATCGAGCCCGCAGCCGTCGACCGCATCCTGCAGCTGACGCACGGCTATGCCTACTTCCTGCAGGAATGGGGCAGCCACACCTGGCTGGCCGCAGCGGCCTCGCCGATCACGCTGCAGGATGTCGAACGGGCGTCGCTCCAGGCCGTCGCGGCCATGGACGAGAGCTTCTTCCGCGTGCGCTTCGACCGCTGCACCCCGAAGGAAAAGCGTTATCTGCGCGCCATGGCCGAACTGGGGCCGGGTCCGCACCGCTCCGGAGACATCGCCGCCTGCTTCGGCACCCGGGTCTCCTCGCTGGCGCCCACGCGCAGCGCCCTGATCCGCAAAGGCATGATCTGGAGCCCGAACCACGGCGACACCGCCTTCACCGTGCCGATGTTCGACGCGTTCATGCAGCGGATCATGCCGGGCGAGGACTGGCGGGAGTGAGGCGCCGGCAGGCGTCGCCGACGTCCGCCGCCTGCCCGGCCCTCCACGCCCTGCGCGCCGCCCGCCCAGAACCCGAACCCGTTCAAGGAAATTCCCGGCGCCCCTGCCTAGAGTGGGCGCCATGCCACCCCTGCACCGCCACGACGCCCGGCTACGGGCCGCCACGCCCCGCGCCCAGCCTGAGGCCCGGAGCGCCACCGCCGCCCCGGCCCGGCAGCCCGCCCCGACCTGCCTGCGGACCTCCGGGCTGTCGCTCAGCATGCGCTTCAGGCAGTGGCTCAGGCAGCGGCCCGGGTGGCTGCTCGGTCGAAAGTGCAGGCTGACGACAGCCGGCCCGACACTCGGCGTGACGCTGGGCCTGACGCTCAGCCTGATGGCCCCCTCCGCCGCCCGGGCCGAGCCCGACGCGGCCGCGCTCTACCAGCAACACTGCGCGGCCTGCCACGGCGCACAGCGCACCGGCGGCATGGGCCCCGCGCTGCTGCCGGAGAGCCTGGAGCGCCTGCGTCCGACCGAGGCGCAGCGCACCATCGCACAGGGGCGCACGGCCACGCAGATGCCGGCCTTCGGCGCGCAGCTGGCCGCCGACGAGATCGCGGCCCTGGTGCGCTGGATCCACCAGCCCGTGCAGCCGGCCCCGCGCTGGGACGAGGCCGACATCCGCGCCTCGCGCACCGCGCCGGCCCCGACCGCGGCGCTGTCCTCGCGCCCGGTGTGGTCGGCCGATCCGATGAACCTGTTCGTCGTGGTCGAGGGCGGCGACCACCATGTCTCGCTGGTCGACGGCGACCGCTTCGAGCTCATCGCCCGCTTTCCCAGCCGTTATGCGCTGCACGGCGGACCGAAGTTCACGCCCGAGGGCCGCTTCGTGTTCTTCGGCTCGCGCGATGGCTGGATCACCAAGTACGACCTGTGGAACCTGCGCGTGGTGGCCGAGGTGCGCGCGGGCCTGAACATGCGCAACATCGCCGTCAGCAGTGACGGACGCCACGTGATGGCGGCCAACTACCTGCCGCGCACGCTGGCGCTGTTCGACGCGGATCTGAACCTGCAGCGCAGCTGGGCGGCCACCACGCGGGACGGGCGCACCGCCAGCCGCGTCTCGGCCGTGTATGACGCCGCGCCGCGCCGCAGCTTCGTGGTGGCGATGAAGGACATTCCCGAGCTCTGGGAGATCAGCTACGACCCGCAGGCCGCACCGATCCACGACGGCCTGGTGCACGACCACGCGCTCGGCGAGGCCATCGCCACGCCCGGCCATCTGGGCGTGCGCCGCACGCTGCTGGACGAGCCGCTGGACGACTTCTTCTTCGATCCCGCCTACCGCCACGCCCTCGGCGCCACACGACCCAAGACCGAGGCGGGCGCGGCCACGGCGCAGGTGGTCAACCTGGACATCCGGCGCAAGATCGCCGATCTGCCGCTGGCCGGCATGCCGCACCTGGGCTCGGGCATCACCTGGGCCTGGAAGGGCACGACGGTGCTGGCCAGCCCCAACCTCAAGGGTCAGGGGGTGGACGTGATCGACATGGCCACCTGGAAGCCGGTGGCCACCATCCCGACGCCGGGGCCGGGCTTCTTCATGCGCAGCCATGCCGCCAGCCCCTACGCCTGGACGGATTCGATGATGAGCCCGACGGCGCGCGACACGCTGACGGTGATCGACAAGGCCACGCTGCAGCCGGTGGCCACCGTGCGCGAGCCCGGCCGCACGCTGGCCCACATCGAGTTCACGCGCGACGGCCGCCATGCGCTGGCCAGCGTGTGGGAGGACGACGGTGCGCTGATCGTCTACGACGCGCGCACGCTGCAGGAGGTCAAGCGCCTGCCGATGCGCAAGCCGGTGGGCAAGTACAACGTGTGGAACAAGATCACCCGGGAGGAAGGCACGTCGCACTGAGCACGGAGCACGGAGCACCGGGCACGGAACGCCGCACCGCCGGCCGCCTGCGCCGCGGCGGTGCGGCCGCGCACCGTCGCGAGGCCGGATGCACCAGCGCGCTGCGGACTTGATCCGGCTCAAGTCGCCGGAGCCGCCCGCGGATGACACTGCGCAGCGGCCGATGACGGCCCTGGCCCGTCTGACGAAGGACGGTCCGGCTCATGAACTGATCCCGCACCCGGTGCGGGGCAGCCAGGCTGCGGCACGACCGCGACCCGGGTGCCCGTCGGCGTGCACGGGCCCTGGCACCGCACCGGCGCCAGGCCGTGCACCCGCTGCCCACCGCTGCGCGCCCGTCTCCCCCGATCCATCCGCCTGCTCCACCGCCACCTCCGGTGGCCGGAGGTCGCGCCGCGGCATGTCCGGACGCGCCTGATCCCGCCGCCGCCCACCCGCCCTTGCGCCCACGCCCGATGACCGACACCGCCCTGCCCCCGCTGCTGCTGGCCCGCGGCCTGCGCCTGGAGCGCCAGGGACGCGTGCTGTGGCGCAGCCTGGATCTGGCGCTGCGGCCCGCCGAGCAGCTGTGGCTGCGCGGGCCCAACGGCTGCGGCAAGACCACGCTGCTGCGCACGCTGGCCGGCCTGCGGGCACCGGCACGGGGCCAGGTGCAGCGGACCGCGGCGCTGCGCTGGCTGTCCCATGCCCACGGCCTGAAGGACGAGCTGACGCTGGACGAGACGCTGACGCTGGAAGCCCGTCTGCACGCGGCGGGCAGCGGCCAGCGCGCCCCGTCGGCCCAGGCCCTGGCGCCGCGCCTGGACGCCGCACGCCGTGCGCTGGGCCTGGAACGCCTGGGCGCGCGCGCCTGCCGCACGCTCAGCCAGGGCCAGCGCCGCCGCGCCGCACTGGCCACGCTGCTGCTGGACGACGGCCACCAACCGCCCGCCGTCTGGCTGCTGGACGAACCCTTCGACGCGCTGGACGACGACGGCGTACAGCGCCTGCACACGCTGATCGACGGCCATCTGGCACGCGGCGGCGCCGTGCTCTACACCAGCCACCAGGATCCGGGCCGCACGGCCCGGACCCTGAGCTGGACGGCCAACTGAGGGGCTTCGGCGATGCGCATGGCCCTCCTTCTGCTGCAGCGTGAGCTGCGCCTGCTGTGGCGCCGCCCGGGCGAGCTGATGCTGCCCTGGGTGTTCTTCATCCTGATGGCCGCGCTGTTTCCGCTGGGCGTCGGGCCCGAGCCCGAGCAGCTGCGGCGCATCGCCCCCGGCGTGGTCTGGGTGGGCGCGCTGCTGGCCGCGCTGCTGCCGCTCGGCCAGCTCTTCGGCGCCGATGCGCAGGACGGCACGCTGGAGCAGCTGCTGCTGCCGCCGCGCCCGGCGCTCGCGCTGGCCTGGGCCAAGGTGGCCGGCCACTGGCTGTCGCAGGGGCTGCCGCTGCTGCTGGTCGCGCCGCTGCTGGGCCTGATGTTCGGGCTGCAGGCGCCGGCCATCGGCGTGCTGTGCGCCGGTCTGGCGCTGGGCACGCCGGTGCTCAGCCTGCTGGGCGCGCTCGGCGCGGCGCTGACGCTGGGCCTGCGCCAGGGCGCCCTGCTGACGCTGCTGCTGGTGCTGCCGCTGGCGGTGCCGGCGCTGATCTTCGGCGCCGGGGCGGTCAGCGCCTGGGAGGCCGGGCTGTCCCCACGCGGCCACCTGGCCCTGCTGGCCGCGCTGCTGCTGGCCACCGGCGCGGCAGCGCCCCCGGCCACCGCCGCCGCGCTGCGCATCGCGGTGGCCTGAAGCCGCACCGCACTGCATCGCACCGAAAACGCCCGCCGCCCGCGCCTCCGACCGGATCCCCACCATGCGCCTGTTCCACTATGCCGCTCCCCGCCGGGTCTATCAGCTGGCCGGCCAGCTGCAGCCCTGGCTGTGGGCCACGGCCGCGCTGTGCGGCGTGGCCGGTCTGGTGCTGGGCTTCGTCATCGCACCGCCCGATGCGGTGCAGGGCGAGGTCTACCGCATCCTGTTCCTGCACGTGCCGGCGGCCTGGCTGTCGATGCTGCTCTACCTGTCGATGGCCTTCTGGGCCGGCCTGGGCTGGGCGCTGCGCGCCCGTGCCGCCTCGCTGATGGCGCGCGCCATCGCGCCCACCGGCGCCGTCCACACCGCCGTCGCGCTGTGGACCGGCGCGCTGTGGGGTCAGCCCACCTGGGGCACCTGGTGGGTCTGGGATGCGCGCCTGACGTCCGAACTGCTGCTGCTGTTCCTCTACCTGGGCTGGATGGCGCTGGTGCAGGCCCTCGATGACCAGCCCGAACGGGCCGATGCCGCCGGGGCACTGCTGGCGCTGGTGGGCGCCGTCAACGTGCCGGTGATCTATTTCAGCGTGCGCTGGTGGAACACGCTGCACCAGGGCGCCAGCATCAGCCTGGAGGCCGCGCCGCGCATGGCCGCCACCATGCTGGCCGCTCTCGCGCTGTGCACGCTGGCCTGCTGGGCGGCGGCGCTGGCCGTGGTGCTGATGCGCTGCCGCGCCCTGCTGCTGGAGCGCGACGGCCATGCCCGTTGGGTCCAGGCCCTGCGCGCCCCGGCACACGGCCGGCCCCGCAGGCCTGAACCGGCCACGACCACGACCACGACCACGACCACGCCCGCCACCGCGAGCCGCAGCGCCCGCATGGAGACCTGCTGATGGACGCGACGCTCGACACCCTGTGGCGCCTGGACGGGCGCGCGCTCTTCCTGTGGGCGGCCTGGGGCATCGGCCTGCTGGCACTGACGCTCGACGCGCTGCTGGCGCGCCGGCGCCACCGCCGTGCGCTGGCCGCCCCCGACAGCACCTGGAACAGCACGGAGGACGACCGATGAAACCGCGTCACCGGCGTCTGGCCTGGCTGGTGGGTAGCGTGCTGCTGGTCGGCGCGATCACCGCGCTGGTGCTCGACGCCTTCCGCAGCAACCTGGTGTTCTTCTACACGCCCACCCAGGTGATGCAGCAGCAGGTACCGCAGGGCCGCAGCTTCCGCCTGGGCGGGCTGGTCGAGGACGGCAGCCTGCGCCGCCAGGGCCTGGACGTGCAGTTCCGCATCCATGACGGCGTGCAGGCCGTGCCGGTGGTCTACCGCGGCGCACTGCCCGACCTGTTCAAGGAAGGCAAGGGCGCGGTGGCCCAGGGCCGCTGGCAGGCCGGCCGCTTCGAGGCCCGTGAACTGCTGGCCAAGCACGACGAGAACTACATGCCGCCCGAGGCCGCGGCCGCGCTGCACACGCCGGCCGGCCCGGCGCCCCGGCCCACGGCCCTGACGACCCCGACCGGAGCCGCCCGATGAGCGTCGAGCTCGGACACCTCACCCTGTGGCTGGCCGTGGGCCTGGCGCTGCTGCTGGCCCGCGACGGGCTGGCCGCCGGCCACGACGCCGCGGCGGCCGCGCGCAGCCGCGTCCTGGCCCGCCGGCTGGCCGCCCTCGTGGCCAGCGGCTACCTGCTGCTGACGCTGGCCTTCGCCAGGGCCGACTTCTCCGTCGCCTACGTGGCCCAGCATGCGCACAGCACGCTGCCGCTGGCCTACCGCCTGGCGGCGGTGTGGGGCGGCCACGAAGGCTCGCTGCTGCTGTGGATCACGCTGCTGGCCGGCTGGGCCGCGCTGCTGACCGGTGCGGGCCGCTGCGGCACGCCGCGGCTGCAGGCCCGGGTGCTGGGCACGCTGGGCGCGATGACGGCGCTGCTGCTGCTGTTCCTGCTGCTGACCTCCAACCCCTTCCGCCGCCTGATGCCCGCGCCCGACGAGGGGCAGGACCTGAACCCCATGCTGCAGGATCCGGGCATGGTGCTGCACCCGCCGCTGCTGTACCTCGGTTACGTCGGTCTGGTGGTGGCCTTCGCCTTCGCCATCGCCGCCCTGCTCGACGAGGACCTGCAGGGCGATCCGGCCCGCACCCGTCAGGCCTGGGGCCGCTGGGCCCGGGCTGCGCGGCCGTGGACGCTGCTGGCCTGGAGCGCGCTGACGCTGGGCATCGCGCTCGGCAGCTGGTGGGCCTATCACGAACTGGGCTGGGGCGGCTGGTGGTTCTGGGACCCGGTGGAGAACGCCTCGCTGATGCCCTGGCTGGCCGCCACCGCGCTGCTGCACACGCTGGCCGTCGTCGACCAGCGCGGCGCGCTGCGGGCCTGGGCGCTGCTGCTGGCCATCGCCTGCTGCGCGCTGGCGCTGCTGGGGACCTTCCTGGTGCGCTCGGGCGTGGTCAGCTCGGTCCATGCGTTCGCCACGGATCCGGCGCGCGGGCTCTGGCTGCTGGGGCTGATGGTGCTGGTGGTCGGCAGCGCGCTGGCGCTGTACGGCACCCGGGCCGCCCGGCTGGGCCTGGGCGCACGCTTCGCCCTGTGCAGCCGCGAGACCGGCATCCTGCTGAACAACGTCGTGCTGCTGGCCGCCGGTGCCGCGGTGCTGCTGGGCACGCTCTATCCGATGGTGCTGGACGCGCTCGGCGGCCCGCGCATCTCGGTGGGCGCACCGTACTTCGAGACCGCGGTGGTGCCGCTGCTGCTGCCGGCCGTGCTGCTGGCCGCGCCCGGCGCCGGCCTGCGCTGGGGCCACCATGCACCGGCCGATCTGCTGCGCGCGCTGCGCCTGCCGCTGCTGCTGGCCGCCGTGGCCGCGCTCGCCCAGGCGCTGTGGCTGGGCCATCTGCGCTGGGCGGCCCTGCCCGGCCTGCTGCTGGCCTGGTGGGTGGCGGCCGGCACGCTGCTGGATGCGCTGGCCCGCCTGCGGCCGCTGCCGGGCCAGCGCCGCTGGCGGACGCTGCCGCGCCCGGTGGTGGCGATGCTGACGGCCCATCTGGGTCTGGCGGTGTTCGTCCTCGGCGTCAGCCAGGCGGCCACCGGCCTGCACGAGCGGGATCTGCTGCTGAGCGTCGGCGACCGCGTGCCCTTCGGCGGCCTGACGCTGCGTCTGAGCGGCCTGCAGCAGACCCCGCGCGAGAACCACGAAGCCCTGCGTGCCAGCGTGCAGCTGTGGCAGGGCGATCGCCTGGTGGCCACGCTGCAGCCCGAGAAGCGCCGCTACGCCAGCAGCGAGATGCCGATGACCGAGGCCGCCATCCAGCGCCGCTGGGACGGCGATCTCTACCTGGCGCTCGGCGAGCGGGTCGAGGGCCCGGACGGCCGGCCGGCCTGGGTGCTGCGCGCCGCGCTCAAGCCCTGGGTCAGCGCGATCTGGACCGGCTGCCTGCTGATGGCCGCCGGCGGGCTGATCGGCGCCAGTGCGCGACGGCTGCACCGGGCGCCCGCGGCGGCTGCACAGGACGCACAGGACGCACGGGCGACGCTCGCCACCGTCGGGGACACCCACGGCGAGACGGCCGACGATCCCCGCCCGGGCCACCCCTCGGCCGCACGGCCCATCAACCGCTCCGGACTCGCGACATGAACACCCCGACCCCTGCCGCGACGCCCGCCGCGTCCGTGTCCGCGTTCACCGGCGCCAGCGCAGCAGCCTCCGCCGCCACAGCAGCAGCCCGCCCGCCGGCTGCGGCCTGGCGTCGCCTGCTGCTGCCGCTCGGCCTGCTGGCCGGCGTGGCCCTGCTGCTGGCCGCCGGCCTGCGCCAGGACCCGCGGGCCCTGCCCTCGGCCCTGATCGGCCGCCCGGTGCCGGCGCTGGCCCTGCCGTCCCTGCACGACGGTCGCAGCGGCCTGGACCTGCGGCCCGGCGGCCTGCACGGCCCCTACGTGCTGCACGTCTGGGCCTCCTGGTGCGCGCCGTGCCGCGAGGAGCAGCCGGTGCTGATGGCGCTGGCCCGTCAGCATCCGCGCTGGACGCTGGCCGGCATCGCCTACAAGGACGCCCCGGCCCAGGCCCGCGCCTTCCTCACCCGCCTGGGCGACCCCTACACCGCCATCGGCCAGGACAGCGACGGCCGCGCCGCGATGGAGCTGGGCGTCTACGGCGTGCCGGAGACCTTCGTCGTCGATGCCCGGGGCCGCATCACCTGGCGCCATGCCGGGCCGCTGGACGCCGCGGCGCGCACCGAGCTCGAAGCCCGCATGGAGGCGGCGCGATGAGCCCGCACCAGCTCGTGCAGACCCGCCAGCCCCGCCGGTCGCGCGCCACGCGCCCGTCCTCGCTGCTGGTGCTGGCGGTGCTCGCAGCCGCGGCGTCGTCCCATGGCGTGACCGCCGCTGCGGCGGCCGGCCCCGTGGCGACAGCCGCGCCGGGCTTCGCGGCTGCGGCCGCGGCCGAGGCCACACCGGCGCCGGAGCAGGCGCTGCGCCTCGACGCCCGGCTGCATGCGCTGGCCCAGCAACTGCGCTGCGTGGTCTGCCAGAACCAGAGCCTGGCCGATTCCCACGCGCCCCTGGCCCTCGACATGAAGGCCGAGCTGCGGCGCCAGCTGGCCGCCGGCCGCAGCGATGACGAGGTGGTCGCCCATCTGGTCGACCGTTATGGCGACTTCGTGCGCTACCGCCCGCCACTGCGCGCGGCCACCGCCCTGCTGTGGGCCGGACCGGCGCTGCTGCTGGCCGGCGGCCTGTGGCTGCTGCGGCGCACGCTGCGCCAGCGCGCCGCCGCACCCGACGCCGCCTTCGACACCGCCGTCAACGACAACGACAACGAGGTCACGACATGAACCTGATGACCGCCGCGTCCGGCACGGCCCGCCCGTGGCCCCGCGCCGCCTTCGTGCTGCTGCTGGCCGCCGCCGGCTACGCACTGACCGGCCAGCCCGCCGCCTGGCACGGCGTGCCGGTGGAGGACGCCCGCGCCCGCATGGTCGAGCAACTGGCCCAGCGCCTGGCCACCACACCGGCGGCCGACAGCCGGGCCGAGGACTGGGCGATGCTGGGCCGCTCACAAGCCGTGCTGGGCCGCCATGACGAGGCCCGCACCGCCTGGGCCCAGGCCCTGCGCCGCCGGCCCGATGACCCGGCCCTGCTGGCCGAGTACGCCGACGCCCTGGCCAGCGCCCAGGCCGGCGCCCTGCAGGGCGAACCCGCGGCGCTGATCGACCGCGCCCTGGCCATCGACCCGCGCCAGCCGCGCGCCCTCGGCCTGCGGGCCACGCTGCAGTGGCAATCCGGCGATGCCGAGGCGGCCCTGCGCACCTGGCAGCAGCTGCGGCAGACCACGGCCGCCGAGCATCCGATGCATGCCTGGGCCGTGCAGCAGATCGCGCAGATCGAGCAGGTCGAACAGGCCGCGCGTCAGCGCGAGGCCACCGAAGCCGCCCCCGAAACCTCTTCTGACAAGCCCTGAACATGAGCATCCTCGGCGTCGTGGCCAAGACCCTGCCGGCCCATCTGCCCACCCTGCGCACCCGCCTGGCGACCTGCGCCGGCCTGGAGATCACGGCCGACCCCGGCGACGGCCGTCTGGTGCTGGTGCTGGAAGACAGCGCGGCCGGCAGCGCCGCCGCGCTGCTCGGCGAGATCGCCCGCTGGCCCGAGCTGCTGAGCACCACGCTGGTCTACGAGTACTCCGGCGCCGATCACCCGGCACCCGAAGGCCATGCCCGGGCCGACTGGCGCACCGACCTGGACCGGCTGGACCGGCCCGCCGCAGCGGCCGAGCCCTCTGCCCACGCCATCCACGGCCTGCACGACACCCCGTCGACCGAATCTTGACCCAGTTCATGGCGCGGCCCCGAGCCCGCGCCGAGCATCGGGCACTGGCGATCCGCCTGCGGCCCGCCCCCTTTTCCCGCTGAACCCGTTGCTGACCCGGAGCCCTGCGCATGACCGTCGACCTGACCGCCAGCCGCCGTGATTTTCTGAAGACCCAGGCGGCCACCGCCGCTGCCGCGGCCGCCGGCATCCCCATCGTCGTCGAGGCCGCCGGCAACGCCTCGCCCCCGGCCGCCGGCAGCCCCGGCGTGCGCTGGGACAAGGCCCCGTGCCGTTTCTGCGGCACCGGCTGCTCGGTGGTCGTCGGCGTGCAGGACGGCCGCGTGGTGGCCACCCAGGGCGACCCCGAGGCGCCCGTCAACCGCGGCCTGAACTGCATCAAGGGCTACTTCCTGTCCAAGATCATGTACGGCCAGGACCGTCTGACCACGCCGCTGCTGCGCAAGAAGAACGGCGTCTACGACAAGGAAGGCGAGTTCACCCCGGTGAGCTGGAACGAGGCCTTCGACATCATGGCCGCCAAGTGGAAGACGGCGCTGAAGGAGGACGGCCCCGGCAGCGTGGCCATGTTCGGCTCCGGCCAGTGGACGGTGTGGGAGGGTTATGCCGCCGTCAAGCTGTGGAAGGCCGGCTTCCGCTCGAACAACCTCGATCCGAACGCCCGCCACTGCATGGCCAGCGCGGTGACCGGCTTCATGCGCACCTTCGGCATCGACGAGCCGATGGGCTGCTACGACGACATCGAGCAGGCCGACGCCTTCGTGCTGTGGGGCTCGAACATGGCCGAGATGCACCCCATCCTGTGGAGCCGCATCACCGACCGCCGCCTGAGCCACCCCGAGACCAAGGTGGCCGTGCTGTCGACCTACGAGCACCGCAGCTTCGATCTGGCCGATCTGCCCATCGTCTTCAAGCCGCAGACCGATCTGGCGATCCTCAACTACATCGCCCACCACATCATCAAGTCGGGCAAGGTCGACAAGGCCTTCGTGCAGCAGCACGTGAACTTCAAGGAAGGCGTGACCGACATCGGCTACGGCCTGCGCCCGGTGCACGCACTGGAGAAGGACGCCAAGGCCAACGGTTATCCCGGCGCCGACGGCAAGCCCAAGGGCAATCCGAACGACAGCAAGCCGATCAGCTTCGACGAATACGCGAAGTTCGTCAGCGAGTACACCGCCGAGAAGGTCAGCGCGCTGTCCGGCGTGCCGGTCAAGCAGCTGGAGGATCTGGCCCGGCTGTATGCCGACCCCAAGGTCAAGGTGATGAGCCTGTGGACGATGGGCTTCAACCAGCACACCCGCGGCACCTGGGCCAACAACCTCGTCTACAACATCCACCTGCTGACCGGCAAGATCAGCCAGCCCGGCAACAGCCCGTTCAGCCTGACCGGCCAGCCGAGCGCCTGCGGCACCGCGCGCGAGGTGGGCACCTTCGCCCACCGCCTGCCCGCCGACATGGTGGTCACCAACCCCGAGCACCGCCACCATGCCGAGGAGATCTGGCGCCTGCCCGAAGGCACCATCCCCGACAAGCCCGGCCTGCACGCGGTGGCCATGGCGCGCGCGCTCAAGGACGGCAAGCTGCGCTGCTACTGGAACACCACCAACAACAACATGCAGGCCGGGCCCAACATCAATGGTGAGCTGCTGCCCGGCTGGCGCAACCCCAAGGCCTTCGTCGTCGTCTCCGACGTCTACCCGAACGCCAGCGCGATGGCGGCCGACCTGATCCTGCCGAGCGCGATGTGGGTGGAGAAGGAAGGCGCCTTCGGCAATGCCGAGCGCCGCACCCAGGTCTGGCGCCAGCAGGTCACGGCCCAGGGCGAGGCCCGCAGCGATCTGTGGCAGTTCATGGAGTTCGCGCGCCGCTTCAAGATCGAGGAGGTGTGGCCGGCCGAGCTGCTGGCCAAGGCCCCGGCGCTCAAGGGCAAGACGCTCCATGAGGTGCTCTACCGCAACGGCAAGGTCGACAAGTTCCCGCTGGCCGACGTCGCCAAGGTCAACGGCAAGTACATCAAGGGTTATGCCAACGCCGAGTCGACCGCCTTCGGCTTCTACGTGCAGAAGGGCCTGTTCGAGGAGTACGCCGAGTTCGGCCGCGGCCACGGCCATGACCTGGCGCCGTTCGACACCTACCACGAGGTGCGCGGCCTGCGCTGGCCGGTGGTCGACGGCAAGGAGACGCTGTGGCGCTTCCGCGAGGGCTACGACCCCTACGTCAAGAAGGGCGAGGGGGTGAAGTTCTACGGCCACAAGGACGGCAAGGCGGTGGTCTTCGCGCTGCCCTACCAGCCGCCGGCCGAGAGCCCGGACAAGGACTTCGACCTGTGGCTGTGCACCGGCCGCGTGCTGGAGCACTGGCACACCGGCAGCATGACGCGCCGCGTGCCCGAACTGCACCGCGCGGTGCCCGAGGCCCTGCTGTTCATGCACCCCGATGACGCCCGTGACCGCGGCCTGCAGCGGGGCATGAAGGTCAAGGTGGCCTCGCGCCGCGGCGAGATCCAGTGCCAGGTCGAGACCAAGGGCCGCAACAAGGTGCCGCGCGGCCTGGTCTTCGTGCCCTTCTTCGACGAGAGCCGCCTGGTCAACAAGCTGACGCTGGACGCGACCTGCCCGATCAGCAAGGAGACGGACTACAAGAAGTGCGCCGTCAAGGTGCTGCGCGCCTGAGGCCCGTGCCGCCGCTGCGCCCGACCCCCGCCGCCTGACGTCGCCACCGCCACCGCCGAGCCGTCCCATGTCCCTGAACCGACGCGCGCTGCTGCAAGGTGCCTCCGGTGCCGCCACCGCCTGCCTGCTGGCCGGCGGTGCGGCCCTGGTCGCGCCGGGCTCAGCCGCGCGCACGGCCCAGGCGCTGCGCCCGCCGGGCGCGCTCGACGAGGCGGACTTCCTGGCTGCCTGCGTGCGCTGCGGGCTGTGCGTGCGCGACTGCCCGCCGCAGAACCTGCGCCTGTCGACCGGCACCGGCGACGGCCGCACGGTGGCCATCGGCACGCCCTACTTCGTCGCCCGCGACATCCCGTGCGCGATGTGCGAGGACATCCCGTGCGTGCGCGCCTGCCCCAGCGGGGCGCTCGATCCGGCGCTGCGCCGCATCGAGGACGCCCGCATGGGCCTGGCGGTGCTGATCGACCACGAGAGCTGTCTGAACTTCCTCGGCCTGCGCTGCGATGTCTGCTACCGGGTCTGCCCGGTGATCGATCGCGCGATCACGCTGGAGAAGGTCAGCAACCCGCGCAGCGACCGCCACGCGATGCTGCTGCCCACGGTGCATGCCGACGCCTGCACCGGCTGCGGCGCCTGTGAGCAGGGCTGCGTGCTGCCACGCCCGGCGATCAAGGTGCTGCCCCGGCCGCTGGCCCAGGGCGAGGCGGCCAGCCACTACCGGGCGCCGGGCCAGGGCCTGCCGCCCGCGGTGGCCGGCGCCGGTGCACAGCCGCTGCCGGGCGCCGCCACGGCACCGGACCCGGCCGCCCGGCCGGACTTCCAGCGCCCGGTGCAGCGCCTGCCGGCCGACGGCAGCGACCTGGGCCCGTTGCGCGACGGCCGGCCGGCCTATCCGGATGCGGGCGGAGGCCGCACGCCATGACGCCGCCGAGCCTGACGACCCCGCCGACCCCGCCGGTGCCCCCGACCACGACTACGACCACGGCACCGGCCGACCGCCCGCCCCGCGGCCTGTGGCGCGCCCGGCGCTTCCTGCTGCTGCGCCGGGCCTGCCAGGCCGGCGTCTTCCTGCTGTTCCTGCTGGGGCCCTGGGCCGGGCTGTGGATCGTCAAGGGCAATCTGGCCAGCAGCCTGACGCTGGGCGTGCTGCCGCTGACCGATCCGCTGGTGCTGGCCCAGTCCTGGGCCGCCGGCCACGCGCCGGTGCTGGCCACGCTGACCGGCGCGGCCATCGTGCTGGCCTTCTACGGCCTGCTGGCCGGGCGCATGTACTGCGCCTGGGTCTGCCCGGTCAACGTCGTCACCGACGCCGCCGCCTGGCTGCGGCGCCGGCTGCACCTGTCCGGCGGGCGGGCGCCCTCGCGCACCTTGCGGCTGTGGCTGCTGGGCGCCGTGCTGCTGGCCGCGGCCGTCGTCGGCCAGCCGGTGTGGGAGGCCGTCAACCCGGTGACGCTGGCCCAGCGGGCCCTCATCTTCGGCGGCAGCCTGGCCTGGGGCGCACTGGCCGCCGTCTTCCTCTTCGACCTGCTGGTGGCCCCGCGCGGCTGGTGCGGCCATGTGTGCCCGGCCGGCGCGGCCTGGGCCCTGATCGGCCACAAGCCGCTGCTGCGCGTGGCCGCCACCCACCGCAGCCGCTGCGACGACTGCGGCGACTGCTACGCCATCTGCCCCGAGCCGCAGATCCTGCCCGCCCCGCTCAAGGGCAAGGGCGGCGCCGGCCCGGTGATCGACACCGGGGTGTGCACCGGCTGCGCCCGCTGCGTCGACGTCTGCCACGTCGACGTGTTCCGACTGACCCATCGCTTCGATACCCAGACCCGAGACTGATCATGAACCTGCTCGCCCGCCTCAAGTCCCTGCTGCTGCTGGGGCTCGCCGTGGCCCTGGTGGCCATCGGCCACGACATGGCCCGCGCCGCCGACACCCCCGCGTCCGCACCGGTCAAGCTGCAGGGCCTGCGCCAGGGCCTGCCGCTGAGCCAGGACGCCCCGCCGGCCAACCACCGCCAGGAGCGCGACCACCCGGTCGGCGACCGCGACTTCGTGCAGCAGCCGCCGCTGATCCCGCACACCATCACCGGCTACCAGGTGACGAAGAACTTCAACAAGTGCATGGACTGCCATGCCTGGCAGAAGACCAAGGAAAGCGGCGCGACCAAGATCAGCGTCACCCACTTCAAGACCCGCGACGGCGTGGAGCTCGACCAGGTCAGCCCGCGGCGCTACTTCTGCACCCAGTGCCACGTGCCGCAGAGCGATGCCAAGCCGCTGGTGAGCAACACCTACCAGCGGGCCCGTGGCCTGCAGTGACGGAGCATTCCCGATGAGCGGCCTTCTGACCTGCGTGCGCGCGCTGGTGCGCACCAAGCGCTTCTGGATGCTGTCCGGCGCCTTCGTGCTGGGCATCCTGTTCTGGGGCGGCTTCAACACCGCGATGGAATGGACCAACCGCGAGGCCTTCTGCATCTCCTGCCACGAGATGAAGGACAACGTCTACGTCGAGTACCGCAACACCATCCACTACCAGAACCGCACCGGCGTGCGCGCCACCTGCCCGGACTGCCACGTGCCCAAGGAATGGGGCCCGAAGATGATCCGCAAGATCCAGGCGAGCAACGAGGTGCTGCACAAGATCCTGGGCTCGATCGACACGCCGGAGAAGTTCAACGCCAAGCGGCCGATCCTGGCCCAGCACGAGTGGGACCGCATGAAGGCCAACGACAGCCGCGAGTGCCGCAACTGCCACAACTTCGCGTCGATGGACTACGCGGAGCAGAACAGCCGCGCGGCGACCCGCCACCAGACGGCCTTCGGCGCCGGCCAGACCTGCATCGACTGCCACAAGGGCATCGCCCACACGCTGCCGCCGATCGTCCAGCCCATCGGCGCGCCCAAGGCGGGCGAGGTGTCGACGGCGGTGCCGGCCGTGCCGGTGAAGAGCCCGCACTGAGCGCCTGAACCGGCCTGAGCGGGCGTCCATCCCGCCTGGACGGGCGGCGCGCGCCCCGCCGACTCCGCCGGCGGGGGCTCAGGCCCGGCCGGCCGCGGCGGCGGCCGCCGTCACCGGCACCAGCAGCAGCGCGGCGGTCGGGCACACCGCCAGGCAATCGCCGCAGCCGCTGCAATCGGCCTCGATGACCACCGGCAGGGGCATGCCGCCCTGGCGCGGCCGGAAGCGCAGGGCGCGCGGCTCGCAGCTGTCGGCGCACAGCCGGCAGTCGATGCCGCGCAGGGCCAGACAGCCCGGCTGCGGGCGGGCGACCTGCCGCGGCACGGCCGGACCGGCCGCCGGTGCTGCGCCCTCGGGCACGGCACGGGCATCGGCACCGGCACCGGCACCGGCGTCGGCACCCGCATCAGCACCCCCGTCAGCACCGGCCGGCCGGGCCGCCGCAGCCCCCTGCGCCGCCGCCGGACGGCGGCCGAACAACCACGCGCGTCGCGCTGTGTCCACGTAGACTCCCCCGGCCTCGACGGCCCTGCAATGGACGACCGTGCCGCGGCCGTCGTCGGCGGAGACGGCCCCGCGCCGCTCCGCCCGCCATCGTGCCGCAGACGCCGTCCCCCGACCCTGATCCAGCACATGAAGATCTTCGGTATCGCCGGCCGTTCCGGCATGGGCAAGACCACCCTGCTCGAACGGCTGATCCCCGCACTGCGCGCGCGCGGCCTGAGCGTCTCGCTGATCAAGCACTCGCACAAGGACATCGAGGTCGACCGCCCGGGCAAGGACAGCCACCGCCTGCGCGAGGCCGGCAGCCAGGAGGTGGTGCTGATCGGCCGCAGCCGCTGGGCGCTGATGCACGAGCTGCGCGGCGCGCCCGAGCCCACGCTGCGCGAGCTGCTCGGCCATCTGTCGCCGTGCGACCTGGTGCTAATCGAGGGCTTCAAGCAGGGCGGTTTCCCCAAGCTGGAGGTCTGGCGGCCCAGCGTCGGGCAGCCACCGCTGGGCCCGCAGTGGCCGGGCCGCGTGGCGGTGGCCACCGACGCGGCCGAAGGCCCCTACCCGCTCAGCGACGAGGACCGGCCACCCCTGCTGGCGCTGACCGACATCGAGGCCATCGCCGACTGCGTCTGCCGCGAGGCCTGGCCGCTGCAGCGGCTGCTGGACGGCGATCCGGCCCCCTGATCCGGCCCCCGATCCGCCCCCCTGAGCGGCCGCGGGCGGTGGCCGCCCGCCCCTGCTGCGGTTAAGCTCGCCGCCCCATGACGACCGCCCCCCCGGCGCCCCGCAAGGGCCAGATCCGCCAGGCCAACGAGGCCGCCATCCTGCGTGCGGCCGAGCAGGTGTTCGCGCGCACCGGCTTCCAGGGCGCCACCATGGCCGAGATCGCCGAGGTGGCCGGCCTGCCCAAGGCCAATCTGCACTACTACTTCGGCCACAAGCGCGAGCTCTACCAGGCCGTGCTCGACGCGGTGCTGGCCGACTGGCTGGACCCGACCGACGCGCTGGTGCCCGAGGCCGACCCGCGCGAGGCGCTGAGCCACTACGTGCGCCGCAAGATGGCGCTCAGCCGCGAACGGCCGGACGCCAGCCGCGTCTTCGCCAACGAGCTGCTGCACGGCGCGCCGGTGGTCGGCGAGGCCCTGCGCGGCCATCTGCACGCGATGGTGCGCGACAAGGCCGCGGTGCTCGACGGCTGGATCGCCGAAGGCCGCCTGCCGCCGCTCGACAGCACCCACCTGTTCTTCACGCTGTGGGCGATGACCCAGACCTATGCCGACTTCGACGTGCAGATCCGCGCCGTGCTGGGCCGCGAGACGCTGACGGCCGAAGACCACGCACGCGCCGAGGCGCACGTGCTCGGCATGGTGCTCAAGGGCTGCGGGCTGGGCTAGCCGGGGCGCACGGCCGGCGCCGGGCCGTGGGGGCTGGTGCGGGCGCGTGAGCCTGCCGTCCGCCCGGACCTCAACGCCCGACGGTGGACGGCGCCACGCCGTGGTGGCGGCGGTAGGCGGCGCTGAAGCTCGCCGCATGCCGGTAGCCCACCGCCTGGCCGACCTGCGACACCGGCAGCCCGGCGTGCAACAGCGCCTGGGCGCGCTGCATGCGCAGGCCGATCAGGTACTGGCGCGGCGTGCGGCCATGCACCTCCCGAAAGCCCCGCTTGAACGTGCACTCGTTGAGGCCGACGGCCCGGCACAGCGCGGGCAGGGTCAGCGGCTGGTCCAGCCGCTGCTGCATCAGGTCGCGGGCACGGGCCAGCTTCTGCAGATCGGCCATCGACAGGCGGAGCGGCGATCCGGCCTCTGCTGCCGCTGCACGCGCCGCCCCGGCTGCGGGCACCCCGGACAGGGCCGCCGCCAGCGGGCGCAGGTGCTCGGCCGCCAGCGTCAGGGCCGCGATGTGGCGGTCCACCGGCGCCGTGCCGTCCGGCCGCAGCAGTGGCCGCAGCAGCTGCCGGCACCAGGGCGCGGTCGCCTGCTCGCCCAGATGCATCAGACCGCGGCGGCTGGCCAGGCGCGCCACCGCCGCCTCACCCAGATAGCGCAGCAAGGCCGGGCCGTGCAGCACCAGGCGCAACTGGCGCACGGCGACGCCGGCCTGGATGTGCCGCTCACCGCGCGTGCGGGCAAAGGCGGTCAAGGTGGTCCGACCGGCGGCAAAGCGCACCCGGGCGCCGTCCTCAGCGACGAAGCAGGACTCGCCGGCCAGCCCGTAGGTGATCACCAGCGTCGGGCCGGCCGCATCCTGGTCCGAGGCCTCGACCCGGTCGACCGACGGCGGGTAGCGCGAGCTGACCAGCGTCAGCCCGTCGGCCAGCACGGTCCGTTCGATCCAGCCGTCGGCCGCGTCGGCCGCGGCGCCCGTGCAGCCGGGATCGGCTCCGTTTCGCATGCGCATCGCTCCCGATTTCCTGTGTCAGATGACGAGAATGATTCTCATCGCTTTCTAGCATGGGGGCTGACCAGAGCGCAGGAGAACCTTCATGCCCACCCCCCGGCCGCGGATCGAGCCCCGGCCCCCATCGATGCACGGACCGTCCGCACCGCCGCCGCCGGACCGGGATCCCGCCCCCCGGGTGCTGGTGGTCGGCGGCTACGGTGCGGTCGGCAGCGGCATCGTGCGCACGCTGCTGCGGGACAGCCGCTGCCGCATCGGCGTCGTCGGCCGCCGCCTGGCGCAGGCCGAGGCCTTCTGCCAGCCGCTGGGCCCGCGCGTGCGGGCCGTGGCGCTGGACGCCGACGGCCGGCTGGCACCGGCCACCCTGGCCGAGGGCGCGGCCGTGCTGGTCAACGGCGTGGAGGCGCTGAGCCCGGGGCTGGCGGCGCAATGCCGGGCCGCCGGCATCCACTATGTCGACGTCTCCGCCACGGCCGAGGTGCTGCAGGCGGTGCAAGCGCAGTGGACGGCCGCGGCGCCGGGCACCGGCACGCCCGGCGCGGCGCACAGCTGCGCGGTGCTGAGCGTCGGCGTCGCCCCGGGGCTGAGCCATCTGCTGGTGCGCGAGGCCTGCGAGCGGCTGGGACCGCTGAGACACGCGGACATCACGGTGCTGCTGGGCGCGGGCGAGGTGCACGGCCTGGCCGCCATCGGCTGGACGCTGGCGCGTCTGGGCCGGCCCTACACGCTGCACACCGGCACGGGCCCGCACACCGTGCGCGGCTTCGGCGACGCGCGCCGGGTGCGCCTGCCGGCACCGCTGGGTCGCCGCCGGGCCTGGCGCTTCGACTTCTCGGACCAGCACACGCTGCCGCGGACCCTGCCGCTGGATTCGGCCGCGACCTGGCTGTGCCTGGACTCGCGGTGGGTGACGGCGCTGCTGGCCGGCCTAGCCTGGGTGCGCGCCCCGCGCTGGCTGCCGATGGCGGGCCTGGCGCGGCTGCTGGCCTGGAGCGCGGCCCGGCTGCCGGTCGGGGGCACCGGCTTCTGCGTGCAGGTCGAGGCCCTGGGCGCTGCCGGACAGCGCGCCGCCTGGGCGCTGGGCGGCGACGGCGAAGCCGCCTGCACCGCGGCCGTGGCCGCCCGCGTGGCCCGCCTGCTGCTCGACGGCCGGCTGCCGCCCGGCGTCCATCACCTGGAACAGGTGCTGACGCTGGCCGAGCTGCTGCACGATGGCGCCCCGGCCACGCTGCGGCGGCTGCCGGTCCAGCCCTGACGCCGGCCGGGCCCTGGGCGCCGCGCCCCCGGGTCGAGGGCCCGCGCCCGCGCCCGCGCCCAGGCCCAGGCCCAGGCCCAGGCCTTCAGCCCGCGCGCTCCAGCATCGCCTGCAACAGCACGTTGCAGCCGGCCTCGATGTGGGCCGGATCGGCGTCCTCGATCTCGTTGTGGCTGATGCCGTCCTTGCACGGGATGAAGATCATGCCGGCCGGCGCCAGACGGGCCATGTAGACGGCATCGTGGCCGGCGCCCGAGACCGCCGGCATCGCGCTGTAGCCCAGGCGCTCGGCGGCGGCGGCCACCGCCTGCACGCAGTCGGCATGGAAGGGCTGGGCCGGGTAGGCCGACACCGGCGTGATCGTGATGGACAGGCCGCTGTCGGCCGCCAGGCGCGCGGCCACGGCGCGGATGTCGGCGTCCATCGCGTCGCACAGCGCGTCGCTGGCATTGCGCAGGTCGATGCTGAAGGTGACGCGGCCCGGGATCACGTTGCGGCTGTTCGGGAAGACCTGCACCATGCCGACGGTGCCGCGGCCGTGGTTCACGCCATCGGCCTGCGGATGGCGGTGGGCGCAGGCCACCACCTGCTGCATCAGCCGCGTGGCGACCTGCAGCGCATCCTTGCGCAGGGCCATCGGCGTCGGGCCGGCATGGGCCTCCATGCCGGTGACCACGCAGTCGTACCAGCGGATGCCCAGCACGCCGGTGACGATGCCGATGGTCTTGCCGTGGTCCTCCAGCACCGGGCCCTGCTCGATGTGGGTCTCGAAATAGGCGCCGATCGGATGCTGACCCGGCACCTCGGCGCCGAGGTAGCCGATGGCCTGCAGCTCGTCCTTCACCGTCCTGCCGTCCAGGTCGGTCGCGGCATGGGCGGTCTCCAGGCTGAAGGCGCCGGCGAACACGCCCGAGCCCATCATCACCGGCACGAAGCGCGAGCCCTCCTCGTTGGTCCAGGCCACCACCTCCAGCGGGGCTTCGGTCTGCAGGCCCAGGTCGTTGAGCGTGCGCATCACCTCCAGCCCGGCCAGCACGCCGTAGTTGCCGTCGAACTTGCCGCCGGTGGGCTGGGTGTCGATGTGGCTGCCGGTGACGATGGGCGGCAGGCTGTCGTCACGGCCCGGGCGGCGCATGAAGATGTTGCCGATCCGGTCGACGGTGACGGTCAGGCCGGCCTCGCGCGCCCAGCGGGTGACGAGGTCGCGGCCCTGGCCGTCGAGCGCGGTGAGCGCCAGCCGGCAGACGCCGCCCTTGGGCGTGGCGCCGATGGTGGCCAGCTCCATCAGGCTGGCCCACAGGCGCGGGCCGTTGATGCGCAGGGTGGCAAGGTCCAGGGCGGTGAGCGCGGTCATGGGAGAGCTCCGGAATCAGGGGTGGGGTCAGCGCAGGACGGGCGTGGGCGCCTGCAGCGCGGCCCGCTTGCCCAGCGCGCTGAACTGCGGGCCGAAGGGCGGGCGCTTCAGGTAGCGGCCGGCGCCGCGCTCGGCCCGCAGATCGCCCAGGGCACAGACGACGCGGCCCTGGCTGACGGTGTGGCTGGGCCGGCCCACGACCGGGCGGCCTTCGAAGAGGTTGAAGTCGCCCCGCGAGTGCTGGCTGGCCACCGAGATCGTGTGGTGGGCCGCCGGATCCCAGACCACCAGATCGGCATCGGCGCCCGGCGCCACCAGGCCCTTGCGCGGATAGAGGTTGAACAGCCGGGCCGCGTTGGCCGAGGTGATGGCGACGAACTCGCTGGGCGTCAGCCGGCCGCTGTTGACGCCGGCATCCCACAGCACGGTCAGCCGCTCCTCCACGCCGCCGGTGCCGTTGGGGATCTTGCCGAAGTCCAGCCGGCCCATCGCCTTCTGCTCGGCGCAGAAGCTGCAATGGTCGGTCGCGGTGGTGTGCAGATGGCCGGCCTGCAGGCCGCGCCACAGCGCCTCCTGGTGGGTCTTCTCGCGGAAGGGCGGGCTCATCACGTGCGCGGCGGCGAAGGCGAAGTCCGGATGGCGGTAGACGCTGTCGTCGATCAGCAGATGGCCGGCCAGCACCTCGCCGAACACGCGCTGGCCGCGGGCGCGGGCGCGGGCGATGGCCTCGGCCGATTCGGCGCACGAGACGTGCACGACGTAGATCGGCACGTTCAGCACGTCGGCGATGGCGATGGCGCGCTGCGCGGCCTCGGCCTCGACGGCCGGCGGGCGCGACAGCGGATGGCCCTCGGGCCCGGTCACGCCGCGCGCCTTGACCTCCTGCTGCAGCAGGAAGACCAGCTCGCCGTTCTCGGCGTGCACGGTGGGCATGGCGCCCAGCTCCAGCGCCCGACGGAAGCTGCGCACCAGCGTCTCGTCGTCGCACATGATGGCGTTCTTGTAGGCCATGAAGTGCTTGAAGCTGTTGACGCCCTCCTCGCGCACCAGCGTGCCCATGTCGGCATGCACGCTGTCGTCCCACCAGGTGATGGCGACGTGGAAGGCGTGGTCGCTGGCGGCCTTCTCGGCCCAGCCGCGCCAGGTGCGGTAGGCGTCCATCAGCGGCTGCTTCGGATCGGGGATCACGAAGTCGATGATGGTGGTGGTGCCGCCGGCCAGGGCGGCGGCGGTGCCGCTGTAGAAGTCGTCCCGCGTGACGGTGCCCATGAAGGGCAGCTGCATGTGGGTGTGCGGATCGATGCCGCCGGGCATCACGTACTGGCCGCCGGCATCGACCACGGTGGCGCCGACAGGGGCCTCCAGGTCGGGCGCCACGGCGGTGATCAGGCCGCCCACGCACAGCACGTCGGCACGGCTCTCACGGTCGGCGTTCACCACGGTGCCGCCACGGATCAGCAGGGTGTCACTCATCGCACGGTCTCCTCAGGATCGGGTCAAGGACGGGCCACGCCGGCACCGACGCCGGCCTCGCGCAGCGGGTTGTTCGGATGGGTGCGCCAGTCGCGGTGCGCGGCCGGCACCGGCTGTCCGGTGCGGGCATCGACCTCGCCCGGGGCCAGGTCACGCATCGTGATCGCGCCGGGCACCGGGCAGATGGACACGCACAGATTGCAGCCCACGCACTCGTCCTCCTTCACCTCGAAGTGGCGCTGGCCGTTCTTGAGCGCCGTGATGGCCTGGTGCGAGGTGTCCTCGCACACCACGTGGCAGCGGCCGCACTGGATGCAGGCGTCCGGGCGGATGACGGCCTTGGAAACGTGGTTCAGGTTGAGGAAGCGCCAGTCCGAGACCGTGGGCACGGCCTTGCCCTGGATGGCGGCCAGATCGGGCAGGCCGCGCTCGTCCAGGTAGCTGTCCAGGCCGGAGATCATCTCCTGCACGATGCGGAAGCCATGGACCATGGCGGCGGTGCAGACCTGCACATTGCTGGCGCCCAGCGCCAGGAACTCGGCCGCATCGCGCCAGCTGCTGACGCCGCCGATGCCCGAGATCGGCAGGCCGGCCGTCAGCGGATCACGCGCGATCTCGGCCACCATGTTCAGCGCGATGGGCTTGACCGCCGGCCCACAGTAGCCGCCGTGGCTGCCCCGGCCGCCGGTGCTGGGCGTCATCGTGAGGGTCTCCAGATCGACGCCGATGATCGAGTTGATGGTGTTGATCAGGCTGACCGCATCGGCGCCGCCCTGCTTCGCGGCGCGCGCCGGATGCCGCACATCGGTGATGTTGGGCGTGAGCTTGACGATCACCGGCAGGCGGCCGTGGTGCTTGCACCAGGCGGTGACCATCTCGATGTACTCGGGCACCTGGCCGACGGCCGCGCCCATGCCGCGCTCGCTCATCCCGTGCGGGCAGCCGAAGTTCAGCTCGATGCCGTCGGCGCCGGTGTCCTCGACCATCGGCAGGATGGTCTTCCAGCTCTGCTCGTTGCAGGGCACCATCAGCGAGACCACCAGCGCGCGGTCGGGCCAGTCGCGCTTGACCTGGCGGATCTCCTGCAGGTTCAGCGCCAGCGGGCGGTCGGTGATCAGCTCGATGTTGTTGAAGCCCAGCACGCGGCGGTCGGGCGACAGCAGCGTGCCGTAGCGCGGGCCGTGCACGTTGACCACCGGCGGATCCTCGCCGAGCGTCTTCCAGACCACGCCGCCCCAGCCCGCCTCGAAGGCGCGGTTGACGTTGTAGGCCTTGTCGGTGGGCGGCGCGCTGGCCAGCCAGAAGGGGTTGGGGCTGGAGATGCCCACGAAGGTGCTGCGCAGATCGGCCATGGCAGTGGCTCCGGAGATGAGGGGCTGGATCAGGGGGCGCGGCGGCGCAGGCCACCGCGGTGACGGACCGGGCGGCCGGCGGCGGGCTTCAGCCCCGCAGATGGCGGTCGATGGCGGCGGCGGCCCGCTTGCCGTGCTCGACCGCCCAGACGGTGAGGTCGCGGCCGCCGGCCACGCAGTCGCCACCGGCCCAGACGCCGGGCAGCGGCGTCGCGCCGTCGGCATCGGCCTGCAGCTTGCCGCCGGCGGTGGCCAGGCCGGCGTCGGTGGCCCAGGGGGTGGCCAGCTTCTGGCCGATGGCCTTGAGCAGCAGGTCGGCCGGCAGGGTCTCGATCTCGCCGGTCGGCTCCAGGCGGCCGTCCAGCAGCGCCTGCTGCGCCAGCGTCACCGCCCGCAGCGCACCGCCCTCGCCCACCAGGGCCTGCGGCGCCAGCCAGTGGCGGATGACCACACCGTTGTGCAGCGCCCAGCGCTGCTCGTCGACCGAGGCGCCCATGGTCTCGGCCCCCCGGCGATAGGCCAGCGTCACCTGCTCGGCGCCGAGCAGCCGGCACTGCACGGCCGCATCGATGGCCGTCATGCCGCCGCCGATCACCACCACGCGGCGGCCCACCGGCAGGGTGCTCAGGTCGGCCGTCTGGCGCAGGCGGGCGATGAAGGCGACGGCATCCTCGACGCCCGACAGGTCCTCGCCGTCCAGGCCCAGGCGCTGGGTGTCGCCCAGGCCGAGGCCGAGGAACACGGCGTCGTGGCCCTCGCGCAGCGATGCCAGCTGCGCCGCGGTCTCCAGCCGCCAGCCGCTGCGCACGCGGATGTCGCCCTGGCCCAGCAGCCAGGCCACCTCGCGCTGGGCGAAGTCGCCCGGTGTCTTGTAGCGGGCCAGGCCGTACTCGTTGAGGCCGCCCGGCCGCTCATGGGCGTCGTACACGGTCACGCGGTGGCCGCGCAGGGCCAGCTGCTGCGCACAGGCCAGCCCGGCCGGGCCGGCGCCCACCACCGCCACGTGCCGCCCGGTGGCCGGGGCCGCGGGCAGCAGCGTGGGCAGCGGCAGGTGCATCACCGCATCGACCGCATGGCGCTGCAGGCGGCCGATGGCGATCGGCTGGCCCTGCTGCGTGTGGCGCACGCAGACCTGCTCGCACAGCTCCTCGGTCGGACAGACCCGGGCGCACAGGCCGCCCAGCGGATTGGCCGCCAGGATGGCCTGGGCCGCCCCGCGCAGATTGCCGTCACCGATGCGGCGGATGAACTGCGGCACCGGGATGCCGGTCGGGCAGGCCGTCTCACAGGGCGCGTCATGGCAGTACAGACAGCGCTCGGCCTCCAGCACCGCCTGGGCGGCGGTCAGCGGCGGCTGCACATCGGCGAAGCGCCGGGCGTACTCGGCGGCCGGCAGGCGGCCGGCGCGGAGGTCGGGGACGGGACGTGCGGTCACGCGGACTCCTGTGCTGGGGACGGCACCTCGGGCGAGGTGTTCAGCTTTCTGACCGTTTGGTCAGCTTCTGGAGTTCGCAGACAGCGAGAAGCGTGCCATCCACCGCGCCGCGCGCCCGGGGGTGGACGGTGGGCGGATCACGCGCCGCAGGCCACGCGGTGGTGCGGCCGGCACCGTGGCCGTGCACGCGGACGCGCCACGCCCGTGCCCGGGCACCGGACGGGGGCCACCGGGTGCCGACGGGGGCCGCCGGGGCCAGGACGGCCGCGGGGCCGCGCCCTCCCCGCGCGGCCGCGGCCTCAGGCGAAGGCCAGGGTCATGAACGGACGCGGCTCGGCCACACCGTCGGCCGCCAGGGGCCGCACGTCGTCCGCGGGACCGGACCAGACCTCATGCAGGACGGGCGGCGGTGCGCCGGGGGACAGGACCCGGGAGCCCGTCGGCATGGCCGCACGGCGGGCCGACGGTGCGCCCTGCAGCTCACGCAGGGCACGCGAGTACGCGGCCGCATCCGGACACAGCAGCAGCAGCGTGTCCCCGGCTTCCAGCAGGCCCGCGCTGCGCCGCAGCAGATCGGCCAGACGGCCGTGGTTGTCGACGGCCACGGCCACCATCTGGCTCAGCGGATGGCTGCGCAGGCCGAGCGCCCGCAGGCGCAGCATGCACTGGCGACCGAGCTCAGACACCTCGGGCCGCCCGCCGACCAGGCGGCCCTGCACCAGGCCGAGGTGGCCCTCCATCCCGTCGAGGCGGATGTGGAAGACCATCAGGGGGGTGCCGGGTTGAGGCAGAAGAAGGCGGGCGTGGAAGGTCATGGTCGTCGGCTGGTACTGCGTGGCGCGGACGCATGTGGCCGCTGCGTCGAAACGTCAGGCGGCAACAAGCGCGCAATGTAGTCGCAGACCCTGGCCCGGGCGCGGACGGCGACCCAGCCAGGGACAGACCTGCGGAAATGTTCACGGTGGACGGTGCGGGACCTGGTCGTCAGCCGCTGCACATCCCCGTTACGGACGGTGAACCCCCTCTTCAGCCGGTCAGCAACAGGCATCGATCGGTGCGCCGACGCCCTCCTGCCGGGACCGGCCGCCCGGTCCCGGCCGCCGCACGGGCCGTGCACGGCGACGGCCCGTACGCGGGCACCGGCGCATCGAGCAGATCCAGACCCGGCATGAACGACCCAGCCCTCAGATGGAGCGTCCGGAGGGCACGCGCATGGGCGTCGCGCCGGGTGCAGATGACCAGCAGGGCGTCATCGGCGGCGCACTGTCCGAGCGTCTGGCACAGGCGGGTCTCGATGTCGTGTGGATCGGCCACGTCGCCCAGCATCAGGCGGTGCAGCCGGCAGCAGGGCGAGCGGCGTTCGAGACGGGCCCGCAGCAGGCGCACGGCCTGCTGCGGGCCCTCGACATCGGCCAGTGCATCCATCCCTGCACCGTCTCCACCACCCGTCACCGACCAGCGCCGCACCAGGCCGACGTCCATCCGCTGGCCGTCGATCCAGGTGTCGAGCAGCATGAAGGCGCTGGGGTGGGCGGACAGGGACAGACGGCTGTGGATCTGCATGATCACGGACGGGACGGACGGAAGGTCCGGACCGGCGCAGGAATGGGCGATGACGGAGGGCGCGGGCGGAGGGCTGACGAGCGGAGGGCGACGGGCCGAGGGCCGAGGACCCAGGGCCGGAAGCGGCATCGGCGGGCACCGGATCGGACCCGCATTTGCCGCTCACATTGTCAGTAAAAGAGTGCCCCGGACCATGGGGGGACACCCCGAGCCCGGACTTGACGGACAAGGGATGGACACCCCTGCCCACGGCGCGCACGGGGCCGGCGGACACCCGTGGAGCCGTGCCGGAGACAGGGGATGGCCGGCCTCGGCGACAATCCGGCCATGTCTGTCCAATGGTTTCCCGGCCACATGCACGCCACGCGCAAGGCGATCGGCGAGCGTGTGCCCGACATCGACGTCGTCATCGAGCTGCTCGATGCACGCCTGCCCGGCTCCAGCGAGAACCCGCTGCTGGCGGAATTGACCGCCGGCAAGCCTTCGCTGAAGGTGCTGAACAAGCAGGACATCGCCGACGCCGCCACCACCGAGGCGTGGCTGGCGCATTTCCGCGCCCGGCCCGACACCCGCGCCATCGGCCTGGACGCCAGCGTCAAGGCGCCGGCCCAGGCGCTGGTGCAGGCCTGCCGCGCGCTGGTGCCCAACCGCGGCGGCATGGCCAAGCCGGTGCGGGTGCTGATCTGCGGTGTGCCCAACGTCGGCAAGTCCACGCTGGTCAACACCCTGGCCGGCCGCAAGCTGGCCAAGACCGGCGACGAGGCCGGCATCACCAAGACCGAGCAGCGCATCAACCTGGCCACCGACTGCTACCTGTTCGACACGCCCGGCATGCTGTGGCCGCGCATCCGCATCGAGACCAGCGGCTGGCTGCTGGCCGCCGGCGGCAGCGTGGGCCGCAATGCCTATGACGAGCAGGAGGTGGCGATGGCGCTGCTGGAGCGCACCGTCGTGCGCCACCCCGACGCCCTGCGCCAGCGCTACAAGCTGACCGAGGCCCATCTGGGCCTGCCGGCCGAGCAGCTGCTGGAGGAGATCGGACGGCGCCGCGCCGCGCTGATGAGCGGCGGGCGCATCAACTGGCAGAAGGCCGCCGAGGTGGTGCTCAACGACTTCCGCGCCGGCGCCTGGGGCCGCATGACGCTGGAGACGCCCGAGGAGTTCATCGCCTGGGAGGCCCAGGCCGTGCTGCGTGACGCCGAACGTGAGGCGAAGATCGCCGCGCGTACCGCCGCCCGCAAGGCCGGCCGCAAGGCGCTGATCGGCGACCCGCGCGGCCTGCGGCCGCTGGGCGACGAGGCAGATGACGAGGCCGACGAGCCCGATGCCGAGCTCGACCTCGACGACCACGACGCGCCCACCGGAGCCCCGTCCGACGGCGCCGATGGCCTCGCCCCCGACGACCGCGGCTGAGCCTCGCTCAGCCCCTTCAACCTTCCCTGATCCGCAGAACGATCCGATCCCGGACGACACCGCCATGACCGACCACGACCCCGACCACGACCCCGATCACGCCCACGACGACGAAAGCGCCGAGGACGCCGGCGACGCCTTCAGCCGCATCGTGCTGGCCGTGCAGGCCCTGCGCAGCCGCCTGGCCGCGCTCAGCGCCGAGCCGGCAGCCGCCGCCGCCTCCAGCGACTGGAGCACCCAGGTGGCCAGCCTGGCCGAGTACGCCACCGAGCTGGGCGGCCAGCTGGGCCAGAGCGCCGACCTCGCCTTCGAGGCCCAGGACGAGCTGGTGCAGAGCCTGGCCGCCCAGGCCACCGAGCAACTGGCCACCGCGCTGCGCGAGGCCGGCGACGCCTTCCAGACCATCCCCTGGGGCGAGACCGAGACCGCCCAGCACCAGGTCGAGGCGCTCGAAGCCGCCTGGGACGAGACCTGCGACGCCGGCTGGCATCTGCAGGCGGTGCTCGAAGACGTGCGCTGAAGGCGCTTCTTCAGCCCGGCGCGCGGCCGGTCCGCGCCAGCAGCGCGCGCACGGCCTGTGCCGCCTGCGCCGCCCAGGCCGGTGCGCCCAGCGCCTGCAGCCGCCGCACGCTCGGGATCTCGATGCTCAGCGGCAGTGTCGGCGGCAGCAGGGCCAGCAGATCGGCCAGCGGGAAATCGCCCTCGCCGGGCAGCAGGCGGTCCTGCCGGGCATCGTGGATCAGGTCCTCGGTGCGGGTGGGCGCCGGCCGCCGGGCATCGCAGATCTGCGCGTAGTGCAGCCAGTGCGCCGGCACCTGCGCCAGCTCGTCCAGCGGGCTGTCCGAGCGGAACAGGTGCAGCGCATCGACCAGCAGGCCGGCGGCCGGATGGTCGACATCGCGCAGCACCGCCACCGCCTCGCGCAGGCAGGACACGGCCGTCCAGGGCATGAACTCCAGATCGGCGCTCAGGCCATGGGCCGCGGCCGCCTCGCACAGCGCGTGGAAGTTCGCGCGCAGGCGCTGCGGCTCGCCATCCTCGCCGCTGACCAGCAGATGGCGGGCACCGAGCGCCTGGCCGGTGGCCAGCAGCGGCTCGAAGTCGGCGATCCTCACCTCGGGCGTCAGGCGCAGCACCTCCAGATCGAGGATGCGCACGCCGGTGTCGCGCATCACCGCCTGCGTCTGCCGCAGCAGGGCGGGGTCGCCGATCAGGTCATGGAAGGGCCCGCCCGGGGCCGAGGGCCGCAGCCGCAGGCCGACGCCGGTACAGCCGGTGGCCGCGGCCAGACGCAGCAGTTCGGGCGGCGGGCTGGGCAGGCTGACCAGCTGGGCCAGCGACAGCGGGGGGGGGGTCATCGCGGTCATCGCGCGCATCCGTTTCAGCGGGTCAGCCATTGCGCCGGCACGGTGACCAGGGCCGGGAAGGCCACCAGCAGCACCAGCACCAGCATCTGGGCGGTCAGGAAGGGCAGCACGCCGCGGGTGACGGCATCGAACTTCAGCTTGCCGACGCCGGCCACCGTGTTCAGCACCGTGCCCACCGGCGGGGTGATCAGGCCGATGGCGGTGTTCATCACGAACAGCACGCCGAAGTACACCGGATCGATGCCCGCGGCCTTGACCACCGGCATCAGCACCGGCGCCAGGATCAGGATGGTGGGCGCCATGTCCATCGCCGTGCCCACCGCCACGATCAGCAGCTGGATGGCGGCCATCAGCAGCACCGGACGGTCCATCAGCGGCTGCAGCAGGCCGATCATCTGGCCGGGAATGTCGGCCACCGTGATCAGCCAGGCGCTGACCATCGCGGCCGCGACCAGGAACATGATGATGGCCGTGGTGCGTGCCGCGCTGGCGAAGACGGCGTAGAGCTGGTGCACACGCAGCTCGCGGTAGACCAGCAGCGAGACGGCCAGCGCATAGACGGCCGCCACCACCGCGGCCTCGGTCGGCGTGAAGACGCCGGCCTTCAGGCCCCCGACCACCACCACCGGCAGCACCAGGGCCCAGACCGCATCGCGCAGGGCCTGGCCCCGCTCGGCCCAGCTGGCCCGGGGCGGCGGCACGACGTCCTCGCGCCGCACCACCCAGGCCCAGGCGATGGCGATGGCCACCGCCAGCATCAGCCCCGGCACGATGCCGGCCAGGAACAGCTTGCTGATCGAGACATTGGCCGCGACGCCGAACATCACGAAGCCGATCGACGGCGGGATCACCGGCGCGATGATGCCGGCCGCGGCGATCAGGCCGCCGGCGCGTGCCGGGTCATGGCCGGCACGCCTCATCATCGGCAGCAGCAGCGCGGCGAGCGCGGCCGTGTCGGCCACGGCCGAGCCCGACAGCGCGGCCAGCAGGCAGGCCGCGACGATGGTGACGAAGCCCAGACCGCCACGCCAGTGGCCGACCAGCGTCAGCGCCAGATGGACGATGCGCCGGCTCAGGCCGCCGACGTTCATGATCTCGCCGGCCAGCATGAAGAAGGGGACGGCCAGCAGCGGGAAGCTGTCGGCACCGTTGATCACGTTCTGCGCCAGGATCTGCGCGTCGAACAGGTCCTGCTGCCACATCAGGGCCACGCCCGAGGCCAGCAGCGCATAGGCGATCGGAAAGCCGATGGCCATCGCGGCCAGCAGCGAGCCGAGGAACAGCACGATGGTCATGCGGCCTCCTGCGCACGGGTGGCGGGCGGCGTCGCGCCGTGGGCTTCGCCCGGTGCATCGGCCAGCGCCCGCTCGGCGGCGGTCGGTTGCCCGCGCAGCACGGCGACGATGTCGGCGCCCAGGGCCAGCAGCGCGCCGACGGCAAACACCACACCCGAGGCGTAGAACCAGGCCACCGGTGCGCCGGTGCCCGGCGCCACCGTCTCGCGGTTGATCACCATCTGGGCCCAGGCCCCCTGCAGCATCAGCACGGTGATGGCCGCCATGGACAGCAAGGTGAACAGCTGCAGCGCGCGCCGCAGCGGCCGCGGCAGGCGGTCGATGACCAGATCGGCGCCCATGTGGCCGCCCTCGCGCAAGGCGAGCGCGGCACCGAGAAAGGTCATCCACACGAACAGCCAGCGCGCCAGCTCCTCGCTGGCCGACAGGCCACTGTCGAACAGGTAGCGCAGCGCGACGTTGGCGAACACCATCACCACCATCGCGGCCAGCATCAGCACCATCAATCCTTCGGTCAGGCGGCAGCCCCACCGGCTCACGGCGTTCATCATCGGTCTCCTGGATCGGTCATCGGCGGGGCCCGGCGCACGGCGCGGGCCACGGGTCCTGGCCCGGCGGGTCGGGCCGGCAGGCCGGACGGCCGGCGGGCCTGGCGTCTGGCGCGCCAGGTCCCGTCGCGGCCTCGCGGCAGGTCTCAGCGCAGCGGCGAGACGGCGGTCGGCAGCCAGATGCCGGACTTCATCGCCGGCATCAGCCAGTCCGGCCCGCCCTTGGGCGGCCAGACGCCGGCCTTGACCGCATCGGCACGCGCCTTCGAGCGCTCGTCGAGCGTGCGCGAGGGCCAGATGTGGGTGATGCGCGGCGTGCCGTCGAGCGCGTACAGCGCGATGGTGCAGGGCGAGACCTTCGTGCGCTCGGGCAGCGCGGCGGCCCAGGCGGCCAGCGTGGGCTGCAGGCCGCCGGTCCTGAGCTCGTAGGTGCGGATCTCGTAGACCGGTCCGGCCTCGCCCGGCTGCACGTCGGGCAGGCCGGGGAACGGCGCATAACTGTCGAGCTGCAGATGCACCAGATGGGCGGCGCAGCCGTAGGGGTCGGCCGCCATCAGCACGCGCTGGCGCTCGGCCATCAGCGCCTCCAGGTCAGGGTAGCCGCGCAGCACCAGCAGCTCGTTGAGGTCGCCGATGTCGCTGCTCCAGCAGCCCAGCAGCGTGCCGCGGGACTCGGGCGCGCGGCACCAGGCGTCGACGGCGGTGGCGGCGGCGCCGGCAGTGAACAGGCGCAGCTTCAGGGTGGCGATGTCGTAGAGCATGAGGGGCTTCCGGGATCGGGGTTCGGGAACAGGGTTCAAGGTTCAGGGGGTGGCCGAGGCCGTCGCCGTGGCGGCGCTGGCCTCGGTGGCCGCCACGGTGGCCGCCGCGGGCGGACGGCCGTCTTCGGCGCCCGGCTCGCGCCCGGCCGCGTCATGGCCGACGATCCAACCGAAGGTCATCGCCGGGCCGAGGGTGATGCCGCCGCTCGGGTAGCGGCCGCCCATCACGCTGGCCATGTCGTTGCCGGCGGCCCACAGGCCGGCGATCGGGGCGCCATCGGCCTGCAGCACGCGGCCGCGGGCATCACAGCGCAGGCCGGCGAAGGTGCCCAGGCTGCCAGGCAGCACCTCGACCGCGTAGTAAGGCCCGGCCCCCAGAGGCGCCACGCAGGGGTTGGGGCCGTGCTCGGCATCCCCGTTGACGCGGTTGTAGGGCGTGCCGCCGCGGCCGAACTCGGGGTCCTCGCCGCGGGCGGCATGGCGGTTGTAGGTGGCCACGGTGTCCTGCAGCACGGCGGCGTCGATGCCGCAGGCTCGGGCAAGTGCGGCCAGCGTGTCACCGCGCTTCAGGTAGCCGCTGCGCAGGTGGGCGCCGATGGGCAGCGGCTGCGGCCGCACCGCGCCCAGGCCGTAGCGGCGCAGGAAGCGGTGATCGCACAGCAGCCAGGCGCGCGCCGGTTCGTCCGGTGGCAAGGCGGCGAACAGCGCGCTCATGAAGTCGAAATAGGAGTCCGCCTCGTTGACGAAGCGCCGGCCGCCCCGGGTGACGGCGATCAGCCCCGGCTTGGCCCGCTCGATCAGGTGCGGGAAGTGGCCGCAGCGGCCATCGGCCTGCGGCACGCGCGAGACCGGCGCCCACGCCGCATCGGCGGCCAGATCGTCGGCCACCACCGCGCCGACGGCCTCGCCCAGGCGCAGGCCGTCGCCGGTGAGGCTGTCGGGCGCGGCCGACCAGTGCGGCTGGCCGCCCCGGGCATGGGCCAGGCGCTGCGCGATGCGGGCCGCGTCATGCGGAAAGCCGCCGCAGGCCAGCACCACGCCGCAGCGGGCCTGCACCTCGATCCCACCGTCAGGCGTGGCGATGCGCGCCCCGCTGACGCGCGGCCGGCCATCGGCGCCGGGCACGGTCAGCAGGCCTTGCGCGGCGGCATCGCACCAGAAGCCGACGCCCCGGTCCAGGCCCGACCGCAGCAGGCGCGCGACCAGCGCATTGCCGTTGACCAGGTGCAGACCGCGGCCGTGGCGCAGCAGATCCAGGCCATGGCGCACCAGCCGCCGCAGCACATGCCAGGCCGCGCCCGCATCCCGCGTGCAGCGCAGGAAGGCGCGCAGATCGGGCCCGCTGGCGATGCCCATGCCCCAGGGCGCGATCAGGCCCAGCGGCGGGCGCAGGCGCTGCAGATCGGCGCCCAGCAGGCGGCCGTCGAAGGGCGCGGCACACAACTGCCGACCACCGGTGACGGCCCCCGGGCTGCGGCCGTGGAAATCCGGGACGCCGTTGCCGGCAACGAAGTCCATCGCGGTGTGGCGGCGGAAGTAGTCGACCATCGCCGGCGCATGGCGCAGGAAGGCCTCGATGCGGGCCTCGTCGTGGTGCGCCCCCAGTTCGTGGCGCAGGTAGGTGCGCGCCGCCTCGGGCGTGTCGGTGATGCCGGCCGCACGGGCATCGGCATGGCCGGGCAGCCACATCCAGCCGCCGGACCAGGCGGTGGTGCCGCCCAGCACCGGCGCCTTCTCGACCACCCGCACCCGCAGGCCGAGCGTGGCCGCGGTGACGGCCGCCGACAGCCCGCCGGCACCGGAGCCGATGACCAGCAGGTCGACCGTCTCGCGGCGCAGCGCCACCGGCTGGCCGAGGCGCGGGACATCGGACAGATCGGCCATCGCTTCAGGCCCGGGCCACACCGGCCGCCGCCACACCGGCCGCCGCCGCCTCGGCCAGCGGACCGGCCTCCAGCAGGAAGTCGACCATGCGCTCACAGACGGCGGCGAACATGCCGGCGCCCACCTGCGTGCGGCAGCCGAGCGCGCGGGCGGCCTCCAGCAGCGGGGTGACGGCCGGCATCGTGATCACGTCACCGACGAACATGCCGCCGTGCAGGCCACTGATGTCGACGGGCAGGCCGTCGTCGGGCCGCATGCCGGCCGGCGTGGCGTTGAAGACGATGTCGAAGCCGCGCGGATCGGCGCTGCCGGCCTGCACGCGTGGGCCGAAGACCGTGGCCAGGCGGGCGATCAGCGCATCGCGGCGCACGGCGTCCCCGTCGTGGATGGCCAGCTGCGCGGCTCCGGCCTCCAGCACGGCCTGGGCGATGGCCGAGCCCGCACCACCGGCGCCGGCCAGCAGCACGCGCCGGCCTTCCGGCTCGCAGCCCGCGCGGCGCTGGGCCTCGACGAAGCCCAGACCGTCGGCATGGTCGCCATGCCAGCTGCCGTCCGGATTGCGGCGCAGCACGTTGACGCCTTCCAGGAAGCGGGCGCGCTCGGTGGCCGTCGCGCACAGCGCGTAGGTGGCCAGCTTGTGCGGCACGGTGATGATGAAGCCGTCGACATTGCGCACCCGCTGCGCGGTGGTGATGACGGCGGCCAGATCGTCCGCTGCCACGTGCAGCGGAATGACGACGGCGTTGACGCCGCGGTCGATCAGCGCCTGGGTCACGCCCGAGGGCGATTTCACCTGGGCGATCGGGTCGCCGATGATGCCGATGACGCGGGTGGCGCCGCTGAGGGTCTGGGCGATGTGCATGGGGCGGAGATCGTGGGTCGGAGAAACAGGCGGAAAGAGGGGATGCCGCTCAGGCCGCGGCGCGCAGGCCGGTCGTGGACGCCGGGGCCGGCGCCGGATCGGACCTACCGCTCTCGGCGGCCGCGAAGCGGGCGGCCCGTTCGGCCGCCGCCCGGCCGGCCAGCGTGCCGAAGACGATGCCCGGGCCCAGCGTGATGCCGGGGCCGGTGTAGATGCCGCCCATGATCGAGGCCGCATCGTTGCCGACGGCCCACAGCCCGGGCAGCGGCCGGCCCGCGGCATCGAGCAGGCGGGCAGCGTCATCGGTGCGCAGGCCGGCACTGGCGCCGATGTCGCCCGGTTGCAGGCGCACGGCGTAGAACGGGCCCGGGCCGATCGGCCCCAGGTTCGGGTTCTTCAGGCCGCGCGTGGCATCGCCCATGTGGCGCTGGTAGTCGGTCTCGCCGCGGTGGAACCGTGCGTCGTGCCCGCTGGCGGCCGCCGCGTTCATCTGCGCCAGCGTGCGCGCCAGCGCGGCCTCGGGCAGGTGCAGGCGGCGGGCCAGATCCTGCGGCGTGTCGGCGCGCTGCAGGTAGCCGTCGGCCAGGAAGGGCGCCAGGCCCTGGCCGCCCGGCCGCACCAGACCGATGCCGTAGCGCTGCAGGGCCTGGGCGTCGCAGATCAGCCAGGCCTGCGCGGACTGGAGCGGGGGCAGGCCACCGGCAGCGCCCGCCGACCCCGGCCCCAGCCCCTGCAAGGCCATGCCGAACAGGTGATAGGACGTCGCCTCGTTGACGAAGCGCTCGCCGCGGCCATCGACGGCGACGAAGCCGGGCTTGGCCCGGTCCATCAGGAAGTGCGGGAAGACGGCCGTGCTGCCGTCCGCCCGCCGACGCAGCGAGACCGGTGCCCAGAAGGCCGGGCTGTGGCCCGCGGCCTCGAACTGCGCCCCGACGGCCAGCGCCGCATCCTGCGCCTGACCGCCGTGGCCGGGTGCGCCCGGGCACCAGGCCTCGGTGATGCCCGGCAGCAGCGCGGCACGCCGCTGAGGATGGCGGTTGAAGCCGCCGCTGGCCAGCACGATGCCGCCGCGCACGCACAGCCGGTGGCGCACCGGGCCGCTGTGCAGCTCGACGGTGCAGGGGCCCGCCTCGGCCGCGCCATCGCGCCCGTCGATGCGGGCCAGCACGGTGCCGAGGGCCAGCCGCACGCCGGGGCCGAAGCCCGCACCGCCGCCGACGGCCGGGGCACGGCGCGCGGCCAGCGAGGCCAGGAAGCGGCCGATCAGCGCATTGCCCATCACCAGCCGTGTGCCACGCGGCCGGCTCAGCCGGTCGATCGCGTGGCGCCCCAGCAGGCGGACGGCATGGCGCAGCGAGACCCACGAGCGGCGCAGGTTCAGCAGGTGATGGATGTCGTTGCGGTCGACCATCATGCCGCCGAGCACGGTGAACTCGGGGATGGGCGGGCGCAGGATGGCCAGCAGCGCGCCGAGCGAGCGGCCATCGAAGGGCAAGGGCTCCAGCGCACGGCCGTGCAGCGTGGATCCCGGCAGCTCGGACAGGTAGTCCGGATGCCGGGCATAGGGCCGCCAGCGCAGCTCGCCCTGCCGCTCCAGATGGGCGATCACGCCCGGGCCGTGATCGAGAAAGGCCTGGCGCAGCGCACGCGGCGCATGGTCGCCCACCGCGGCATCCAGATAACGGTCGACCTGCGACCTGTCATCGGCCGGGTTGGCGGCCAGGCCCTGGGCCGTCAGCGGCACCCAGGTGGTGCCGCCCGACCAGGCCGAGGTGCCACCCACATGGCCGGTGCGCTCGATCAGCAGCACCCGCGCGCCATCGATGGCCGCGGCCAGCGCGGCGGCCAGGCCAGCCGCGCCGGCACCGACCACCAGCACGTCGACCTCGTCGGGCAGGGCCCGCGGCGTGCCCGCGCGGGCGTGCTGCGGGTCGAGCAGCAGCGGGTGATCGGGCACGGTCAGCAGGGGGGCGGCGGACACGGTGGCAGGCATGGGCAGACGGAGCGGGCGGGTCGGACGGCGGCGGGCAGGGGCGGGGCCGGGGCGGCAGGCCTCACGGGCGCGCGGCGCGCACCTTGTCGATCTCGGCGTAGACCTCCTTGACCAGCGTCTCGCCGACCTGCTTCGCGTACTTCTCGTTGACCGGCCGGGCCTTGTCGCGCATGCGGGCCAGCTCGGCCGGCGACACCTCGTTGACCTGCAGGGTCTTGCGCAGCTCGGCCAGCGCCTCGGCGTTCTTCTGGCGCGAGACCTTGCGCTCGTACAGGCCGGCTTCACGCGCGGCGTCGACGAGGATCTTCTGCTCGTCGGCGCTCAGCGCGGCCCAGGTCTTGCCGCTCATCAGCAGGGTCTGGGGGTTGTACATGTGGTGGGTGACCGAATAGAACTTCTGCACCTCGTCGAACTTCTGCACCTTCATCGTGATGGGCGGGTTCGTGGCGCCGTCCATGGCCTTCTGTTCGAGCGCGGTGTAGAGCTCGGGGAAGGGCAGCGGCACGGCATTGGCGCCGAGGGTGTTGAGCAGATCCAGGTAGATCGGGGTCTGGATGACGCGCATCTTCAGGCCCGCCAGGTCCTCCCAGCGGGTGATCGCTCGCTTGCTGTTGTGCATGTTGCGAAAGCCCAGCTCCCAGTACGCCAGGCCGACGAGGCCCTTGGCCGGCAGCAGGTCCAGCAGCTTGCGGCCGACGGGGCCGTCGACGACGGCGTCCGCTTCCTTCTCGTTGGCGAACAGGAAGGGGAAGTCGAAGACGGCGAATTCCTTGACGTTGCCCTGCAGCAGGCTGGCGTTGAGCAGCGTCATCTCGATGGTGCCGCCCTGCAGCGAGGACAGCACCGGGAGATCCCCGCCCAGGGTGCCGCCGCCGAAGATCCGGACCTTGAGCAGACCGCCGCTGCGGGCCTTGACCTGCTCGGCGAACTTCTCGGCGCCGTCGTACTGGGCGGTGCCGCGGTCGACGACGAGGGCCAGCTTGATGTTGCGTTCCTTGATGTCGGCGGCCTGGGCGGCGGTGGACAGCGTGGCGACGGTGGCGCTGGCAGCCAGCAGGCCGCAGGTGGTGAGCAGGCGCAGGGTGGCGCGCAGGTGGCGGATCATCAGATGTCTCCTGATCGTGAACTGTCGGGGGGAGTCCCGGGAGGGGCTGGCGGCTGTTCTGCTCTGCCTTCCTCCGTCTGGGGCGGATCTTAGTTCTCTATTTGGTGAATTACAAGGCGGTTTCTTGCCGGTGTCGGTGGGCGGACCGGTGTTCGCGGTCGCGACGGGTGGCGCCCTGCGCTTCACTCCGTGTCCCCCGACGCCCTGCGGGCGCCTCCTCCTTGACCTGCGTGAAGCGCAGGACACCACCCGCCACTCCAGCAGCATCGCCACTTGTCACGAAATGACGAATACCGACGTACGGCGCAGGACCGCCCACGTGGCCAGGTCGAGGGCGTGGCGGGCCCGGATGCCGCAGGTCAAGGAGGAGGCGCCCGCAGG
>NZ_JBBUTF010000024.1:0-73034 GCF_038066575.1 Pseudaquabacterium rugosum | reverse complement strand
CTGGCTGCGCAGCAGGCTGATCTGCGTGCGCTCCTCGATGCTCAGGCTTGAATATGCTTGGCCCATCGCCTCAGGTCTTTGATTCAGTTCGGGTGTTGCGCTTCAGTTTAGAGTGCGCCGTTGCGCCAATTTACATCATTTTCCGGCGATGCATATCACTCATGAGTGCAGGTAGAGGTGAAGCAAGGATCAACGGAAAAGGACTGCTTCTACAGATAGTGTGTAGAGGCAATTCAAGGCTTTCAAGAATATTTTCTTCTTTGACATTGTTTACTGTGAGAATGCCAATGGGGACCTCGCCGTTATAACATCTCCCCCCATTTCTTGAGAAAATCCTTTCCACTCGCTGAACCACATATGAGTTACCCACTGAAAGTGGAGCCGCAAGTGACTGACGCCATTGACATCCAATATCCTTAAAAGTACCCAGACTTAGCGTTCCTTCAAATGCGCTTGTTTTTGTTTCCAGCATTTTATCGAAAATATTCACCAACCTTGATCGCTGAGTCTTCAAAGCCGGTTGAATCACGACATACCTGATGGCAGCTTTGCAACCGGGTATGGTCTCCCCGATTTTTTCCAACAATTTTCTGAGATCAGAGAGGCGCTTTGAGCCCCTGTTGCTGCAATCAATTTCAACCCAGACGATTTCATCGCCAGGTAAGAAAATAAGTGCATCCGGCCGGATCCTTTTTTGATGACCACCTTTGTGTGTCGACAAAAAATAATCATTCGTGGATTTGCAATGTTTTTTCTCGCGAACTTCTTCACGAACCAGCTCGTGCGCCGCATTTTTGTCTTCAAAAAATTCATCATATTTTTTCACTCCTCCGATCAACGGAAAATATTTGTTGCCAACAGATCTTTCATGCTCAGCATACCCATCGCATCCGTACATTTCCGAGATCAGTACGAACTGCTGGATGGACAGCCGATGGCGCATCCTCTGCGAATCTTTCCTATGACGCGTTGATGACTTTGCAATCAATCCGTATTCAGCCAACTGATAGGCTCCTTTCGCCGTCAACGCGTAAAAAGTCACCCTATCAGATGAAAGATATTTACGCGCATATCCATCACGGCATGCTTTTCGCAGCGCACGATTCGCTGCGGAGTGCGCAGCAGCTTTGGCGCGCTCAGGAAAACAATACGCAGCCAAGTTCATTGCGCTGATGAACTTGAACCTATGAAGAAGCAAAAGCGCCGCATACAAAATAACTTCAGACAGTTTTCTTGGCGGAACTTCATCTGTCAACCCACGATCAATCATAATATTTCAATCCATATTTGATGTCGTCAGGAGGAAAGGAACTGCCTCCGTCCTGATGAATAATTTAGATACGACTGTTATGCACTTCGCGGCACCGTCTGGCCTATCGCTCGCGGTGGTCTTTGCGGTGTTCTTTGCGGTGGTGGCGGTCGTCGCAATGCCGCGGCGGATGTCCGCGGCGCCTCAAGGCTTTACGCAGTCATTTTTCTTTGCAGGACAATGACTTGGTGGTCATGCATGCCATGCCGCGTCCAGTGCGGGACACCTTGACTCAACCGGTGCGTCACCCATGTTTTGACGGTGGCGCCAGACGCCGCGCCAGCAAGCACGACAGCAGGTGTCACAACAGGCCGTTCCACCCACCGTTTTGTCGCACCGTGCTGCACCATGCCACTGGCCGATATCCGTGCCGCCCTCGACGCTGAACTGGCCGCCACACCCGAGTTCTATGACTTCAAGGTCCTGCGCAGCGAGCCCGACGGCCCGCTGTGGCGGATCACGCTGGAGCCGGGCTACGTCTACGCGGAAGGCCGCCGGCCGGGTGAGACCTCGGCGCTGGCACTGCTGGATGACAGCCTGGACGGCGCCGCGGCCTGGTGGGGCGCGCCGGTCAAGGGCGGCGCCAGCGTGCTGGCCGTCGTGCCGGAGTCCGATCAACTCGTGCTGCAGAACGCCAGCGTCGCGCCACCCGGGCCGGATCATCTGATCCGCCTGTACCCGACCCGTTTTCTGCAGCCGGTGGCCGATGCCTGGTGGGACACACCCTGGGCCGAACAGGCCTTGGCCCACTGGCCGCGATGGGCCGACCCGCCGCGCCACGGCGACGCACCGGCGCTGACCGGCGAGCCCTTCCGCTGGCTCAGGCCGGCGCAGCGTCAGGCCCTGGGTCTGGTCGGCCACCGTGCGGGCTTTCTGTGGGGCCCGCCGGGCACCGGCAAGACCACCACCCTCGGCGTGCTGCTGGCCGAATACCTCGCGCGTCGCCCCGAGGCACGCGTGCTGCTGCTGTCGACCACCAATGCGGCCGTCGACACCGCGTTGATCGCCGTCGACAAGGCGCTGGCCAAGGGCCGTCGCGAGGGGCTGCGGCCGCAGCTGCAACGGCTGGGCACGCGGCTGCAGGCCGCGGCCTATGTCGGCCGCGAGCACCTGGTGCCCGGCGATGACGGGCAGCTGATCGCGCGCCTGGCCCGCGCCGAGGCCCAACGCCCGGCCAGCCGCGATGCCCAGGCGCTGAAGGCCTGGGCCGATCGCGTCGCCACGTTGCGCGAGGCGCTGAAGGCGGCCTCCCTGCAGGTGCTGCGCCGCTGCCGGCTGGCCGCGATGACGACCGCGCGCGCGGCCTGGACGCTGCGCACCCTGCGCGACCTGGCCCCTGCCGACGGCCGCCCGTCCTTCGACCTGCTGGTCTTCGACGAGGCCAGCCAGGTCAGCCTGGCCCACGCCCTGGTGCTGGCGCCGCTGGGCGCGGCGGTGCTGTTCGCCGGCGATCCGCAACAGCTCTCGCCCGTGCTGCGCAGCGAGGACCGGCGGGCCCAGCGCTGGCTGGGGCGCAGCGCCTTCAGCCAGATGCCGCCCGGCGGCGGGCCGGCCGTCGTGCGGCTGGACGAGCAGAGCCGCATGGCCGAGCCCATCAGCGAGCTGGTCAGCGATCTGTTCTATGACGGCGCCCTGCGTGTGGCCGACGATGCGCGCACGGATCCGGCCTGGCAGGCCGTGCGTCAGCGCCCTTTCGGCCCGGTGCCGGCGGCCACCGCGCTGCACATCGAGCCCGTGGCCCGCGACGGCCACTGGAGCAGCACCGAGCGCGGCCCGGTGCGCGCCGAATCCGCGGCCCGCATCCGCGCCCTGCTGGTCGAGGCCCTGGCCGACGAGGCCTGGCCGCCGCAGGACATCATCGTGCTGACGCCCTTCCGCGCCCAGCGTGCCCGCATCCGCCAACAGCTGCTGGCGGCCGGGCTGCCCGAGACGCTGAGGGTCAGCACCGTCCACCGCGCCCAGGGCAGCGAGGCGCCGGTGGTGATCTTCGATCCGGTCGACGGCGCCCAGCCTTTCCTGCAGACCGAGGAGGCGCGGCGCCTGGTCAACGTCGCGCTCAGCCGGGCCCAGGCCAAGCTGATCGTGCTGCTGTCGGCCGCCGACCGCGCCAATCCGATGCTGGCGCCCATCGTCCAGCGCGAGCGTCTGGCCGGCGATGTGCGGCCCGCCCTGCCCTTGCAGCAGCTGGCCGCCGCGCCCGGCTTTCCGCACAGCGCGATCGGCCAGCGCGTGAGCGCCGGCCGCCTGACCGGCGAGATCAGCGGATTGAGCGCCGATGGCCGCCAGCTGATCCTGATCGATGCCCGCAGCGGCGCCGAACGCGCGCTGGACGTCGCGTTCTGGCGGGCGAAGGCCGGTCCGTCCGGCAGCTGAGCATCGACCTGCGCCCGGCACCCGGCAGGCCGGCCCCACCGAGGCCCCGCATCCGCCCGACCGACCGCCGGCGCCCGTGCGGTGGTGTCGACGCCACGTGCACGGCGATCCCGACGTGACACACCCCGGCACCGGGCGGATGATGGCCGCCCACCCTGCCCGTCCGGAGCCCTCATGTCCCTGCCCCGCAACACCGTGTGCCTGTGGTTCGACCAGGACGCACTCGAGGCCGCACAGTTCTACGCCCGCACCTTTCCCGACAGCACGGTGGGCACCGTGCACCGCGCGCCGGCCGATTACCCCGCCGGCCGCGCCGGTCAGGTGATGACGGTGGAGTTCACCGTCGCGGGCGTGCCCTGCATCGGCCTGAACGGCGGCCCGGCCTTTCCGCAGACCGAGGCCTTCTCGTTCCAGATCCTGACCGAGGACCAGGCCGAGACCGACCGCCTGTGGCACGCCGTGATCGCCGACGGCGGCCAGCCGAGTGCCTGCGGCTGGTGCAAGGACCGCTGGGGCGTGTCCTGGCAGATCACGCCGCGCGCGCTGATCGAGGCGATCACCGATCCGGATCCGGCCGCCGCCCGGCGCGCCTTCCTGGCGATGATGGAGATGGGCCGCATCGACATCGACGCCATCCAGCGGGCCCGGCACGCAGCGGGCTGAAGCCGGCCGACCGAGCCTTCGGATGCACCATGATGGGAAGATCTCCCGTCAGGTAACGCACAAACAAGGTGCGCATCACCTTGATGGTGCTCAACCTCGATCCGCATCGCACCGAAACAGCGCGTCATGGCGGCCACATGCGGGCCGGTTCCACTGACACCGACGTGCGAGATCGACGATGAAAAGTCTCCGACAGCTGTTCGGCAGTGCGCTGTTCTTCACTGCCTTGTCCTCTCTTCTGCTGGCCTGGGCGATGGTCCGGGTGGGCGACGCCGGGCATGCCCTGACGCAGGCCCACGAGCAGCGCTACCAGTCGACGGCGCTCGCCGCCGAGCTGCGCCAGAGCTCCGATGACCTGACGCGGCTGGCCCGGACCTACGTCATCAGCGGCGAAGCCATCTGGGAGCAGCAGTACCAGGAGGTGCTCGACATCCGCAACGGCAAGAAGCCGCGGCCGCCCGGCTACGAGAAGATCTACTGGGATCTGCGGGCGGCGGGCCAGGAGCCGACGGGCCCGGGCCACCAGGGCATGTCCACCACCGTCTCGCTGATGGACCGGATGAAGGCGGCCGGCTTCACCGAGGCCGAGTTCGCCAAGCTGCGGCAGGCGGCGGCCAATTCCGACGCCCTGGTCAGGACCGAGACGGTGGCGATGAACCTGGTCAAGGGCCGCTACGACGACGGTCAGGGCGGCTACACCCGCATCGGCGAGCCCGACCGCGCCCGGGCGCAGGCCCTGATGCACGACGCGGCCTACCACCGGGAGAAGGCCCGCATCCTGCAGCCGGTCGACGAGTTCCTGGCGCTGCTGGACCAGCGCACGGCCACCTCGGTGGCCGCGGCCACGGCCGGCCGCGACACCTGGTACGCGACGGCGATCGCCTGCGCCCTGCTGCTGGCCTTCGCGGCCAGCGGCTCACTGGCCTATGCCCGACGCTGGATCTGCCACCGCCTGGGCGCCGAGCCGGGCGTGCTGGTCGAGGCGGTGCAGGGGCTGGCCCGCGGCCACCTCGGGCAGCGGCTGCACAACCACAGCCGCCTGCCGGACAGCGTGATGGGCACGCTGGCCACGATGAGCGCGAGCTTCGCGGCCTCCGTGGCCCAGGTCCGCCATGCGGCCGACGGCGTGGCCACCGCCAGCACCCAGATCGCCCAGGGCAACGAGGACCTGTCCGGGCGCACCGAGCAGCAGGCCGGCGCCCTGCAGCAGACCGCCGCGACCATGGAAGAGCTGGGTACGACCGTGCGCCGCAACGCCGACAGCGCCCGCCAGGCCGACCAGCTGGCGCGGGAGGCCTCGAGCGTCGCGGCCCAGGGCGGCGAGCGGGTGAGCCGCGTGGTGGCGACGATGCAGGGCATCCACGACAGCAGCCGGCAGATCGGCGACATCATCGGGGTCATCGACGGCATCGCCTTCCAGACCAACATCCTGGCGCTGAACGCGGCGGTGGAGGCCGCGCGGGCCGGTGAGCAGGGACGCGGCTTCGCGGTCGTGGCCGGCGAGGTGCGCACGCTGGCCCAGCGCAGCGCCGACGCGGCCCGTCAGATCAAGACGCTGATCGGCCGCAGCGTGGAGCAGGTCGAACAGGGCTCGACGCTGGTGGACGAGGCGGGCCGGACGATGGCCGAGATCGTCGGCGCCATCCAGCGCGTGAGCGCGATCGTGGCCGAGATCACCACGGCCAGTGCCGAACAGAGCGACGGCATCCAGCAGGTGGGCCTGGCCGTGACGCAGATGGACCGCGGCACGCAGCAGAACGCGGCGCTGGTCGAGCAGAGCGCGGCGGCGGCCGGCAGCCTGCGCGAGCAGGCGCAGCAGCTGGTGCAGGCGGTGGCGGTGTTCCAGCTGGACGAGCGGGCGACGACGGTCTGAGGCCGGATCGCGGCGGGCGGCTGTGGCGGGCTCTGCTGCCACTGCCACTGCCACTGCCACTGCCACTGCCACTGCTGCTGCTGCGGTTGATGCCCTGAGCCTTGGACTTTGGACTTTGGGCTTTGGGCCTTGGGCCGTCCATGCGCCAAGGCCTGCGGCGCCCGGATCCGGGCCCGCGGCACCGCAGCGGTGTCAGGCCGCGGAGGAACCGCCCGTTGCCGGTCCTGCGGCCCCAGGCGGTGCTGCGGCCCCAGGTGGTGCGCCGAGCGCCGCGGCCGGCCCGCCTTCGACCCAGCGCATCAGGCGCGCGACCGAGGCCTGCAGATCGGCCACCTGTGCCTGCTGGGCTTCCTGGGCCTGGCGGGCCTGCTGGCTGGCAAGAGCCGCCTGGACGGAGGCTTGCGCCGACTGGGCCGCCTGGACGACCTGATCCTGCAGCGCCTGCTGCAGGCGATCGCGCTCCAGCCGCCAGGCCTGCTGCTCGGCGGCGTGCTGCTGCGCGGCTTCGCGCAAGGCCGCCGTGGCCGACTCATGCTGACGCTCGGCGTCGGACCGGGCGCGGGCACAGGCGTCGAGCTGCTGCTGCAGCGTCCGCAGGTCCTGCACGCCCTGCTGCTGCGCGGCCTGCAAGGCCTGCACGGCGGCCTGCAAGGCGGCCTGCTCCTGGCCGGCGGACAGCGCGGCCGCCGCGGCGCTGCGGCGCTCGGTCTCCAGCTGCTGGCGCCACTGCTCGGCCTGACGTTCGACCTGACGCTCGGCCTTGGTGCGGGCGCTGCGCTCGCGTTCGAGCTCCAGCGCGACGCGGCGGTCGGCCGCATCCGCCCGGTCGAGTGCGGCGGCCAGCTGCTGCTGCAGGGTCTCGCGCTCGGCGGCCGCGGCCGCGGCCTGCTGCTGTTGCTGCTGCCGGCCGGCGGCCAGCGTCTCACGGGCCGACGCCAGATGCACGGCCTCGGCGGCCAGCTGCTGCTGCAGGGTCTCGACGCGGGCCTGCAGCGCGCGGGCCTGCTCACCGGTGGCGCTCAGTTGCGCGGCCCGCTGCCGGGCCTCGTCCTGCACCCGTGCCTCGGCCGCCCGGGCGGCGTCACGCTCGGCGTGGGCGGCGGTCAGGCCTTCGGCGATGCGCGCGTCGACATCGGCGGCGGCCTCCGCGCGGGCGCGGTCCCAGCACTGGCGGGCCGCCTGCCAGACCGGCTCGGGCACGTCCGGCCGCGGCGTGGCCGCGCGCGGATCCTGCAGCCGCGTGCCCAGCTGGCGGAACCAGGCGTCCAGAAAGGGACTGACGGTGTTGGGCGATCCGCGACCCAGGTGCAGCCGCACCCGCTCGATCGTCGGCCGCGCGCCCTCGATCAGCAGCGCGTCGGCCGCGCGCCAGACCTCGTCTTCGGTGATGCCTCGGGCCATCTCGGGCCTCCTTCCTGCCGCCTCGCGCGGTCTCTACCCACGATAATGGATGATTATCGTGACTTGCCGAACATCTACGTATTATTTGATACGTACACATCATGAATCATACGCTTGAGCCGTCAGATGGGCTGCCGGGCCGGGCCCTGGTGCCGGAAGGCTGGGCCGCACTCGATCCCGCGCAGCTGGACGCCATGGCACGCTCGGCCGAGCAGGCGCTGCTGCGCGAAGGCGAATCGCCGGACACCGTGCGCAGCTACCGCAGCGCGCTGCGCTACTGGGCGGCCTGGTTCGGCGGGCGCTACGGGCGACCGATCGCGCTGCCGCTGGGCGAGGCGGCGGTGCTGCAGTTCATCGTCGACCACGCGGCACGCACCGAGGCCGCCGACGGCCGCGCCTGCGAACTGCCGCCGGCCCTCGATGCCGCGCTGGTGGCCGCCGGCCACAAGGGACGGCCCGGGCCGCTGGGCCTGTCGACGCTGCTGCACCGCGTCAGCGTGCTGTCGACGCTGCACCGCCAGCACGCGCTCGACAACCCCTGTGCCGGTCCGCGCGTGCGCGCGCTGCTGGCCGGCACACGGCGCGCGCATGCCCGGCGCGGCGACGGCCCGGCCAAGAAGCCCGCCCTGACCCGCGAGCCGCTGGAGGCGCTGCTGGCCACCTGCGACGACAGCCTGTGCGGACAGCGCGACCGCGCCCTGCTGCTGTTCGCCTTCGCCAGCGGCGGCCGCCGCCGCGCCGAGGTGGTGGCCGCCACCGTCGAGAACACGCCGCGCGAGGGCGCCCATTACATCCACGTGATGGGCCGCTCGAAGACCAACCCGGAAGGCCGTGCCCGCAGCGACCAGCTCAAGCCCGTCACCGGTCGCGCAGCGCAGGCGCTGGCCGACTGGCTGGGGGCCGCCGGCATCACCTCAGGTCCGCTGTTTCGCCGCGTGCGGCGCGGCGACGTGATCGGCGAGCCACTGGCCGCCGCCGCCGTGCGCGACATCGTGCGCCGGCGCTGCGCGCTGGCCGGCCTGCCAGAGGACTATTCGGCCCACTCGCTGCGCTCGGGCTTCGTCACCGAGGCCGGCCGCCAGGGCGTGCCGCTGGGCGAGACGATGGCGCTGACCGGCCACCGCTCGACGGCCTCGCTGATCGGCTACTTCCGCGGCGCGGTCACGCAGTCGGCCGCAGCCCGCCTGCTGGAGCCTGAAGCCGAGGCGGCCCCACCGGCGCCCGCGCCGCAGCCCGGCGAGCCTTGATCCTCAAAAGCCTCGTCAGCCCCACGGCCGGGGCCTCGGATGCGCGGAACACCCGCATCGGTCCGGACCGGGCCGCGCCGATCCAGCCCGCCCGGCCACGCTCAGTTCACGGCCGACGCCCCTCGCGCAGCGGACTTCAGCACCGCGCCCAGCGCACCGTCGAGCAGCGCCAGCCCGGTGTCGATCTCCTGCGCATCGCCGTTCAGGCGCGGCATGAAGCGCAGGCAGTGCGGCCGCGCGGCATTGATCAGCAAGCCTCGGCCGCGCGCCTGACGCACCACCTCAGGCGCCAGATCCGTCCCCATCTCCAGCGCCCACAGCAGGCCCGCACCGCGCACCTCGCCCAGGCCGTGGCGCCGCGACAGCGCGCGCAGTCCGTCGCCGAGCCGTGCGCCCTGCTCGCGCACGCCGGCCAGGAAGTCGGGCTCGGCCAGCACGTCCAGCACCGCCAGGCTGGCCGCGGCCATCAGCGGGTTGCCGGCATAGGTGCCACCCTGGTCACCCGGCTCGAACACGCAGGCATGGTCCGCGGCCAGCACGGCCGAGATCGGCACCCCGCCGCCCAGGCCCTTGCCGAGGGTGACGATGTCGGGCCGCACGCCGTAGTGCTCGAAGCCGAACATCCGGCCCAGACGGCCGCAGCCGGTCTGCACCTCGTCGAAGATCAGCAGCAGCCCGTGGGCATCGCACAGCGCTCGCAGCTGACGCAGGAACTGAGGATCCGCCGGCCGCACGCCGGCCTCGCCCTGCACCGGCTCCAGCATCACCGCCACCGTCCGCTCACCGATCAGGGCCCGCACCGCGTCCAGATCGTTGAAGCGCGCCTTGGCGAAGCCCGGCATCGCCGGCGTGAACATCGCGTCCCAGCCCGGCTTGCCGCTGGCGGCCATCGTCGCCAGGTTGCGGCCGTGGAAGGCGTTGTCGAAGGTGATGATCTCCCAGGCCCCGGCCCGTCGCGCTCGTCCCCACTTGCGCGCCAGCTTGATCGCCCCCTCGTTCGCCTCCGCCCCCGTGCTGCCGAACCAGGCCTGCTGCATGCCGCTGAGCGCGCACAGGCGCTGCGCCAGCTGCAGCGAGGGCAGGTTGTACAGCGCCGGGCTGGGCGTCAGCAGCGTCTCGGCCTGGACCTGCAGCGCGCGCGACAGCTGCGGCGGGCAGTGGCCGAGGGCGTTCACCGCCCAGCCCTGCAGCCAGTCCAGGTGACGGCGGCCTTCACCGTCCCACAGCCAGGCGCCCTGGCCGCGGACGAAGATGTCGGCCGGACGCTCGGTGACGGGCATCAGGTGACGGGACGGGCAATCACTGGAGGGGCTGACGGTCTTCATGATGGGCTTTCGGGGGGACATCCGCCGGGGCTGGGGAGATGGCGGGGGGCTGCGGAAATGAAAAAAGGCCACGGTGGTGAACCGTGGCCTTTTTCGGGGGAGATCGAGGGGGGCGGGGCGCTGTCGCTGGGGGTGGGCGTTCAGGTCCTCGTCCGCTGTCTCTCGCCGGCAGGGCACGGCACGAGCGGTCGACGAGCTCGTGCGGCTCGGGCAGCTCGTGCGATGGCAATGGTGCGGGCGGCGGAGGACATTGGGGGGCGATCATGAGGGGATGCCGGGTGCGCTGTCAAGCCGCGCGGATGCAGCTGGGCCGCGCAGCCGGGTGGACCACCGGGACCACGGGACAGCGGGCCACAGGGCGAGAGTCCGTGCAAAGACCGCCGCCCGCAGCGGACGGTCCAGGCCAGGGGAAGCCTGGCCGACCGCAACATCCTGGTCGACCAGACCTGCAACGACGACCTCAAGCCCTTCGGCGCGGCGATGACCAAGATCACCGGCGCCGCATCGACCCCAGCGACGAGATCGACCTCAGCCTGTACCAGGCCGTCCGCGGCACCCGGATCGGCCTGACCGCCACGCCCAAGGAGAATCGAGCCCATCGAAGACCCGAGAATCCTCACCCTGCCGCCCTTCGACCGGATCGGCGCACCGATGGAGCTGGTGCGCGCCTTCGGCGGCAAGGCGGGCTATGCCCGGGCGCTGGCTAAACTCGAACAACAACTCTACGGTTGACCTCTGCTGTGCTGAACAGTGACGACATCGCCGCCGTGCTGGCGGACAACCGGCCGGCACTGGAACGCTTCGCCGTACAGCTGCCGTGCCCCGATCAAGGCCGCCTGCCCGCTTTTCACAGTGGCGCGCGGCAGCGTCTGGGTGCCGTGGGCGAGTCGGTGCTGGCTGGGACGCTGGAGGGCGGCCGATGAACCGCCCGCGCGCCCCCGCCAAGGCCGTGCGCGCCGTGGTGCCAGCGGCCGCACCCACGGCCGCCGCCGATGCGGCGCAGCTGTATGCCCAGGTGCGCGATGTGCTGGCGCAGGCGCGGCGCCAGGTGCATCGCAGCGTCAACCAGACCATGGTGCAGGCCTACTGGCAGGTGGGGCGGTTGATCGTGGAGCACGAGCAGGCGGGGCAGACCCGTGCCGCCTACGGCAAGGGCCAGCTCGACGAGATCGCCCGCCGGCTGACGGCCGAATTCGGCCAGGGCTTCTCGGCGTCCAACCTGCGCAATTTCCGGCAGTTCTTCCAGACCTTCACGTGGACGGAGATTTGCGACACGCCGTGTCGCGAATTGGCGTGGTCGCACTTCCGGCGGCTGATGCGCGTGTCCGACCCGGCCGCACGGGCCTGGTATGCCGCCGAAGCGGTGGCCCAGACCTGGAGCCATGCCGCCCTCGACCGCCAGATCAGCACCCTGCACTACCAGCGCCTGCTGTCCAGCCAGGACAAGGCCGCCGTGCAGGCCGAGGCCGCCGCGCGGATCCAGCGCGACGCGCCGGCCGACCCGCGCGACTTCATCCGCGACCCGTACGTGCTGGAGTTCCTGGGCGCCCAGCCCGGCGCCGCCGCGCTGTACGAGCAGGACGTGGAGCAGGGCCTGCTGGACAACCTGCAGAAGTTCCTGCTGGAGCTGGGCAAGGGCTTCGCCTTCGTGGCGCGGCAGAAGCACCTGCGCATCGAGGACGAGGACGCCTTCGTCGACCTCGTGTTCTACAACTACATTCTCAAGTGCTTCGTGCTGGTGGAGCTGAAGGTGGGCAAGCTCAGCCATCAGGACGTGGGCCAGCTGGACATGTACGTGCGCGTGTTCGACGAGCGCGAGCGCCAGAGCGGCGACAACCCCACCATCGGCCTGATCCTGTGCAGCGAGCGCAACGCTGCGGTAGCGCGTTATTCGCGCCTGGCCGACGGTGAGCAGCTGTTCGCCAGCCGCTACCAGGCCTGTCTGCCGACCGAGGCGGAGCTGCAGGCCGAGCTGGCGCGGGAACGGGCGCTGCTGGCGGATGGGTTGGCGGGGGTAGGGAATGACGGCGGCGGTGATGGAGCACCTGGATGTGCTGGCGGAGGCGCCGGGGGGAATTGATCAGCTGAAGCGCATGGTCGTCGAGTTGGCGGTGTCAGGTCAGCTGCTGCCGAGGCGCTGGTGGCGCAGGCCGTCAGCGGCTGAGGCGGCTGAAGCGCCGGGCCCGTCGATCGGTGCCCGGTGCCGTGGTGCCCGCGGCCACGTCAGCGCCCCGAGCGTCCACACCACCGTTTGCCGTCGCTTCTTTCATCCCTGGCGTTAGTTCTGTTTTACGCCACCTCGGCACACCCGGCCAGGTGATCGAACAGCCGCGCCGCCGCGCTCGACAGCTGCTCGGCCGGCGGTGCGCAGACGACGAAGCGGCGCAGCGCCCAGTCGTCGTCCAGCGGCACGGCGCGCACCTGCGGCAGGCGGGCGCGGGCGATGACCTCGGCCGGGATCACGCTGATGGCCAGGCCGGCGGCGACCACACGCAGCGCGGCGTCGAAGGTGGAGACCACCGCGCGCAGGCGCAGCAGGCCGCCGGCCTGGGCCGCGGCGCGCTGCAGCAGGGCCTGCACCGCGGCGCCGGGCGGCAGGCCGACGTGGGCATGGGCCAGGGTCTGGGCCAGGCTCAGCCGCGGCTGGGCGGCCAGCGGATGGTCGACGGGCACGGCCAGCGCCAGGCGGTCCTGGCGGTAGGGGCGGCACTGCAGGCCGCTGGCGTCGAGCTGGTCCCAGCACACGCCGATCGACGCCAGGCCGTCGCGCAGGCTGCGCCCGATGTCGCGCGTCAGGCGCTCCTCCAGCGAGACCTGGATCTGCGCGTGGGCCGGATCGCGCATGAAGCCGGCCACGTCGTCGGGCAGCGCCTCGGCCAGGGCCGAGGTGGTGGCCACCAGCCGCACATGGCCGACCACGCCCTGGCCGAAGCCGGCCAGATCGGCCCGCAGGCGGCCGAGCGTGAACAGCAGCGCGCGCGCATGCTCGACCACCGCCTGGCCGGCCGGCGTGGGCACCACGCCACGGCGCCCGCGCACCAGCAGCGGCGTGCCCAGCTGCTGCTCCAGCGCGGCGATGCGCTTGCTGATGGCCGAGGGCTCGATGTGCTCCTGCTCGGCGGCCAGGCTCAGGCTGCCGAGATCGCAGGCAGCCACCAGCAGGCGCAGGGTCTTGGGGTCGGGATCGTGCATGGGGCGGCTCCGTCAGCGGGCGTCAGGCTTTCCAGATTGGAACAGGACCGCTTCCAAAACACCACTGCAGAGCCGATCCAGAAAATCTAGAGTGCGTTCCTGATGTGCGGCGGCCGCCCGGCCCGCGCCCCCTGAACCCCGAGAGACCCGCGATGCCCCTGACCTTCCCCACCCGCGCCGTGATCCGCGAGGTCGGCCTGCGCGACGGCCTGCAGAGCATCCAGACCCTGGTGTCGACCGAGCGCAAGTGCGCCTGGATCCGCGACGCGGTGGCCGCAGGCCAGACCGAGATCGAGGTCGGCTCCTTCGTGCCGCCCAAGCGTCTGCCGCAGCTGGCCGATACCGCCGAGGTACTGGCCTATGCGCGGAGCCTGCCCGGCCTGAAGGCCTCGGTGCTGGTGCCCAACCTGCAGGGTGCGGAGCGTGCGCTGGACGGTGACGCGCACCTGATGATCCTGCCGCTGTCGGCCAGCCATGCCCACAGCCTGGCCAATCTGCGCAAGACGCCCGACGAGGTGGTGGCCGAGCTGGCGCGCATCCGCGCCGCCCGCGATGCCTCGGGCCGCGCCACGCTGATCGAAGGCGGCGTGGGCACGGCCTTCGGCTGCACGATCCAGGGCGAGGTGCGCCCGGCCGAGGTGCTGCGCCTGATGGCCGCGCTGCTGGATGCCGGCGCCGACCGGGTGAGCCTGGCCGACACCGTCGGCATGGCCGATCCGGCGGCCGTCGCGCGGCTGTTCGAGCAGGCGCTGAAGCTGGCCGGCGACCGCTTCTGCTGCGGCCACTTCCACGACACGCGCGGCCTGGCGCTGGCCAATGCGCTGGCGGCGCTGCAGCTGGGCGTCACGCGCTTCGACGCCTCGCTGGCCGGCATCGGCGGCTGCCCGCATGCCCCGGGCGCCAGCGGCAACGCGGCGACCGAGGATCTGGCCCAGATGCTCGACGCCATGGGCGTGGACACCGGGCTGGACCTGCCCGGGCTGCTGGCCCTGCGCCAGCGCGTGGCCGGCTGGATCGAGGGCGAGCCCACGCACGGCGCGCTGTGGCGGGCCGGCCTGCCGGGGCACTGGGTGCCGCGCGCCGCACGCGGCGTGACGGACGGCGCGGCACCCGCTGCACCCGCCATGGCCCGCCCGGCCGGCGCAGCCAACGCCAGGTCCGAAGCGCCTGCGACCGCAGCCGGATCGGCCACCGCCGCCGGCGATCTGCCCCTGGCCGGCCTGCGCGTGGTCGAGTTCACCCACATGGTGATGGGCCCGACCTGCGGCATGATCCTGGCCGATCTGGGCGCCGAGGTGATCAAGGTCGAGCCGCCCGGCGGCGACAAGACACGCCGCCTGCCCGGCCTCGGCATGGGCTTCTTCCGCACCTTCAACCGCAACAAGAAAAGTGTGGTGCTGGACGTGCGCGAGCCGGCCGATCTGGCGCGCGCCCAGGCCCTGGTGGCCACCGCCGACGTGGTGCTGGAGAACTTCCGCCCCGGCCTGATGGACAGCCTGGGCCTGGGCTACGCGGCGCTGTCGGCCACGCATCCGGGCCTGATCTATGCGTCGCACAAGGGCTTTCTGCCCGGCCCCTACGAGCAGCGCCTGGCGCTCGACGAGGTGGTGCAGAACATGGCCGGCCTGACCTACATGACCGGGCCCCAGGGCCGCCCGTTGCGCGCCGGCACCTCGGTCAACGACATCATGGGCGGCATGTTCGCGGCCATCGGCGTGCTGGCCGCGCTGCAGGAGCGCCAGCGCACCGGCCGCGGCCAGGAGATCCAGAGCGCGCTGTTCGAGAACTGCTGCCTGCTGTCGGCCCAGCACATGATGCAGTTCCAGATGTCGGGCGAGGTGCCGCCGCCCTTCCCTTCGCGCATCTCGGCCTGGAGCGTCTACGACACCTTCACGCTGGCCGGTGACGAGCAGCTGTTCATCGGCGCGGTCAGCGACAAGCAGTTCCAGGCACTGTGCGGCGTGCTGGGCCGCGACGACCTGCTGGCCGACCCCACCCTGGCCACCAACGCCCAGCGCGTCGAGCGCCGGCCGGAGCTGGTGCGCACCCTCGGCGAGACGCTGGCCGCCTGGCGCGCCGCCGATCTGGTGCCCCGACTGGAGGACGCCGGCCTGCCCTATGCCGCCGTCGTGCGGCCCGACCAGCTGGTCGACGACGTGCACCTGCGCGACAGCGGCGGCCTGGTGCCGATGACCAACGAGGACGGCAGCACCTCACAGGTGGTGTTGCTGCCCCTCACGCTCGGCGGCAGGCGGCCGGGCGTGCGCCATCCGCTGCCGCGCGTCGGCGAGCACACCGAGGCCGTTCTGGGCCCGCTCGCCCGGTCCTGACCACCCCCCGTCAAGCCGGCACCCCGAGACGACCGGCCAGCCCCCCCGCCACCCGGAGACCCCATGAACCCGAACCGTCCGCACCCCGACCACCGCCGCGCCACGCCCCCACTGAGCCGTCGCCTCAGTCTGGCTGTACTGGGCCTGAGCGCCCTGGCATCCCTGTTCAACCCGGCGCCGGTCACCGCACAGCCGGCAGCCCCTTTGCGCGTGATCCTGCCGGTGGGCGCCGGCTCGGGCGTCGACGTCATCATCCGCTCGGCCCAGGGGGCGCTGACCAAGGCCCTCGGTGGCCAGCCGGTGATCATCGAGAACCTGCCCGGCGCGGGTGGCATCACCGGCACCCAGGCCCTGGTCAAGGCCGCGCCGGACGGCCAGACCATCGCCTTCGTCTCCAACAACCACGCGGTCAATCCCAGCGTCTTCCGCAAGCTGCCCTACGACAGCCTGGCCGACATCACGCCGATCTCCATCGTCGGCGGCTCGCCCTTCGTGCTCGTGGTCAACCCGCAACGCGTGCCGACGCGCACCGCCAAGGAGCTGCAGGCCCTGCTCAAGTCACGCGGCGACGCGATGAACTACGCCTCCTCGGGCAACGGCACCATCATCCACCTGGGTGGCGAGATGGTCATCGACGCGCTCGGTGCCCGCCTCAACCACATCCCCTACAAAGGCATGGGGCCGATGATCACCGACCTCATCGGCGGCCAGGTGGAGCTGGGCGTGGCGGCCGTGGGCGCCGTGCAGACCCACATCAAGAGCGGCGCGCTGCGCGCCATCGGCGTCACCGGCAAGCACCGCGTGGCCTCGCTGCCGGATCTGCCCACGCTGGCCGAGCAGGGCTATGCCGACGTGGACGTCGGCGGCTGGTTCGCCGCCATCGCGCCCAAGGGCCTGCCCGAGGCCCAGGTCAAGCGCCTGCATGCCGCGCTGGTGGCCGCCTTCAATGACCCCGAGGTCAAGGCCGGCTTCGCCCGCCGCGACGACCAGCTGCTGCTGACCACGCCCGAGGCGGCCACGCGCTTCCTCAAGGTCGAGCAGGACCGCTACGCCCCCATCGTCAAGCGCGCCGGCATCGCGCCGGAATGAGCCCGGCACGGCCACCCCTCCCTCCCTGACCCGGTGGCCGTCCGCCACCGCCACCCACCCCGCATCGCCATGGCTGACCTCTTCGACAACCCGATGGGCCTGATGGGCTTCGAATTCGTGGAATTCGCCGCGCCCCAGGCCCAGCTGCTGGAACCGCTGTTCGAGCGCATGGGCTTCGCCCTCGTCGCGCGCCACCGCAGCAAGGACGTCGTCCTCTACCGCCAGGGTGACATCAACTTCATCGTCAACCGTGAGCCCGCCAGCCTGGCCGGTTACTTCAGCGCCGAGCACGGGCCCAGCGCCTGCGCGATGGCGTTCCGGGTGCGCGACTCGCACCAGGCCCATGCCCGCGCGCTGAGCCTGGGCGCGCAGCCGGTGGACGTGCCCACCGGGCCGATGGAGCTCAAGCTGCCGGCGATCAAGGGCATCGGCGGTGCGCCGCTCTACCTGATCGACCGCCACGAGGACGGCCGCAGCATCTACGACATCGACTTCGAGTTCCTGCCGGAATACACGGCACTCGACCGCCGCCACCCGGCAGGCCATGGTCTGAAGGCCATCGATCACCTGACGCACAACGTCTACCGCGGCCGCATGGCCTTCTGGGGCGGCTTCTACGAGAAGCTGTTCAACTTCCGCGAGATCCGCTACTTCGACATCCAGGGCGAGTACACCGGCCTGACCAGCCGCGCGATGACCGCGCCCGACGGCCTGATCCGCATCCCGCTCAACGAGGAGGCCGGCTCGGCCGGCGGCGGGCGTGCCGGTCAGATCGAGGAGTTCCTGATGCAGTTCAACGGCGAGGGCATCCAGCACATCGCGCTGTCGACCGATGACCTGATCGGCACGGTGGACGCGCTGCAACTGGCTGGCGTGCCCCTGATGTCGGCGCCCAACGACGTCTACTACGAGATGCTGGCCGAACGCCTGCCCGGCCACGGCGAGCCGGTCGATGCGCTGCGCACGCGCGGCATCCTGCTCGACGGCTCGACCAGCGGCGGCGACAAGCGCCTGCTGCTGCAGATCTTCAGCCAGCCGCTGCTCGGCCCGGTGTTCTTCGAGTTCATCCAGCGCAAGGCCGACGAGGGCTTCGGCGAGGGCAACTTCAAGGCGCTGTTCCAGAGCCTGGAGCGTGACCAGATCCGCCGCGGCACGCTGCAGGGTGCTCCGACCGCCCCCGCCCACGCCAACGCCACCCCCGCGGAGGCCTGAGATGGATGACGCACTGCGCATCGACCGCATCCACCACGTCGCCTACCGCTGCAAGGACGCGAAGGAGACCGTCGAGTGGTACCAGCGCATGCTGAAGATGGACTTCGTGCTCGCCATCGCCGAGGACCTCGTGCCCTCGACGAAGGAGCCCGATCCCTACATGCACATCTTCCTCGACGCCGGCGGCGGCAACGTGCTCGCCTTCTTCGAGCTGCCGACGAAGCCGCCGATGGGCCGCGACCCCAACACGCCATCCTGGGTGCAGCACATCGCCTTGCGCGTCGCCGACCGCGACACCCTGCTCGCCTACAAGGCCCATCTGGAGGCCGAGGGCGTCAGCGTGCTCGGCACCACCGACCACGGCGCCTTCCACTCCATCTACTTCTTCGACCCCAACGGCCATCGTCTGGAGCTCGCCTGCCCCGATCCCGACGAAGCCGCCCTGCTGCAGCGCATGGACGCGGTCAAGTGGCAGATGCTCGAGGACTGGAGCGCCACCAAGCGCGCCCCGCGCCACGCCGACTTCCTGCACCGCCGGGAGTTCGCGCAATGAGCGGATCGACCGACCGCAGCCCGGCGCTGGACACCACGCACGACCCCGCCCTGCGCAGCTGGGTCGCCGCGGGGAACGACGCCGACACCGACTTTCCCATCCAGAACCTGCCCTTCGGCCGCTTCCGCGAGGCCGACGACCCGGACTGGCGCATCGGCGTGGCCATCGGCGACCAGATCCTGGATCTGCGCCGCTGCGGCCTGATCAACCATGCGGACATGAACCGCCTGGTGCGCCTGCAGCCCGACACCCGCCGCGCCCTGCGCCTGGCGATCAGCGCAGGCCTGCGCGAAGGATCCGCCCAGGCCGCCCGTTGGGCCGAGACCCTGGTGCCGATGGCCCGGGCCGAGCTGGCGCTGCCGTGCGAGGTCGGCGACTACACCGACTTCTACATCGGCGTGCACCACGCCACCGCCGTCGGCCGCCTGTTCCGTCCCGACCAGCCGCTGCTGCCCAACTACCACTGGGTGCCGATCGGCTACCACGGCCGCGCCTCGACGCTGCGCCCCTCGGGCACCGACTTCCGCCGCCCGCTCGGCCAGATCCGTCCCGACGCCGACGCACCGCCGCGCATGGCCCCCAGCCAGCGCCTGGACTTCGAGCTGGAGATGGCCGTGTGGATCGGCCGCCCCAACGCGATGGGCGAGCCGGTGACGCTGGCCACGGCCGAGGACCACGTCTTCGGCCTCGGCCTGCTCAACGACTGGAGTGCGCGCGACGTGCAGGCCTGGGAGTACCAGCCACTCGGCCCCTTCCTGTCCAAGAGCTTCGCCACCACGGTCTCGCCCTGGATCGTCACGCTGGACGCGCTGGCGCCCTTCCGCCGCGGCTGGCAGCGCGATGCGGATCTGCCGCAGCCCCTGCCCTATCTGGACAGCGCGGCCAACCGCGCCCACGGCGCCTTCGACATCGACCTGGAGGTGACGCTGCAGAGCGCGGCCATGCAGGCGGCCGGGCTGGCCCCTCAGGTCATCAGTCAGTCGAACTTCGCCGACGCCGCACACTGGACGTTTGCCCAGCTGGTCGCCCACCACACGGTCAACGGCTGCAGCCTGAGCCCAGGCGACCTGTTCGGCACCGGCACGCTGTCGGGCCCGCAGGCCGGCCAGCAGGGCTCGCTGCTGGAACTGACCCGCGGCGGCCGCGAGGCCCTCGCGCTGGCCAGCGGCGAGCAGCGGCGCTTCCTGGAAGACGGCGACCGCATCGCGCTGCGGGCCCGCGCCCAGCGCGCCGGCCACCGCAGCATCGGCTTCGGCCCCTGCACGGCCGTGGTGCTGCCGGCCCCGGCCCTGAACCCGGAGCGACCATGAGCTGCTACCGCCTCGACGCGCTGCAACCGCGCTGCGCCGACGACGCCTGGATCGCCCCCGGCGCCCACGTCATCGGCGACGTGCACCTGAAGACGGGCGCCAGCGTCTGGTTCAGCGCCGTGCTGCGCGGCGACAACGCGCCCATCACGCTGGGCGAGCGCGTCAACGTGCAGGAAGGCGCGGTGCTGCATGCCGACCCCGGCTTCCCGCTGAGCCTGGCCGACGAGGTCACCGTCGGCCACCAGGCCATGCTGCACGGCTGCACCGTGGGCGCCGGCAGCCTGATCGGCATCCAGGCCGTGATCCTCAACGGCGCCGTCATCGGCGACGAATGCCTGGTCGGCGCCGGCACGCTGGTGACCGAGGGCAAGGTGTTCCCGCCGCGCTCGCTGATCCTGGGCACGCCGGCCAAGGCGGTGCGGCCGCTGACCGAGGCCGAGGTGCACGGCCTGCGCGAGAGCGCGCGCGGCTATGCGCGCAAGGCGCAGGGGATGCGGCGGGGGCTGGTGCGGGTGGACTGAGCCCCGACGCGCATCAGTCGACGCGCAGATCCAGGCTCGACACCAGCGCCCGCCCGTGGTCGTTCAGCCCGATCACCTCGACCATGCTGCCGTGCTTGCGCAGGCGCTGGCAGATCTTGTCCAGCGCCTGGACGGCGGTGATGTCCCACAGATGGGCCTGCGTGAGATCGATGCACACCGGGCGGCCCGCGATGTCGCGCACGTCGAAGGCCTCGACCATCGCGTCGGCCGAGGCGAAGAAGACCTGGCCGGTGATCGTGCAGGTCAGACGTTCGTCACCGCTGAAGCGCACCGTCATCAGGCGCGAGACCTTGGCGGCGAAGAACACGCCGCTGAGCAGCACCCCCACGCCCACGCCGGCCGCCAGGTTGTGGGTGGCGATGGTGACGGCCACGGTGGCCAGCATCACCACGCTCGACAGCCGGGGATGGCGCAGCACGGCGCGGGCCGAACCCCAGTCGAAGGTCGAGGCGGAGACCATCACCATGATGGCCACCAGCGCGGCCACCGGCACCATCGAGACCCAGGGCTTGAGCAGCACCATCAGGATCAGCAGGAAGGCCCCGGCGAACAGCGTCGACAGACGGCCATTGCCGCCATAACGCACATTGCTGACGGTCTGGCCGATCATGCCGCAGCCGGCGATGCCACCGAACAGGCTGGCGCCCAGATTGGCCAGGCCCAGGCCGCTGCACTCGCGGTTCTTGTCGCTGGGGGTGTCGGTGAGCTCGTCGACGACGCTGGCCGTCATCAGCGACTCCAGCAGGCCGACCATCGCGATGGCGAGCGCGGGCAGCGCGATCAGGCGCAGCGTCTCCCAGGACCACGGCACCTGCGGCAGGCCGAAGCTCGGCAGGCCCTCGGGCAAGGCGCCCAGATCGGCCACCGTCTTCAGCGGCAGCCCGCCCACCTGGGCCGCCAGCGTCAGCACCACGATGCACACCAGCGGTGAGGGCACGACGGTGGTCAGGCGCGGCAGGCCGTAGATGATGACCAGGCCGGCGGCCATCGTCAGCCAGGTCTGGACGTTGGCGCCGATCAGGTGCGGCAGCTGGGCGGTGAAGATCAGCACCGCCAGCGCATTGACGAAGCCGGTGCGCACCGAGCCCGACACATAGCGCAGCAGCACGCCCAGCCGCAACAGGCCGAACAGCAGCTGGACCAGACCGGCCAGCAGACCGGCCGCCAGCAGGTACTGCAGACCATGGGACTGCACCAGCGGCGCGGCCACCAGCGCGACCGAGCCGGCCGCGGCCGACACCATCGCCGGCCGGCCGCCGGCGAACGCGATGATCAGGCTGATGACGAAGGAGGCGAACAGGCCGACGGCCGGATCCACCCCGGCGACGAAGGCGAAGGCGATGACCTCCGGAATGAGGGCGAAGGTGGCGACGGCGCCAGCCATCAGTTCGCGCGGCAGGCTGGCACCCCATTCGGCGCGCCAGGTGTGGGGATGGGAAGATGCGGAGGATCCGGACATGGGCAGGCACCCCGGCGCAGGGCCGGGGACGGCAGGAGGGGAAACGGCGAGGCTCTTCCGGGCCGCAGCGGCTGGACACCGGATGCGGACCCAGGACAGGCCGGCACGCCGCGGCTGGAAGAGGCCGCGGCGGCGGGCGACAGCCCGGACGATAGGGGACGGTAGGGGACGGTTCGGCCGACGGGGGACGCAGCGCCGTCACGGCCGTCAAGTCCCTCGGGTTCGCCAGCGCCGCCAGGGGTTCGAACCCCTCAGGATGCGCGGACGCTCAGACCACCGGCGCGGTCTCTCAGGGCGGCGTCGGACGGGAGCATCCCGAGCGGCGGCGACGCTGGCGGCGCAGCCCACCGATGGGCTGACGCGCGCACGCAACCCGGCGACCGCGCCCTGGACGGGCGCGTGACGGGCGATGGACGGCCGGGGCATGCACCGGCGGGATTGTAGGGAGAACGTCCACCGCTGCCGGAGGGCGTCTGCGGGCAGCGACGGGTGACCGCCCCGCGGATCAGGGCTGCATCACCGTGCTGCTGACCGTGAACGTCGACTGCACCGTGCCGCCGCTGTGCGTGCCGGGCGACAGGATCAGGCCGTTGAAGTTCTCGCCCTGGCTGGCCAGCGTGCCGCCGGCCACCAGGCTGTAGCTGCTGCCGGTGGTGATGGCCGCCGCGCCCACCAGCACCGAGCTGCTGGCCTTGGGCAGCGTGAACGAGAAGGCAGCCTGGCCGCTGGCATCGCGCAGCGTGTAGCTCTGCGCCGTGAGGCTGCGCAGGATCACCGTGTTCTGCGTGGTCACGCTGCGCGTGGGCGTGCTGTTGCGCCCGCCCGCGCCGATGAAGGTGCCGCCGGTGATGGTGAAGGTGTTGCTGTCGCAGTCCAGCCCGCCCTCGGCGCCGTTGGCGCCCAGCGCCACCACCACGCCGCCGGTGATGCTGAGCGTGCCGTTGGAGTCGATGGCGTCGTTGGCGCTGGCCGCGGCATGGATGCGGCCGCCGTTGATGACGATGGCGCTGCCGGCGTTCAGCGCGTCGTCGGTGCTGCGCACATCGATGTTGCCGCCGTTGATGGTCAGCACCGACTTGGCCTCGATGCCCTCGGGGCTCAGCGAGCTGTCGCCATCGGCGGTGTTGGTGTCCTCGTAGGGCGTGCCGGTGGTCACGATGGTGATCGTGCCGCCGTTGAGGGTCACGCGCGGATCGGGGTCGTCGGCCAGCGTGGTGGTGCTGCCGTCCTCGGCCGATTCCCACGAGGCGGTGATCGCCTTGTCGTGGCTGGTGATCGTCACCGTGCCGCCGTTGATGGCGATGAAGCCCAGCGGCTGCACCGTGTCTTCCTTGCCTTCCACCTTCAGGCCCTTGCCAGCCGGCGTGGTGATGGCCAGCGTGCCGCCGTCGATGACCACCGCGTTGTTGGCGCGCAAGCCGTCCTTCTTGGTGGCGGCCAGCGTCAGGCTGCCCGAGCGCAGGCGCACATGGGCATCGCTGGCCAGCGCATGCTTGGCCGCCGACGTGACCGCCAGGCTGCCGCTGCCCGAGAGCACGATCGGCCCCTCGCCGAAGAAGGCCGCCTTCAGGTCCATGGCCGTGCCGTCGGCCAGGGTGCGCGCGCTGTAGCTGCTGGTGTCGCCCAGGCTGTTGCTGCCGCTGAGAGTCACGAAGGCGCGCTGCTTCGATTGCAGGTTCAGTGCCGGGCCGTTGGCGCTGGCGATCGTCACGCCTTCCAGCGCCAGCTTGTAGGCGCCGCTGCTCAGCACGGTGACGGTGCGGCCGTAGCTGCCGCTGAGTGCGAACTCGGGCAGCGTGCCGGCGGGCAGCGCGGCCTCGATGGTCAGACCCAGGCTGTCCTCGGTGATCGTGACCACGGTGCTGCCGTCCAGCGTGATGCTGCGGCTGCTGCCGCTGCTGGTGGCACTGCTGGCACCGACGCTGAGCGTGCCGTCGCTGCTGCTGACCGCCAGCGTGTCCAGCGCGATGGCGATGCGGCGAAAGCTCAGGCCCTCGTGCAGATCGGCCGCGTTGGCGCCGGTGCCGATGTTCCAGGTCTCGCTGGACGTGGTGGTGGTGGTCGAGCCGGACGAGGTGCTGCTGCCGCCACTGTCACTGCTGCTGGCGGCGCTGACGGTCAGCACCGCGGCGCTGCTGGTCACCGCACCCGCGCTGTTGCTGACGGTGACCGTGTAGCTGCCGGCATCCGCCGTGCTGACGGCCGACAGGCTCAGGCTGGCGCCGGTGGCCGAGGCGAGGGTGACACCGTCCTTCAGCCACTGGTAGCTCAGGCCGCTGCCGCTGGCCACCACGCTGAAGCTGACCGCCGCACCGGCAACCACGCTGGCCGACGCTGGCTGGGTGGTGATGGCCGGGGCGGTGACGGTGCTGCTGCTGCCGCCCCCATCGCCGTTGCCCGAACTGGCCGTGCCGGAGGCGCTGGATCCGCCCCCACCGCAGCCGCTCAAGCCGACGGCCAGGGACAGGGACAGCAGTGCGGCGCGGAACACGCGAGCGGAACGGACGCGGGGCATGAGGGGTCTCCTGGGTGCGGGGCCCTCTGCCGCGCTCGGCGCTCACGACGCTCACGGCGCCCGGCAGGGGCCCGGGTGAACATTCGATGCCCGTCGTGTTTCGGGGGTGTGTGCGGGCCGCACGGCCGGGCCCCTGCCGACGGAGAGCCGGCACGCCGTGCCCGCCCGCGCCCCCCACGTTCATGCAGGGCCCCCACCCGCACCGGCCTTGACGGGGCCCGTATAGTCATCATCTTTTTGATGATGACCGGACCGCGCGCCGCCGCGGCCCGCACCGCCCATGTCGGACGCCCTGCCCTCACTCGCCCAGCGCGAACGCCTGGCCTATCTGGAGCTGCGGGCCTGGTTCACCGGTGAGCTGCGGCGGGTCGACCTGGAGACGCGCTTCGGCATCGGCCCGGCCGCCTCCACCCGCGATCTGGCCGCCTACCGCGCGCTGGCGCCCGACAACCTGGTCTACGACCCGGTGGCCCGCTGCCATCGGCCCGCGCCCGGCTTTCGCCCCTGCTTTCCGCCCGAACCCGACCGCGTGCTGACCTGGTTGTCGCACGGCTTCGGCGACGGCCTGCCGGTGGCCGGCCGCATCGCCCCGCCCTGCGAGGTGGCGACCGCGCTGGTGCGCCCCGATCTGCCTCGGCTGGCCGCGCTGACGCGGGCGATCTGCCAGCAGCAGGCGGTGGCCATCGACTACCTGTCGCCGGCGTCCGGCCCCTCCTCGCGCACCATCGTGCCGCTGGCGCTCGCCGACAACGGGCAGCGCTGGCATCTGCGGGCCCATGACCGCCAGCGCGGCCGCTTCATCGACTTCGTGCTGACGCGCATCACCGCCGTGCGGGCCCTGGACGGCCCGGCCGCCACCGTGGCCGCGCACGAGCGCCTGGCGGCCGACGCGCACTGGCAGCGCCTGCTGACGCTGGACCTGAGGCCCCATCCCGCGCTAGCCTGGCCGGCGGCCATCGCCGCCGACTACGGCATGGCCGATGGCCGGCTGCGGCTGGAGGTGCGCGCTGCGATGGCGGGTTATGTGCTGCGCCGCTGGTCGGTCGACTGCAGCCCCGACCACCGGCTGGACGCCCGCAGCCACCCGCTGTGGCTGGCCAATGCCGCGGTGCTCGACGGGGTGGACGGCGCGCTGCTGGCGCCCGGCCACACGGCCACCGCCCCGGCCACCGGATCTCCGCCGACCCGCCCCCCCACCCCTGCGGCCACGCCCCGGCGCCGCCCCGCCCCGCGCTCCTGATGTCCCCGACCCCTGAACACGGCCGTCTGGCCGGGCTGCTGAACTATCTGGTCGAACAGGGCCGCGCCGTCGATCCGCGGGCCTGGGTGCTGGGCCGCCAGAACGATTTCCGCCGCCTGGCCGAGGATCTGGAGCACCTGCCCGGCGTGCGGCTGGACGACCGCGTCAGCGACGATCCGGCCTGGCTGACGGTCGAGCGGCTGCAGCCCGCGCCGCCGCCACAGCCCGACGAGGAAGATCAGCCCTGGATCGTCTGGACCGACCGCCCCGATGGCGCGCCGCCGCGCCTGCACGAGCTGGCGCTGGCCCAGCGCCGCACCCGCGAGCTGACGACGATGGACCCGCCGGCCGCCACGCTGGCCGATCGTCAACGGCGGGAACGGGTGGCCTGCTCGCTGGCGGTCTATGCCGCGCACTGGCAGGCCTGGGCCACGGCGGAGGCCCCGCGCCGGCGCGCCATCGCGCTCTATGGCGAGCTGTTCGCGCTGCGCGAGCGGCTGCAGGCCGACGAGACGGCACAGCCGTCCGAGCTGGTCTGGGGCCTGGGGCTGAGCGCCTGGCGGCTGGATGCGCCGGCTACGGCGGCGGGCCTGGCCGGCGCCGGCATGGCGCTGCAGTACCCGCTGCTGACCCAGGCCGTCGAGATCGAGCTGGATCCCGCCGACCACACGATCACCGTGCGCCCGCGCGCCACCGGGCCGCGCCTGGAGTTCGACGCCTTCAGCGCCGCGCAGGTGCCCCATGCCGCCGAGGTCGAGCGTCAGGCCCGGCAGTGGCTGGCAGACGAGATGGCGGCCCGGCGCAACCCCGACCCCTTCGCGCCCGACAGCGTCGAGCCGCTGCTGCGCCTGACCGCCGGTGGGCTGGACCGCCACGGCGTCTTCGAGCCGCAGGCCCGCGGCCTGCCCGAGCCGGGGCCGCAGCTGCGGGTGACGGGCGCCTGGGTGCTGTTCATGCGGCCGCGGCCGGCCAACGTGCTGATCGAGGACATCCAGCGGCTGACGCAACGCATCGCCGCCGGTGACCCGCTGCCGGCCGGCCCGGCCGCGCTCGTCACGCCGCCGAGCGACGAAGTGCCGTCGATCGCGCCGATCGCCTTCCGCGGCCTGTGCAGCGGCAGCGGCCACGTCGGCGAGCCGCGCGAGCTGTTCTTTCCCCTGCCCTACAACCAGGAGCAGGAAACCATCATCGAGATGCTGGAGCGCTCGCCCGGCGTCTCGGTGCAGGGCCCGCCGGGCACCGGCAAGACCCACACCATCGCCAACATCATCTGCCACTACCTGGCCACCGGGCGCACGGTGCTGGTGACGGCCAAGGGCGAGCATGCGCTGGCCGTGCTGCAGGACAAGATTCCGCCCGAGGTGCGGCCGCTGACGGTGGCCCTGCTGGCCGGCGACAAGGAAGGGCTGCGGCAGTTCCAGGCCTCGATCGAGGCCATCGTCCACACGCTGTCGCAGCTCGATCCGCGCGCCAGCCAGGCGCAGATCGCGCGCACCCGCCAGGCCATCGACGCCGCCCATGCCGAGATCGCCGGCATCGACCGCCGCATCGACGCGATCGCCGCGCGGCAGCTGGCGCCACAGGTGATCGATGGCCAGACGCTGCGCGCGCAGGAGATGGCCGAGCTGGCCATCGACGGCGCGGGGCCGCACGGCTGGTTCACCGACGCGCTGACGATGGACGCGGCCCACGCGCCGCCGCTGAGCGAGGCCCAGGCCCAGGCGCTGCGCGAGGCGCGCCGCCGGCTCGGGCCCGATCTGGTCTATGCCGAGCAGACGCTGCCGGCCAGCGAGAGCCTGCCCACGCCCGCCGACCTGGCCGAGCTGCACGAGCAGCTGCGCGCCCGGCACGCGATCGAGGATGCGCAGGCCACGGGTGAGCTGCCCGCGCTGCGCACCTGGTCGCGCGAGGTGGTGGACGACGCGCGACGCCTGCTGGCCGCCATCGAGCAGGCGCTGCCGCGGATCGAGCCGCTGGACACCCAGGCCGGCCCCTGGTGGCGCAGCCTGCGCGAGCGCTGCCGCCGGCCCGACTTCGCCAGCGAATGCCAGGCCCTGCAGCTGCTGCTGGGCGAGCTGGACACGCTGGTGGCCGCCCGCGCGGCCTTTCTGCAGCGGCCGGTCACGCTGCCCGAGGGCGTGCTCGGCCAGCCCCAGGTGGCCGAGGCGCTGCAGCGCGGCGCGCAGACCGGCAAGCCCTTCGGCGTCTTCACGCTCGGCCGGGCCGAGGCCAAGGCGCGGGTGGCGGCCATCCGCATCAGCGGCCTGCCACCCGAAGGCGCCGCGGACTGGACGCACGTGCTGCGTTACCTGAGCCTGCACGGGCGGCTGCTGTCCTTCGCCGCGCGCTGGAACGTGGTCGCGCGCGAGCTGGACATCCCGGAGATCGACGCCGCCGTCGAGCAGCTGCGCGCCACCGAGCGCCTGGGCCTGGCGGTGCGCCGGGTGCATGCGCTGGCCACGCAGCAGGACCCGGCGCTGGTGGCGCTGGCCCGCCGCGTGTTCCTCGATCTGCCCGAACAGGACCTGCTGGGCGAGGCCGGCGGCCTGCAGCGCGTGGCCGGCCACCTGCGGCGCCACCTCGGCCGCGTCGACATCGCGCAGGCCGCGCGCACGCTGGCCGAGCACCGCGAGGCCCTGGCGGGCTGCGGCGGCCCGGTGGTCGAGCGCCTGCGCGCGGCGCTGGCCGACGGCCCGGGCCAGCGCACGCTGGGCGCCGACCGGCTGGCTGCGGACTGGGCTGGCCTGATGGCCGAACTGCGGCGCATCGAGCAGCTGCGCCCCGAGCTCGACCGCGTGGCCGAGCTGACCGCACGCATCGAGCAGTCGGGCGCGCCCGACTGGGCGCAGCGCCTGCGCCAGCCGCTGCCGGACCCCTCATCCTCACCGTCAGCCTCGTCGTCCTTCCCGGGGTCCGACGGCGACCCGGCACTGCCCGCGCGCTGGCGCGAGGCCTGGACCTGGGCCCGCCTGCGCCACCATCTGCAGGGCCTGGACGCCCGCGAGGAGCAGCAGGCACTGGCCCGCCGCCGCCGCGCGCTGGAGCAGGTGCTGGCGCGCCAGTACACCGATCTGGTCAGCCACAGCGCCTGGCTGCAGACCAAGGCCAACGCCTCGGCCAAGGTGCTGTCGGCGCTGGAGAGCTACCGCGTGGCCATCCGCCGCATCGGCCAGGGCACCGGCACCCATGCGCCGCGCTACCGGCGTGACGCCCGCCAGGCCATGCTCGATGCGCAGGCCGCCGTGCCCTGCTGGATCATGAGCCATGCCAAGGTCTCGGAGAGCATGCCGGCCGAGCTCGGCCGCTTCGATCTGGTGATCGTCGACGAGGCCAGCCAGTCCGATCTGTGGGCGCTGCCGGCCGTGCTGCGCGGCCGCCAGGTGCTGGTGGTGGGCGACGACAAGCAGGTGTCGCCGACGGCCGGCTTCCTGGAGGCCGCGCATGTCGAGCGTCTGCGCCAGCGCTTCCTGGCCGACCAGCCGCATGCCCGTGACCTGACGCCGGAGAAGTCGCTGTACGACCTGGCCTCGACCGTCTATGCGGCGCACCGCGTGATGCTGACCGAGCATTTCCGCTGCGCCGAGCCCATCATCGCCTACAGCAACCGCACCTTCTACCAGGACCAGATCCGGCCGCTGCGCATCCCGCACGCCAGCGAGCGGCTGGACCCGCCGCTGGTCGATCTGTACCTGCCCGCGGGCGTGCGCGACGCACGCAACATCAACGCCGCCGAGGCCGAATGCATCGTGCAGCAGATCGAGGCCCTCGTGGCCGATCCGGCGATGGCCGGGCGCAGCATCGGCGTGGTCTCGCTGCTGGGGCCGGAGCAGGCGCGCCACATCCACGATCTGGCCTGCCGCCGCATCGACATGGCCGAGCTGACGCGCCGCCGCTTCACCTGCGGCGACGCCTACGTGTTCCAGGGCAGCGAGCGCGACATCATGTTCCTGAGCCTGGTGGCGGACGCGAAGCAGCACCACGCGCTGTCCGGCCAGGCCCATGACCAGCGCTTCAACGTCGCGGCCAGCCGCGCGCGCGATCGCATGGTGCTGGTGCGATCGGTGACGGCGGCCGAGCTCTCGCCGCGCGACGTGCGGCGCGGCCTGGTCGAGCACTTCAGTGGCGCGGCGCAGGCCCCCCGCGCCGCCGATGGCGTGGGCGGGGCCGTCGCGCAGCCCGAGGTCGAACGGCCGCTGATCGAGCGCTGCGAGTCCGGCTTCGAGCGTGACGTGGTGCGGCGCGGCCTGGTCGAGCACTTCAGTGGCGCGGCGCAGGCCCCCCGCGCCGCCGATGGCGTGGGCGGGGCCGTCGCGCAGCCCGAGGTCGAACGGCCGCTGATCGAGCGCTGCGAGTCCGGCTTCGAGCGTGACGTGTTCGGCGCGCTGACGGCGCTGGGCTACCGCGTCACGCCGCAGGTGCGCGCCGGCGCCTACCGCATCGACCTGGTGGTCGAGGGCGCGGGCGACCGGCGCCTGGCCATCGAATGCGACGGCGATGCCTTCCACGGCCCCGACCGCTGGCCGGCCGACATGGCGCGCCAGCGCATCCTGGAGCGCGCCGGCTGGACCTTCTGGCGCTGCTTCGCCTCGACCTGGACGTTACGTCGCGCGGCCGTGCTGCAGGATCTGCAGGAACGGCTGCAGGCCATGGGCATCGCGCCGCTGGGTGCGGCCGGGCCCCGGCCCGGCGGGGTCGCGCAGCGGGTGTGGCCGCCGCAGGCGGCCTGAGCTCGGGCATGGCCGCCGCCCGCGGCGGCCGGCGACCTCAGCCCGCGCGGCGGCGACGCTGGCCGGCAAGGCCGGCAGCGCACAGGCCGAGCGCGGTCAGCGCCAGCGCGCCCGGCTCCGGCACCGCGTTCAGCACGGTCACCGTGCCATTGACGCCCTGGGCCAGCGTGCCGCCGGCGGTGAAGACGATGTTGTCGAAGTAGGCATCACCGGCCAGGCCGCGCGAGCCGTCCCAGTCCTCGAACTCGAGGTGCACCGTGCCGCCGACCAGGGTCGACCGCAGCGTGGCGACGTAGGTGTGCCACTGGCCGTCGTCGATCAGGTCGAACAGCGTGGGATAGCTGCCGGTGCCGGCCACCCAGTACTCGCGGTTGCCGGGGGTGCCGTTGCGCACGCCGAAGTAGCCGCCGATGTCGCCGGCCACGCTGCCCTGGCGCGGCAGGCCCAGGTAGTCGAACTGCACGGTGTAGACGTTGCTGCCGTTCAGGTCGGCGGTGCTGAAGATGCTGCCGGCCGAGCCCAGGCGGTTGAAGCCCAGCACGTGGTTGGCCGCGTTCAGCGGGTCGACCATGATGGCGGCCTCGTCGGGGCTGCGCTGGGTCCAGGCCGACAGGGTGCCCTCGAAGTTCTCGGTGAAGCTCTGCAGCAGCGGCGCGGCCTGGGCGGTGCCGGCCAGCAGGCCCACGGCCAGCGCGGCCAGACGGAGGGAGGACGTGGAGACGATGGCCGGATGGGTGTTCATGGGGCTTCCGCAGCGGTGGTGTGGTCAGGGCCGGAGCCCCGGGAGGGACGCCGACATGGGGACTTCATTGCAAACGCGATGCCAGAAACGGCCAGAAACGGACCGCCACGGCCCGGATCGGGCCAGCCGCCGCGATGGGCCGCCGGCGGCGTGAAGCGCGTCACGTTCGCGGCCCGTCCCCACCGGCCGGACACGGCGCGGCGGCCGGCGTGAGGGGTCGTTCCCGGCCACGCTCAAGCCGACGGCACGCCGGCCGACAACAGCGTCATGCCGTCCGCCCTGCCCACCTGCCCGTCGATCTGGGGTGATCCCCCCAGGGCGGCCGCCTTACGCCGCACGCCACCAGTCGATGGCGGACCGGCTGGGGTGGATGCCCCAGGGCCGGTGGCGGTCCGTCCGGGACAGCCATGAGCCCGTCGACGGCGCCCACCGCGCTGACCTCGCCGGGGCTGGACGGCCCGCAACTGGCGGCCTGGAGCGCGCTGGTGCTGCAGCTGCACCGCGGCAGCCGGCAGTGGGGCGCACGCCAGTTCCAGCAGCGCACGGCCGAGCTGATCCAGGAGCTGCTGCCGCACGACGGCCTGTGGTGCGGCGGCGGGCTGGCCGAGGCGCCGGATGCCGCCCGCTCGCCGACATCCAAACCGACACCGACACCACCGCCGACGCTGACCGCGCCCACGCCCACGCCCGGCCAGGGCCGCTGGCAGGCGCTGATGCAGGCCGGCGCCTGGCCCTGCCCCCCGCCCACGGATGCGGCGGCCGGCCACGTCGCGGAAACGACGCCGGACGTCCCCGCCACCGCGCAGGCCACCCAGGCCCGCCCCGCGCACGCGCCGCAGGTGCAGGCCGTGCTGCAGGATCCCGCCGACGCCACCGTCTGGGTGCTGGCCCTGCGCCGCGAGGCCGGCCGCCCCGACTTCACCGCGGCCGATGCGGCGGCGCTGGCCTTCATCCTGCCGCACCTGGTCGACAGCTGGCGCGAGTGCGCGCTGGCGGAGCTGTCCCGTCCGGCGGGCCGCACGCCGACCATCGGCCATGCCGTGGCCGCGGCCGACGGCCTGCTGCGCGTGTCCGACGCGCGCTTCCTGACGCTGCTGCGGCTGGAGTGGCCCTATGCCGAGCGCCACCGGCTGCCCGAGGTCTGGCTGCCGCCGGCGGAGCCGACCTGGATCGGCCGCCGGGTGGTGGCCGAGCTGCAGCCCCACCCTGACGGCGGGATCCAGGTGCGGCTGCGCCCGCGCTCGGTCGTCGACACGCTGACCCCGCGCCGCCGCGAGATCGTGCAGCGCTATGCGGCCGGCGAGACCGGCCCGCAGATCGCACGCGCGCTCGGCCTGTCGGAATCGACGGTCAACAACCACCTGGGCGCCATCTTCAAGCAGCTGGGCGTGCAGACCAAGCTGCAGCTGCGGGCGCTGGTGGACGGGCCGCGCTGAGCGGCCTGGCTGTTCAAAACAGAAATCCGTTTTCACGCGTTTACCCCGGTGCGCACCGGCGGGGCGCCACGTATAACTGCGTCACTGCACCCGGGTGCAGTTTTTTCGGCACCAGTCTGCACCCGGGTGCAGAAACGAGCAGGAGACACGCATGAACACCCTCAAGCCCTTCCGGACCCTCGCCCTCGGCACCGCGCTGGCGCTGTCCTTCGCCGCCCCGGTGATGGCGCAGGCCGGCCAGCCCACCATCCTGGTCGTCACCCACGGCCAGGCCTCGGATCCGTTCTGGTCCATCGTCAAGAACGGCGCCATGCAGGCGGCCAAGGACACCAACGTCAAGGTCGAGTACCGCGCGCCGGAGACCTTCGACATGGTGGCCATGGCCAAGCTGATCGACGCAGCCGTCAATCAGAAGCCGGCCGGCCTGGTCGTCTCCAACCCCGACCCGGACGCGCTCGGCCCGGCCATCCGGCGCGCCGTGGCCGCCGGCATCCCGGTGGTGTCGATGAACTCGGGCATCGCCGCGGCCGACAAGCTCGGCATCGCCTTCCACGTCGGCCAGGAGGAGCTGTCGGCCGGCCGCACCGTGGGCGCCGAGCTGAAGAAGCGCGGCGGCAGCAAGGTGCTGTGCGTGAACCAGGAGGTCGGCAATGCCGCGCTCGACCAGCGCTGCAAGGGCGTGACCGAGGGCTTCGGCGGCCCGGTGACGGTGATGCCCACCAGCGCCGATCCGGCGGAGATCGAATCCAAGATCCGCGCCGCGCTCAGCGCCGACAAGAGCATCGACGTGGTGCTGGGCCTGAGCGCCCCGCTGGTCGGTGAGCGCGCGGTGGCCGCGGTGCAGGGCATGGGCCTGGGCGCCAAGGTCAAGGTGGCCAGCTACGACCTGTCGGCCGGCTTCCTGAAGTCGGTCGCCGAAGGCAAGGCCGAGTTCGCGGTCGATCAGCAGCCTTACCTGCAAGGTTATGTGCCGGTCTCCTCGCTGGCCCTCAAGGCCCGCTACGGCACCCTGCCGGCCGGCCACGTGCCCTCGGGCCCGAGCTTCGTGACCAAGGCCACCGCGCCGCAGGTCATCGGCCTGTCGGCCAAGGGCATCCGCTGATCGCCCGCGGCCGCCCGCTCCCGGCGGCCGCGGCGCTCCCGCCCCGGCCGCCCCCGATCCCCCTTCCTGCATGAGCCCCCTGGAATGAACGCCGTGACCGGAACGCTCTCCCCTCCCGAGACGGGCCAGGCCCGCGCCGCCGACGAACGTCTGAAGCACGTCTCGCCGATGGCCGCCCTGATCCGTCGCCCAGAACTCGGCGCCATCGGCGGCCTGGTGCTGGTGACCCTCTTCTTCCTGTCGGTGGCCGATCCATCGATGTTCTCGCTGGCCGGGGTCATGAACTTCATGGCCCCCGCCGCCCAGCTCGGCATCCTGGCCATCGGCGCCGCGCTGCTGATGATCGGCGGCGAGTTCGACCTGTCGCTGGGCTCGATGGTGGCCTTCGCCGGCCTGGTCTTCGCCGGCTGCCTGGTGGTCTGGCAGGTGCCGCTGCCGCTGGCGCTGCTGGCCACCTTCGCCACCGCGGTGGCCATCGGCCTGGTCAACGCGCAGATCACGCTGCGCACCGGCCTGCCGTCCTTCATCGTCACGCTGGCCTTCCTGTTCATCCTGCGTGGCCTGACGCTGGTGGGCCTGAAGTGGGCCAGCGGCGGCGCCACGCAGCTGCGCGGCGTCAAGGAGGCGGTCGAGGGCAGCGTGCTGGCGCCGCTGTTCATGGGCCACACCTTCACCGGCCTGTTCAGCTGGATGGCCGAGCGCGGCTGGATCGCGCGCTTCGACAACGGCCAACCTGCGGTGACGGGCATCCCGATCGAGATCCTGTGGTTCATCGCGCTGACGGCCGTGGCCACCTGGGTGCTGCTGCGCACGAAGTACGGCAACTGGATCTTCGCCGCCGGTGGCGATGCCAAGGGTGCGCGCAAGTCCGGCGTGCCGGTGGCCCGCGTGAAGATCGCGCTGTTCATCACCACCGCGGCCTGCGCCGCGCTGGTGGCGGTGCTGACGGTGCTGGACGCCGGCTCGACCGACGCCCGCCGCGGCTTCCAGAAGGAGTTCGAGGCCATCATCGCCGCGGTCATCGGCGGCTGCCTGCTGACCGGCGGCTACGGCTCGGCCATCGGCGCCTTCTTCGGCTCGATCATCTTCGGCATGGTGCTGATCGGTCTGACCTACACCGGCATCGACCAGGACTTCTACCTCGTCTTCCTCGGCGGCATGCTGCTGCTGGCGGTCATCTTCAACAACATCGTGCGCAAGCGCGTGACCGGGGAGCGGTGACATGGCCCATCCCACATCCACCCCGCTGATCGAGGTGCGCGACGTCACCAAGCACTTCGGCTCGGTGATCGCCCTCGGCGGCGTCTCGATGACGGTGCATGCCGGTGAGGTGCTGTGCCTGCTGGGCGACAACGGCGCCGGCAAGTCCACGCTGATCGGCACGCTGGCCGGCGTGCACCAGCCCACCAGCGGCGAGCTGCGCGTCGACGGCCGGCCGGTGCGCTTCGCCAGCCCGCGCGATGCGCTCGACGCCGGCATCGCCACGGTCTACCAGGACCTGGCCATGATTCCGCTGATGTCGGTCACGCGCAACTTCTTCATGGGGCGCGAGCCCGAGACCGGCTGGGGCCCGTTCAAGCGCTTCGACATGGCGCTGGCCGACCGCATCACGCATGAGGAGATGCGCCGCATCGGCATCGACGTGCGCGATCCGCAGCAGGCCGTGGGCACGCTGTCGGGCGGCGAGCGCCAGTGCGTGGCCATCGCCCGTGCCGTGCATTTCGGCGCCAAGGTGCTGATCCTCGACGAGCCCACCTCGGCACTCGGCGTGGCCCAGACCTCGATGGTGCTGAAGTACATCGGCCAGGTGCGCGAGCGCGGCCTGGGCGTCATCTTCATCACGCACAACGTGCGACATGCGTATGCGGTGGGCCAGCGCTTCACCGTGCTCAACCGCGGCCGCACGCTGGGCACCCATGCCAAGCACGAGATCTCGATGGACGCGCTGCAGAACCTGATGGCCGGCGGCAAGGAGCTGGCCGACGTCGGCGCCGAGCTTGGCGGAACCATCTGAGCGGGTGCTCCTGAAGCCTCTCCGCCCCCTTTTTCCTCGAACCCCACCCTCGCCCACCATGACCGCACCCACCCCCACCGTCGGCGCCTTCACCCTGGCCGTCTCCTCCGAGATGGTCTTCCGCGATCTGCCGCCGGTCGAGCGCGTCAAGCGCATCCACGCCCTCGGCTACCAGGTCGAGATCTGGGACTGGACGAAGCACGACATCGGCGCCCTGGCCGCCACCGGCGCCACCTTCTCGTCGATGACCGGCTACATCAGCGGCACCTTGGCCGACGAGGCCGGCGCCGACGAGCTGCTGCGCACCGCCGCACAGTCGATTCCGGTGGCCAAGGACCTCGGCGTGCCGCGGCTGAACCTGCACGGCACCGGGCTCGACGGCCGCGGCCTGCCGGTGCACCCGGCCGAGACCGTCACCGGCGCCATGTGGCTGAAGGCCCGCGACACCCTGCAGCGCATCGCCGATCTGGGCGAGCGCCACGGCCTGACCTTCATGCTGGAGAACCTCAACCTGCCGCTGGACCATCCGGGCACGCCCTTCGGCCGCGCCGAGGACACGCTGGCGCTGGTCTCGTCGGTCAACCGCCCGCGCCACCTGGGCCTGAACCTGGACCTCTACCACGCGCAGATCGGCGAGGGCAACCTGATCGAGCTGTGCAAGCGCTGCCGGCCCTGGATCGCCGAGATCCAGGTGGCCGACGTGCCCGGCCGCTGCGAGCCCGGCACCGGCGAGATCCACTACCCGGCCATCGCCCGCGCCCTGACGGCGATGGGCTGGCAGGGCACCGTCGGCCTGGAGGCCTTCGCCTCCGGCGACAGCGAACGGGCCCTGCGCCGCTTCCGCGACGCGTTCACCGTCTGATCTCACACCGGGCCCCGGGCGCACGCCCCCGGCACACCACCATCACCTCACTTTGACGACCATGACCGCCCGCAAGACCCTCAACATCGCGCTGATCGGCGCCGGCCGCATCGGCTCCTTCCATGCCGAGAGCATCGCCCGCCGCATCCCCAACGCGAACCTGATCGCCGTGGCCGATCCGGCCCCTGGCGCCGCGCGCCGCCTGGCCGACAGCCTGGGCTGCGAGACCGCCCACACCGATCCGGCCGCCCTGTGGGCCGACCCGGACGTCGACGCGGTGCTGATCGCCACCCCGGCACGCTTCCACACCCCGCTGGCCGAGGCCGCCGCCCACGCCGGCAAGCACGTCTTCTGCGAGAAGCCGATGGCGCTGACGCTGGCCGAGGCCGACCGCGTGATCGCCGCGGCCCGCGCCAACGGCGTGCAGCTGCAGGTCGGCTTCAACCGCCGCTGGGACCGCGCCTTCGCCGACGGCCGCGCCGCCATCGATGCCGGGCGCATCGGCACGCCGCAGCTGCTGCGCTCGCTGACCCGCGACCCCGGCCCCTGGGGCGGCGACCCGGCCAAGGTGCCGCTGTGGACCATCTTCTACGAGACCCTGATCCACGACTTCGACACCCTGCTGTGGCTGAACCCGGGCGCCCGCCCGGTCGAGGTGAGCGCCATCGCCGACGCCCTGGTGCGCCCCGACGCGCGCGCCAGCGGCCACATCGACACCGCCGTGGTGACGATCCGCTTCGACAACGGCGCCATCGCCGTGGCCGAGGCCAACTTCAGCGCGCTCTACGGCTACGACATCCGCGGCGAGGTCTTCGGCTCGGCCGGCATGGTGACGATGGGCGATGTGCGGACCTCCAGCCTGAGGGTCTTCGATGCCCAGGGCGTGTCCGCGTCGACCTTCCGCATGGACACGCTGCACTTCCCCGACGCCTACACCGCGCAGATCCAGCACTTCACCGACAGCGTGCTGCAGGGCCGTCCGCACGCCGGGCCCGGCGGCGCCGATGCCCGTGCCGCGCTGGCCGTGGCCTTGGGCTGCATCGCGTCGATCCAGCAGAATCGGGCGATCCGCCTGTCCGACATCGTCGCGGCCTGAGCCCCGCCGCCCGGGCCCGTCGCGCCCCGCCCACCGCCCGCCCCATGACCCGCAAAGCCACCGCCGCCGACGTCGCCCTCGAAGCCGGGGTCTCCCGCTGGACCGTCACCCGCGCGTTCGCGCCCGGCTCCTACATCTCGGAGAAGAGCCGCGAGCACGTGATGGCGGTGGCCGAGCGTCTGGGCTACCGGCCCAACCTGCTGGCGCGCAGCCTGAGCACCAAGACCACGCACCAGATCGCGGTGCTGGTCGACGACTTCAGCAACCTGCACAAGCTGGCCGTGCTGGAGACGCTGACCGCGGCGCTGCAGGCCGAGGGGCTGATGGCGATGCTGGTGCACATCGGCCAGCACTTCGACCATGCGCACGCCTTCCTCCATGCCGACCAGCGCCAGGTCGATGCGGTGGTGCTGATGGGCACGGGCTTCCGCGACGAGACCCTGGCGGCGGCCATCCAGCCCGGCAGCCCGCCGCTGTTCGTGCTGGCCCGCGAGAGCCAGGTCGAGGGCATCCCGTCGGTGGCCTGTGACGCGGAGGTCTCGATGCGCGAGATCGTCGCGCACCTGGCCGCGCGTGGCTACCGGCGGCCGGGCTTCATGTCCGGCGCCAAGGCGCTGTCCACCGGGCTGGGCCGCCAACGCTGCTTCGCCGAGAACTGGCGCGCACGCGGCGTGGCGGACGTGCCCGAGCTGGCCGCCGGCGCCTACGACGTGAAGGCCGCCGAGGCCTGCCTGCGCGACTACCTGGACCGCACCCCGGCCGACCAGCGCATCGACGTGCTGATGTGCGAGAACGACGTGCTGGCCATCGGCGCGCTCGACGTCGCCCAGCGCGGCTTCGGCCTGCGCGTGCCGCAGGACCTGGCGATCGCCGGCTACGACGGCAACGACCTGACCGGGCTGGGCCTGTTCGACCTCACCACCTACGCGCAGCCGATGGACGAGATGGTGGCCGCCCTCGTCGACATGCTGCAGGGCCGGCGCGAGCCGGCCTCCATCACCCTGCCCGGCCGGCTGATCGTGCGCGGCTCGACCTGAGCCCGGCGCGGGCCGCGGGCCGTGCGCTGCACGCCGCCCGCCCGCGCCGCACGCCGGCCGGCATCGCTCCGGAGCCGACACCGCCATGCTGCAACAGCCCACCGCACCGCACCGGGCCGCCGGCGCACCCCGGATCGAACCCGGCACGCCCACGCCCTGGCCCGACACCGACACGGCGTCCGACGCGGCGCCAGCCGGGCGGACAGCCACCGAGCCGCCGACCGCCCCCCGCGGCGCCCCGCTGATCCAGCGCATCCGCGACGAGATGCCGCAGCTCAGCCGCCAGCTCAAGGCCATCGCCCGCTACGTGCTGCAGCATGCCGACTACCTGGTGCTGGAGCGCATCCAGGACGTGGCCGAGCGCTGCGGCACCCAGCCCTCGGCCGTCGTGCGCTTCGCCAAGCACTTCGGCTTCCACGGCTTCCAGGAGCTCAAGCAGGCCTTCAGCGACGACTTCCGCCGCCACCGCCTCGGCCAGCGCCCCGACGTCCGCGAACGCCTGCGCCCCCGCCTGGAGGCCAGGCCTGACGGCGATGCCGAGCGTGCGCCCCATGCCGGCACCGATGGCACCGATGGCACCGATGACACCCATGGCCCCGACGGCACCGAGATCGCCTTCGACGTCATCGACGGCGCCTGCGCCGGCGTCAAGCAGCTGCAGCGCCAGATCCGCGCCGAGGACCTGCGCCACGCCCTCGGCGGCCTGGCCCGCGCCCGCACGCTGTGGGTGGTGGGCGTGCGCCGCGCCTATCCGGTGGCCAGCTACCTGGCCTACGCGCTGCAGAGCCTGGACAAGCCCGTGCAGTGGGTGGACCTGGCCGGTGGCATGCAGGACGGCCAGTTGCGCGGCCTGCGGCCCGACGACGCGCTGATCGCCGTCAGCTTCGCGCCCTGGGCCGAGGAGACGCTGCATGCCGCACGCGTCGCCCGCACGCTGGGCGCCAGCGTGATCGCCCTGACCGACACGGCCGACAGCCCGCTGGCCCGCATCGCGACCGTCAGCCTGAACGTGCCGGAGAGCAGCACGCAGGGCTTCCGCGCGCTGACCAATGCGGTGACCGTGGCACAGGCGCTGTTCGTCGGCCTGGCGTTCCGGCTGGAGGGCGCAGGCCGGGCTGAACCGGCCTGAGCGACACGGCCGAACCAGCCCGGGCGCCGCGGGCCGTGCCGGGTCGAGCGTCAGCGGCCGGGTCAGAGGCCGAGCGCCGTCCGTCCCAGCTGGACGGCCAGACCGGCCAGACCCGCGCCGCACACGACCGGGATCACCCCCGCCTTGAACCGGAACAGCGCCACCGCGGCGACCAGCCCGATGGCGGCGCTGGCCGCGTCGAACGGCCCGGCCAGGCCCTGCGGCCACAGGACGTGATAGGCGAAGAACAGCGCCAGGTTCACGATGACGCCGACCACGGCCGCGGTGATGCCGGTCAGCGGCGCGGTGAACCTCAGCTGGCCGTGGGTGGACTCGATGAACGGGCCGCCGAGCAGGATGAAGCAGAACGACGGCAGGAAGGTGAAGAAGGTCACCACCGTGGCGGCCACGGCGCCGGCCAGCAGCAGCGCGTCGCTGCCGAAGATCTGCATCGTCCAGCCGCCGACGAAGCCGACGAAGGCCACCACCATGATCAGCGGACCGGGGGTGGTCTCCCCCAGCGCCAGGCCGTCGATCATCTGCGGCGCCGTCAGCCAGTGGAAGTGGTCGACGGCGCCCTGGTAGACATAGGGCAGCACGGCGTAGGCGCCGCCGAAGGTCAACAGCGCCGCCTTGGTGAAGAACCAGCCCATGCGGGTCAGCACGCCGTCCCAGCCGAAGAAGGCCACCAGAAGGCCCATCGCGAGCGCCCACAGCGCCAGGCTGACCGCCAGGACACCGCGAAAGCGCGCCCAGGTGAAGCGCGCATGGTCCGGCGCAGGCGTGTCATCGTCGATCAAGGCCGGGCCATGGCCCTGTGCGGCGGCGCCATGTCCGCCCCCCGTCTTGAACCTGTCGGGCGCCACCTTGCCGCCGACATGGCCGATCAGTCCGGCGATCAGCACGATCAGCGGAAACGGCAGACTCAAGGCGAAGATCGCGACGAAGGACGCCGCGGCGATCGACCACAGCCAGGCGTTCTTCAAGGCGCGCGATCCCACGCGCCAGGCGGCATGCACCACCAGCGCCGTGACGGCCGGCTTGATGCCATGGAACAGCCCCGCGATGGCGGGCACACTGCCGTAGGCCAGGTAGATCCACGACAGGCCGATCAGCAGGAACAGGGACGGCAGCACGAAGAGCCCGCCCGCGACGATACCGCCCCAACTGCGGTGCATCAGCCAGCCGATGTAGGTGGCCAGCTGCTGCGCCTCGGGCCCCGGCAGCACCATGCAGTAGTTGAGCGCATGCAGGAACCGGCGCTCCGAGATCCAGCGGCGGCGCTCGACCAGCTCCTCGTGCATGAGCGCGATCTGCCCGGCCGGCCCGCCGAAGCTGATGCAGCCCAGCTTGAGCCAGAAGCGCAAGGCCTCGCCACGGGAGACGGGTGGTGGCGGCGCGGCCACCGTGGGGTTCAGGGGATCAGGAGGGGTCATTCGGATGTTCCAGGGGGCGGCCTGCCAGGGCGGCATGGCAGGCATCGAAGACCGGCAGCGCGGCGGCCAGCAGCGCGTGGTCGTCGGCATGCCGGGCCTGCAGGCCGCGGATGAGCATTTCAAGGCCGGGCGCCTCATCCACCGGGATGCCCCCGACGTCGATGCAGTGGACGAGCGCGGCCAGCCGCTGCAGCGCCGGGTCATCGAGCAGGCCGAAGGCTTCGGCCACGACCTCGAAGGTCACGCGCTCACCCACGTGCGTGAAGGTGGCGCCGTCGTAGTCATAGCCCAGCGCGGACTTCGGACACTGGCGGGCATCGGCCAGCCAGATGAAGCGCGGCCGCCGGTCGATGAAGCGCTGGATCAGCCAGGCCGTGGCCAGACGGTCCACCCAAGGCCTCTGACGCGTGGCCCAGGTGCGGCCCTGATGGTCGGCGACGGCCCGGCGCGCGATGGCCACCGTGGTGGCCGAGGGCTCATCGGGGGCGAGGTGCAGCTCGACCTCCCGGCGCAAGGCCGACATCGCGTCGGCCGCCTTCCGGCCGTCCGCGCCGGGGAAGAAATCATGGGTCTGGATCGACCGCAGCTGCGTCTCCAGGCTGCGCAGCACCTTGCGCAAGCCGGCTTCGGTGGCCGTCCTGTCCTGCAGCGGCCTGCGCGCCTCCTTCGTCGACTGCAGGAAGTCCGCATACAGATCCGCGCGGTCGAAGAGCGCCCGGAAGGCCTGTTCCTGCGCGTCATCACGGGCCTGGACGACGAGCAGATGGGCCGCGGCACCGGCCTCGACGATGGTTCGCTCCAGCGCCGACAGGGTCTGGGCACCGGGCGCGTGCTCGGGCAGCACGTACACGCCCTCACGCAAGGTCCCCGCACCGGTCGCCCTGAGCGAGCGCCAGACCTTCACCCGCAAGCCGCTGGGCGAGGTGGGCAAGGTCGCGGTCAGGATGAACCAGGTGCTCATGAAGCAATCATCGCATATTGAAATGATTGCTTCGTCGAAAGCCCGCTAGCCCTCAGGCCCGCGGGCCGGGCCCGGTGACCGCCCGGGTCAGGCGCTCCTGGCCACGACCTTGATCTCGAACTGGAAGCCGTAGAGCCAGGTGACGCCGACCCCGGTCAAGGCCGGATGCGGCGCCGGCCCCCAGAACTCCTGCATCACCGGCGTCCTGTGTCTGCCGCGCGACATGGCCGCTGCGCACGGCCTCACCCCCGCCACCACCGCCAAGCCGCCCACGCCACGGCCACCCAGACGGCCACCACCAGCAGCACCCCCGCCCGGCTCACCGGCCGCCGGCCCTGGCGCGCCATCCAGTCCTCGGCCTGCGCCCGACAGGCCTCGCGCACCGTCGGTGGCAGCAGTTTCAGCGCCAGCCAGATCAACCCGGGCAGCAGCAGCACATCGTCCACATAGCCCAGCACGGGGATGACATCGGGCACCAGGTCGATGGGGCTCAGCGCATAGGCGACGACCAGCGCGCACAGCGCCTTCACCGCCCACGGCGTGGCCGGCATGCGGCAGGCGAACCACAGGGTCATACCGTCGCGCTTGAGGCGACGGGCCCAGCCGCGCAGAGCGGGGCCGAGGGTGGACCAGGACCCCATGACGACGCTCAGACCGGCAGCGGCAGCGCCGTGGTGCACTTGATCTCGTCCATGCACACGCTCGAGCGCACGGCGGCCACGCCCGGCAGCCGCATCAGCGAGTCCATCAGGAAGCGCGAGAGGGACGGCAGATCGCGCGCGACGACCTTGAGCACGTAGTCGAAGTCGCCGGTCACCGAGTAGCACTCCTGCACCTCGGGCAGGCCGGCCAGCAGGTCCTTGAAGCGGTCCAGCTCGCGGATGTGGCTGCGCTCCATCGAGACGTGGATGAAGGCGATGACCGTCAGACCGAGGCGCACCGCGTTCAGCCGCGTCTCGTAGCGGGCGATGAAGCCGGCCTCCTCCAGCCGGCGGTGCCGCCGGTGCGACTGCGCCGGCGACAGGCTGACGGCCTGCGCCAGCTCCATGTTGGTCGCCCGGGCGTGGGCCTGCAGATGGTCGAGGATCCGCAGGTCGGTGCGGTCCAGATCGAGCGTGTACAAGATCCTCTCTCCTGAAGGCCGGACGAGGAAATCTTCTCTCGTCATTCTGGGTTTTCCCGGGAATCATACGAGAGAACATTCGGCGGACAGCGGCCTAAAGTTTCTCCGCCAGCCATCACGGCGCTGACAGGAGCACACCATGACCGATCTGTTCGACAACCCCATGGGCCTGGCAGGCTTCGAGTTCGTCGAGTTCGCCGCGCCGACGCCGGGCGTGCTGGAACCGCTGTTCGAGACCATGGGCTTCAGCCTCGTCGCACGCCACCGCTCGAAGGCCGTCCAGTTGTACCGTCAGGGGGGCATCAACTTCATCGTCAACCAGGAGCCGCACAGCCAGGCCGCGTACTTCGCCGCCGAGCACGGGCCGTCGGCCTGCGGCATGGCCTTCCGCGTGAAGGACGCGCACCGCGCCTATGCCCGCGCGCTGGCCCTCGGCGCCCAGCCGCTGGACATCCCGACCGGCCCGATGGAGCTGCGCCTGCCGGCCATCCGCGGCATCGGCGGTGCGCCGCTGTACCTGATCGACCGCTTCGAGCCCGGCCGCTCGATCTACGACATCGACTTCGAGTGGGTGGACGGCGTCGAGACCCATCCCGTCGGCCACGGCCTGACGCGCATCGACCACCTGACGCACAACGTCTACCGCGGCCGGATGGCCTACTGGGCCGGCTTCTACGAGAAGCTGTTCAACTTCCGCGAGATCCGCTACTTCGACATCCAGGGCGAGTACACCGGGCTCAGCTCGAAGGCCATGACCGCGCCCGACGGCCAGATCCGCATCCCGCTCAACGAGGAGGCCGGCCGCGGCGGCAGCGGCCAGATCGAGGAGTTCCTGATGCAGTTCAACGGCGAGGGCATCCAGCACATCGCCCTGCTGACCGACGACATCCTGGCGACGATCGACCGCCTGGCGCTGTCCGGCGTGCCGCTGATGACCGCGCCCAACGACATCTACTACGAGATGCTGGAGCAGCGCCTGCCCGGCCACGGCCAGCCGGTGGCGGACCTGCGCACCCGCGGCATCCTGCTCGACGGCACGACCGAGGGCGGCCAGCCGCGGCTGCTGCTGCAGATCTTCAGCCAGACGCTGCTCGGCCCGGTGTTCTTCGAGTTCATCCAGCGCCAGGGCGACGACGGCTTCGGCGAGGGCAACTTCAAGGCCCTGTTCCAGTCGATCGAACGCGACCAGATCCGCCGCGGCGTGCTGCAGACCGAGGCGGCGTGAGCGGGCCGCAGGCTCGGGCACGCGGACCCGGGACCCGGCCCCTGGAGGCTCACTTCACCGCATAACGCTCCAGCCAATGCGCATACGGCGCCGGCAGCACCCAGGTCGGACGCGGCAGGCCCAGGCGCTGGGCGGCCACCAGCGGCCAGTGCGGGTTGGCCAGGTGGGCGCGGCCGACCATCACCAGATCCATCTGCTGCGCGGCGATGACCCGCTCGGCATCGTGCGGGTCGTCGATGCCCCAGGACGAGGCCACCGGCAGGCCGGCCTCGCGGCGCACGCGCTCGGCGATCGGGGCCAGGAAGGCCGGCGCCCAGCGGATGTCGGCCGCGGGGGTCGAGAAGCCGATGCTGACGTTCAGCAGGTCCAGGCCGTCGGCCTTCCACGCGCGGGCCAGGTCGATGGCTTCGGCCAGCGTCTGCTCGTCGCGGCCATCGAACTCCAGCACGCCGAAGCGGGCGGTCAGCGGCAGGCGCTCGGGCCAGATGGCGCGCACGGCCGAGAAGGTCTCGCGCAGGAAGCGGCCGCGGCCGGTGGCGTCGCCGCCATAGGCATCCTGGCGCTGGTTGGCATGCACGGAGAAGAAGCTCTGCGCCAGGTAGCCGTGGGCGAAGTGCAGCTCCAGCCATTCGAAGCCGGCGGCCCGCGCGCGCCGGGCGGTGGCGACGAAGGCCTCGCGCACGCGGGCGATGTCGGACAGCGTCATCTCGTGCGGCACGCGCGGCAGGCCACCGCCGAAGGCGACGGCCGAGGGCGAGATCGGCGGCCAGGCCCGCAGGTCATCGGCCGGGATGTGGTCGTCGCCCTCCCACGGCCGGTTGGCGCTGGCCTTGCGGCCGGCATGGGCGATCTGCAGACCCGGCACCGCACCGGCGGCCTTGATGGCCGCGGCCACGCGGGCCAGACCTTCGATCTGTGCGTCTTCCCACAGGCCCAGGCAGGCGGGGGTGATGCGCCCCTCGGGCGAGACGGCGGTGGCCTCGACCACCACCAGGCCGGCACCGCCACGCGCCAGACCCGCGTAGTGCGCGACATGCCAGTCGTTGACCCGGCCGTCGGTGGCCGAGTACTGGCACATCGGCGCCACGGCGATGCGGTTGCGCAGCGTCAGGTCCTTCAGCGTGAAGGGGCGGAACAGGGCGGGCAGCGTGTCGCTCATGTGACGAAGTGGGTGAGGGTCAGGGCCTGCAACGGCAGCTCGGCCACGCGGGGGAATGATGGCCGATTCTGGCCGCTCACGCACGGACCGTCACGCACGGGCCGTCACGCGCGCCTCGTCACGCACGGCGCAGGGCGGCCGGACCGGGCGGCGCCCGCATCAGGCGGCGCGGCGGCGGCGGGCCTCGGCCACCAGACCATCCAGCCAGTCCTGGTGGCCGTTGATCATGGGGTTGGGCCGGGCGCGGGCCAGCTCGAGCGCCGGGGCGCCCTTCTGCGTCTCCTGGGTCAGGATGCGCACGCGGCCGCCGTCCAGATCCTCCACCAGCCAGGCGTGGTGCACGTCCAGGCGGTCGGCGGCGCCGGGTTCGCCCACCCAGCCGTGCCAGGCCACCCGGCCCGGTTGGCCAACCGTCGGGGCCACGTACTCGTTGCACTGCGCCTCCACCGGGAAGCCGAAGGTCTCGAAATGGAAGCGGTCGCCGGCGGCCAGCTGCGGGCCGCGGCCGTCGTGGAAGCGCGGGTGGGCCGAGTTGGCGTAGTAGCCGGGCCACAGCGCCGGCGTGACCAGCAGCGGCCAGATGTCGGCGGCGCCGAGGCCGGCGGCGATGACCTCGTTGGAGCAGAAGTTGTCGGTGAAGCCTGGGACGAAGCCCTCGGGCCAGACGATGGCGTGCTGTCGGATGTCGTGCGGCATGGAACCGGTTCTCTCGTGCGGGAAGGTGCGGGATGTGCGGGATGGATGCGGCCGGGCCGCCCCAGGACCGCCATGGTGGCGACCTCCGACTCATCACGCCAATCACGCTTTCATATCAGAATCATCGCCGTGGCTGATATCAGAACCCTGGACCTGAACCTGCTGAAGGCCTTCGACGCGCTGATGGACGAGCGCAGCGTGACGCGCGCCGCCCAGCGCCTGGCGCTGACACAGCCGGCCGTCAGCGGCATGCTAGGCCGCCTGCGCGAGGCCTTCGGCGATCCGCTGTTCGTGCGGGCCTCGCGCGGCGTGGTGCCCACCGCGCGGGCCGAGGCGCTGGCGCCGGCCGTGCGCCAGGTGCTGCTGGAGGTGGCCGCCCTGCTGCAACCGCTGCAGTTCGACCCCACCACCGCGGCGCTGACGATGACGGTGGCCGCCACCGACTACGCCTTGCGCGCCGTCGTCCTGCCCTGGCTGACGGCACTGCGGGCGCAGGCGCCGGGCGTGCGCATCGCCGTGCAGCCGATCGACGACACCCGCATCGGCGCCCAGCTCGAACGCGGCGACATCGACCTGGCGCTGACCACGCCCCAGGCCGCGCCGCCCGAGCTGCATGCCCGCACGCTGTTCGACGAGCACTACGTCTGCGTCGCCCGCCACGACCACCCGGCACTGGCCGGCGGCCCCTGCACGCTGGACACCTTCTGCGCCCAGGACCACGCGCTGGTGTCCTACGGCGGCCCGGCCTTCGAGGGCGCCACCGACCACGCGCTGGCCGCCCTCGGCCGCCAGCGGCGCGTCGTGGCCTCGGTCGGCAGCTTCCTGATGCTGCCCGAGCTGCTGCGCCGCACCAACCTGATCGCCGTCGCCCCCTCGCGCCTGGTGGCCGACGAGCCCGGCCTGGGCCGCTGCACGCCGCCGCTGGACGTGCCCGGCTTCAGCAAGATCGCCGTCTGGCACGAGCGCCGGCACCGCGACGCGGGGCAGCGCTGGGTGCGGGAGCTGTTGTTCGGCTGTTGTGCCTGAGCACCCGGCGGCCGCGGCCGTCCATCCCGCGGCCCGCGGATCTACAGGCCCACCGACAGCAGCCGCCCCGACCAGGGCGCCTTTTCCAGCGCATCCAGCGGCACCGTCTGCCGCGCGGTGGTGACCCACAGGCGGCGACCGGCCGCATCGAAGGCGAGGTCGGTCGGACAGGGCACGGGCAGGCCCACCACCCGGTCGAGCTGGCCGTCGGCCGCCACGCGCACCACGCTCCAGCCTTCGGCCAGCGCGGTCCAGGTGCCGCCCTGGTCATCGAGGGCCAGGCCGGAGATGCGGCCGGCGCCCGGCGGCAGCGTGGCCAGGCGACGCACGGCCGTGCCCTGGGTGCGCACCACCAGCAGGCTGCCCGAGGCCGGCGCGGCCAGGTGCAGCTGCTGCCCGTCGGCCGACCAGGCCAGGGCCTGCACCGGCTCATCCACCTGCCAGGCCCCGCGGAAGGCCCCGCCCGGCGCGATCTCGCCGATGCGGCTGCCGCCCTGTGGCGTGGGCAGGGCCGCCCACAGCCGGCCGTCCGGGCCGTTGCACAGTGCCTGCAGCACGCCGGCCGGCCAGGCCGTCAAGGGCGCATGGCGGCCATCGGGGGTGACACGGGTGGCGCCGGCCTCGTGGGTCAGCACCAGGTCGTCGCCGAGGAAGGCGAGCCCGGTCACCGGCGCCTCGGCCTCCAGCAGGACACGCTCGCGGCCATCCACCCCCAGCACCCGCAGGGCCGGCGCCAGGCGATCGGCCCAGTACAGCGCACCGCCGGCATGCAGGCGCGGACAGGCGCCCCAGAACGCCCAGGGCGCGTCCACCGCCGTGATCGCCGGATCGGCCGCGGACGTGGCGGCCTGGCGCATCTGCCCGCCGATGCGACGGGCCGCCTCGGCCACCTCGGGGCCCAGCAGCTCGGCCCGCTGGCGGGTGATGCGCCAGGCCGGGCCGGCCACGCTGATGGCGCCATGCACCCGTCCCTCGGCATCGACCACCGGCGCGCCGACACAGCGCACGCCCAGCACGATCTCCTCGTCATCCATCGCCCAGCCGCGGGCGGCGGTGATCCTCAGTTCGGCCTGCAGGCGGCGGCGGTCGGTCAGGGTGCGAGGGGTCAGGGCCTCCAGCCGCAGCTCGCGCACGAGGGCATCACGGGCCTCGGCCGGCAAGGCACCGAGGATGGCCTTGCCCTGGCTGGTGCAGTGCAAGGGCTTGCGCTGGCCGAGCGCGGCGGCCGAGCGCTGGCCATGCGCCCCGTCATAGCGTTCGAGCGAGACGACCTCCTGCCCGTCGAGCGCGGCCAGGTAGGTGGTCTCACCGGTGAGGTCACGCAGCGCGCGCAGCTCGATGGCGGCGGCCGCCACCAGATCCGGCGTGGCGCGGGCCTTGCGGCCCATGTCGAAGCAGCGCGCCCCCAGCGTGTAGACCTTGCGCGACGGATCGCGCCGCAGCAGCCCGCGCGCCACCAGCGTGGCCAGCAGGCGGTAGACCGTGGTGCGGGGCAGTGCCAGCCGTTCGGACAACGCGGCCTGGCCCAGGCCGTCCTCGGCGTCGACGACGGCCATCAGCACATCGATGGCCTTGTCCAGCGCGGCCGTGCCCTCGCCGACCGCCGCCGCCGCGGTGGCCGGGTCGGTCCAGACGGCCGCGGGCGGCTCGATGGCGGTCTTTTTCCCAGTGCTTGGAACGCGGGCCATGGTGTGGAGGCGGAGCGGCGAGGCCTGCATTGGAACGCGAAGCACGGCTGCCTAGGATGCGTGCACAGGGTCGCGCAGGGCCATCGCAGCGCAGCACCCGCCACACATTCCCGCCATCTGAGACACGCCGCACCCATGACCGTCTTCTTCGACCGCCCGGCCCCGCTGCCGGCACACGCGATCCCGCGCCTGCCCGCCCCGCCGCACGTCAGCGACGCGCTGCTGGAGCGCCTGGCGCGCTGCACCAGCGGCTCGCTGACCACCCAGCTCTACATCAAGGGCATCCGCCAGCCGGTGCTGCACGGCGTCAGCCAGCTCAGCCGCAGCCGCAAGCCCTTCGCGGGCCGCGCCTACACCATGCGCTTCATCCCGGCGCGCGAGGACATGGACCGCTACGGCAACCTCACCACCGGCCCCAACGCCGAGAACCTGCAGTGGGTCGGCGTCGAGCAGATCGAGCCCGGCCACGTGCTGGTGATCGACAGCAACCGCGACGGCCGCGCCGCCTCGATGGGCAACATGCTGATCACCCGCATGATGATGCGCGGCGCCCGCGGCGTGGTCACCGACGGCAGCTTCCGCGACGGCCGCGAGCTGGAGGCGATGGACTTCCCCGTCTGGTGCACCGGCGTGACCAACACCACCCGGCTGTCCTACCACCACGTGGCCGATCTGCAGGTGCCCATCGCCTGCGCCGGCGTGGCCGTCTACCCGGGCGACGTGATCCACGGTGACGGCGAGAACATCACCATCATTCCGGCGGCCATGGCCGAGGAGATGGCCGACCTGTGCGAGCAACGCGACGACATCGAGGCCTACCTGGCCCTGCGCGTGCGCGCCGGCGAGCCGCTGTGGGGCCTGTACCCGCCGAGCGACGACACCCGTGCCGAGTTCCGCGCCTGGTGCGCGGCCGGTCGGCCGGAGATCGCGCCCCGAGGGCCGGCCGCGGCCTGACCGGCCGCACGCACACACGACCCGCCCACCGCCCACCCGAGGAGCCCCGATGTCCATCTTCACCCCGGCGGACCACACCGCCTTGATTCGCCGTTATTTCAAGGCCTGCAACGAAGCTGACCATGCCACGCTGGTCGACTGCTTCACGCCCGATGCGGTGCATTACTTCCCGGCCGGGCTGCCCGACATCCCCTGGCGCGGTGCCGAGACCATCGCGAAGAAGTGGGTCTGGTGCGTCGAGACGCTGGGCTCGCAGTGGACGATCGAGAAGATCCTGGTCAGCCACGACAGCCCCGAAGCCGTCATCGAGTGGACGCACTGGAAGAACAAGAGCGGCACCGCGCTGCGCGGCGACGAGTGGTACCGCTTCGACCCGCAGACCGGCAAGATCGCCGAGATCCGGGCCTACTACGCGGCGCCGGCCGATCGGTCGGTGACGATCAACGAGTGGGTCGACTTCGACTACGCCGGGCGCGGCTACCACCTGAAGTCCGCATGAGCACGACGATGACCGCCGCGCCGATCGACAGCACGCCAGCGGACGTGGACGCCGCGGCGCAGGCGGCCGGCCGCGCCAGCCCCGGCTGGGGCCGCAGCGAGGCCGCTGCGCGTGCCGGCCTGCTGCGCGGCCTGGGCGAGGCGCTGCTGGCGCACCGCGCGCCGCTGGTGGCCCTGGCCGACCAGGAAACCCGGCTCGGCGCGCCGCGGCTGGACGGCGAGCTCGACCGCACGGTGTTCCAGCTGCGCGGCTTCGCCGATCAGGTGATGCACGGCGCGGCCTTCGCCGTCACCGATGACCCGGCCGTGGCCGGGCCACCGCCGACGGGCCATCCAGCCCTGCTGCGCGTGCGCGTGCCGCTGGGGCCGGTGGCGGTCTTCTCGGCGAGCAACTTCCCCTTCGCCTTCAGCGTGCTGGGCGGTGACACGGCCTCGGCCCTGGCCGCCGGCTGCCCGGTGGTGGTCAAGGCCCATCGTGGGCACCGCGGGTTGTCCCATGCGGTGGCGGCGCTGGCGCAGGACGTGGTCCGCGCCCAGGGTCTGCCCAGCGGCCTGTTCGCCCTGGTCGACGGCCGTGGCACCGAGGTCGGCGTGCGCCTGCTGGCGCATCCGGCGATCGCCGCCGGGGCCTTCACCGGATCGGTCCAGGGCGGCCTGGCGCTGCAGCGCGTCGCGCGCGAACGGCCGCGGCCCATCCCCTTCTTCGGCGAGCTTGGCTCGGTCAATCCGGTGGTCGTCCAGGCGGCGGCCCTGGCCGCGCAGGGTGAGGCCCTGGCGCAGGGGCTGGCAGCGTCGATCACGCAGGGCTGTGGCCAGTTCTGTACCAGCCCGGGCGTGATCGTGCTGCCCGTCGGTGCGGCCGGCGACGCCTTCGTCGAGGCCTTGGCGGCCGCGCTGCAGGCCACCCCCACCCATCCGATGCTGAGCCCGGCGATGCGCGACGGCTTCGAGACCGGACGTGCGCGCTGGACCGCCCATCCTGGCCTGCAGCCGCTGCTGCACATTCCCACGCCGGCCGCGCAGCCGCCACGCCCGGTGCTGATGCAGACCGATGCCGCCTGCTTCATCGCCGACACCACCTTGCACGAGGAGGTGTTCGGCCCGGCCGCCCTCGTGGTGCGCATCGACGACCCGGCCCAGGCCATCGACGTGCTGCAGGCCGTGGGCGGCAGCCTGACGGTCACGTTGTGGGGCATGGACGAAGGCCGGGCGGCCGACCAGGCCCTGGTGCGTGCCGCCTGCCAGATCGCCGGGCGCGTGCTGTTCGATGGCTACCCGACGGGCGTGGCCGTCAGTGCCGGCCAGCAGCACGGCGGGCCGTTTCCCTCGTCCACCGAGCCCGGCAGCACCTCGGTGGGCTGGGCCGCGATGGACCGCTTCCTGCGCCCGGTCTGCCTGCAGCAGGCCCCGGACTGGCTGCGCCAACGACAAGGTCGACCATGCTGAGACACATCGTCCTCTTCCGCCGCCGCCGAGACGTGCCGCCAGACCCCGAGGGCGACGCGGCCCTGGTCGCCCGCATGCAGGCGCTGGGCGCGCGCATTCCCGTCATCCGCCGCTGGGTGTTCCGCGCCAACGAGCTGGACCGGCCGATCTGCTGGGACCATGTGCTGGAGTCCGAGGTCGATGACGCCCAGGCCCTGCACGACTACCTGTTCCACCCCGAGCACCAGGCGCTGGTGGCCGACCTGCGGCCCCGTTTCGAATGGGCAGCGGTGGACTACACCGTCTGACGCCGCCCGGAGGCGATGGCCGGCCACGGCGCTGACGAGCGACCTCAGGTGTCTGGCGGGATCTCCGCCGTCAGGTCGTCCGGCACGGCCTGGCGGTGCAGCGATGCCCGCAGCGCGGCCAGCAGCGGCGAGGGCTCCTCACGCAGGCTGTAGCAGTAGACGTCCAGGCGCTCCTGCGTGTCCAGCGCACGGTAGACGACGCCGGGAAATCCCACATGCCCCATCGACGCGGGCACGATGGCCACGGCCGCCCCGGTGGCCGCGATCACTCCGGTCAGCGTAATGTCGCTCACCGGTGGCGCCAGGCGCGGCGTGAAGCCGTGCCGGCCGCACAACCGCATCGCCAGTGCCGACATCGTCGGCGCGATGCCCAGCACCAGCGTCTCCTCGCGCAGCTCGGCCACGGGCACCACCTCGCGCGCGGCCAGGCGGTGGCCGGCCTGCAGCGCGACCAGCAGCGGTTCGCGCGCGACCCGCTCGGCCCGCAGCGCCGGGTCATCCGGCATCCAGCGCTCGAAGACCGCCAGCACGCGGCCCTGGCGCAGCGCATCGGCCTGCTCGCGGGCCGGCGCATGGCTGAGCGCGATCTGCACTTCAGGGTGTGCGGCGGAAAAGGCCGTCAGCAGGCGCGGCACCACCCCGAAGACGGCCGAGCCGTAGACCCCGATGTCGATGCGGCCGAGCTGGCCCTGACCGGCCCGCCGTGCACGGTCGGCCGCGTCATCGGCCATGCGGCGCAGGTTCAGCGCGTCCTTCAGCAAGGCTTCGCCGGCCGGCGTCAGCAGCATGCCCCGTGCGGTGCGGATGAACAGCGCCGTGCCCAGCTCGTCCTCCAGCGCCTGGATCTGCCGCGACAGCGGTGGCTGCGACAGGCACAGCTTGTCGGCCGCGCGGCCGAGATGCCCTTCCTGGGCCACGGCGATGAAGTAATTGAGCTGGCGGAAGTCCATCGGGGATGTCTTACGGCAAAGGTAAGGAGCACAACGAATTCTGCATTGGATGTTCGTTCGAGGCCTCCCCAGAATCCCTCCCACCCAGGGCAGGGCCGACCCGGCCACTGCCCGACCGTTGTCAGGAGACCGCTCATGTTCATCCCCTTCCTGCGTGCCTGCACGCTGGCCAGTGCGCTGGCGCTCACGCTGTCCTGCGCGCTGCCGGCGGCCGCACGCGACTTCCGCGCCGCCGACACCCAGGTGCCCGACTACCCCACCGTCGAGGGGCTGCGCCACATGGGCAAGCTGGTGGAGGAGCGCACCCAGGGCCGCCTGAAGCTCAAGATCTTCGCCAACGGTGCGCTGGGCAATGAGCGCGACACGCTGGAGCAGCTGAAGCTGGGGGGACTGGACCTGGTGCGCACCAGCCTGGCGCCGCTGAACAACATCGTGCCCGAGTCCATCATCCCGTCGCTGCCCTTCATCTTCCGCGACGAGCGGCACATGCACACGGTGCTCGACGGCGCGATCGGCGACGAGATCCTGGCGGCCATGGCCAGGCAAGGCCTGGTGGGCCTGGCCTGGTACGACGACGGCGCCCGCTCGATCTACGCGAAGAAGCCGATCAAGCGATTGGCCGACCTCAAGGGCGTCAAGCTGCGCGTGCAGCAGTCCGACATGTTCGTGGCGATGACCGAAGCGCTGGGGGCCAGTCCGACACCGCTGCCCTACGGCGAGGTCTACACCGCGCTGACCACCGGCATCATCGACGCGGCCGAGAACAGCGTGCTGTCCTACGAGACCTCGCGCCACTTCGAGGTCGCCAAGGTCTACAGCCTGACCGAGCACACGCTGCTGCCCTCGGTGGTGGTGTTCTCCAAACTCGTCTGGGACCGGCTGAGCGAGGCTGACCGGACCATCGTGCGCCAGGCCGCCAAGGACAGTGCACTGCTCGTGCGCAAGCTGGCGGCCGAACGACAGGCCAAGGCCCGCGAAGCGGTGCAGGCCAAGGGCGTGACGATGGTGCCGGTGGCCGACAAGGCCGAGTTCGTCAAGGCGATGGCCCCGGTCTATGCCCGCTTCGCCGCGACATCGGAACTGCGCAGCCTGGTGCAACGCATCCAGGCCACGAAGTGAGGCCACGGTGAACGCCCCTCCGATGGACGGCCTGCTCACGCGCTTCAATGCACGCGTGGCCAGGGCCTGCATGAAGCTGTCGGTGGCCGGCCTGCTGCTCATCGTGCTGACGGTGAGCTGGCAGGTCTTCGGCCGCTACGTGCTCAACCAGCCGCCGACCTGGGCCGAGAGCCTGGCGCTGCTGATGATCCTCTACGTCACCCTGCTGGCCGCGGCCGTGGGCGTGCGCGATGCCGGCCACATCGGCATGGAGTCACTGCTGGTGCTGGTGCCCGATGCGGTACGCATCCAGGTCGAGCGCCTGATCCACGCCCTGGTGGCCCTGTTCGGCGCGGCCATGGTGTGGAACGGCACGCTGCTGGGCCGCTCGGTGATGGACTACCGCATCTCCGGCCTCGGACTCCCGGAAGGCCTGCGCTACCTGCCACTGGTGATCTCGGGCGCGCTGATCGTGCTGTTCTCGATCGAACACATCCTGGCGTCCCTGCAAGGACGCGACGTGGAGCCGGCATGGCACTGACGATCCTCGCCCTCACCTTCTTCGGCTTTCTGGTGCTGGGGGTGCCGGTGGCCTTCGCCATCGCGCTGTCCTCGGTCTGCACCATCCTGTACGAAGGCCTGCCGCTGGCGGTGCTGTTCCAGCAGATGATGTCCGGGATGAACGTGTTCTCGTTCCTCGCGATCCCGTTCTTCGTCTTCAATGGCGAGCTGATGCTGCATGGCGGCATCGCCGACAAGATCGTGCAGGCGGCCAAGAATCTGGTCGGCCACATCCGGGGCGGGCTGGGCCTGTCCAACGTGGTGGCCTGCACGCTGTTCGGCGGCATCGCCGGCTCGCCCACGGCCGATGTCTCGGCCATGGGCAGCGTGATGATCCCGATGATGAAGCGCGAGGGCTATGACGCGGACTATGCGGTCAACGTCACCACCCACGCTTCGCTGGTGGGTGCGTTGATGCCCACCAGCCACAACATGATCCTGTATGCACTGGCCGCCGGTGGGGCGGCCTCGATCGGCTCGCTGATCCTGGCGGGGGTGGTGCCGGCGCTGATCCTGACGGCCTGCAACCTGGGCGCGGCCTGGCTGGTGGCCCGCCGACGGGGCTATCCGGCCCTGAGCCGTCCGGCGATGGACGCCGTCTGGCGCGCGCTGGGCGCGGCCATGCCGGGCCTGCTGGTGCTGCTCATCATCCTGGGCGGAATCATCTCGGGCGTGTTCACCGCCACCGAGTCCGCGGCGATCGCCGTCGTGTACTCGATCGTGCTGACCTTCTTCGTCTACCGCACGATGCGATGGTCCTCCTTCATGGAGGCCTGCGCCAAGGCCGCCAAGACCACCGGCGTGATCCTGCTGCTGATCGGCGCGTCCACCATGTTCCAGTACCTGATGGGTCTGTACGAGGTGCCGGATCTGGCGGCGCGCTTCATGTCCGGCCTGTCGGAGCAACCGTGGGTGATCTTCCTGTGGATCAACCTCATCCTGTTCGTGCTGGGCACCTTCATGGACATGGGCAGCACCATCCTGATCTGCACGCCGATCTTCCTGCCGATCGCGCAGAAGTTCGGCATGGATCCGACGCAGTTCGGCATGGTGATGCTGATCAACTGCGCACTCGGACTGAACACCCCGCCCGTGGGCACCACGCAATTCGTCGGTTGTGCGATCGGTGGCGTCACGGTGGGACAGGTGATGCGCTCGATCTGGCCGTTCTACGGTGCGCTGCTGCTGTGCCTGATGCTGGTGACCTACGTGCCGGCCTTCTCGATGACCCTGCCCCTGATGTTCAAGGCCGGATGAGCATGAAGATCGTTTCCGTCGAACCCATCGTCCTGTCCATCCCTTTCGAGGACGGCGGACAGGGCACCGGCATGACCCCCACGCGATGGCACCGTCTGGACATGGTGCTGGTGAAGATCGTCACCGACCGCGGGCTGATCGGCTGGGGCGAGGCCTTCGCCTACTTCTGCCGCCGGGCCGTGGCCGCCCAGGTGCGCGACCTCTACGCACCGATGCTGATCGGCCAGCCGCTGGAGCCCACCACCGACCTGAGCGCACTGAACCTGCAGCTGCAGCAGCGCAGCTGCCTGTTCGGACGCTACGGCGTGTCCACCTTCGCACTCTCGGGCATCGACATCGCGCTGTGGGACCTGCAGGCCAAGGCCGCCGGCTGCGACCTGGCCACGCTGATCGCGGGCCGGCGGCGGCGCGAGACGGTAGCGGCCTATGCCAGCCTCGTGCGCTACGGCGAGGCCGCGCAGGTGGCGCGCCACTGCGAACGTGCCCAGCGGGAGGGCTACACATCGATCAAGCTGCACGAGGTGACCCTGCCCGAGATCCGCGCCGGCCGCGCCGCCATGGATCGCACCTCGACCTTCACCGTCGACGTCAACTGCAGCTGGGACGAAGCCTTCGCCGCACGCGCGATTCCCGAGCTGATCGCGCTCGACACGCTGTGGCTGGAAGAGCCCGTCTTTCCGCCCGAGGACTGGGCGGCCCAGCGGCGCCTGGGCGCCCTCGGCCTGCCGATCGCCGCCGGCGAGAACGCCTGCACCGCGCAGGAGTTCGGCCACCTGGCCCAGGCCGTGCGCTACGTTCAGCCCAGCGTCACCAAGGTGGGCGGGGTGTCGGAATTCCTGCGGGTGGCCACCCTGGCGCGGCAGCGTCAAGGCCCTGACCATGAGGGTGACTTCATGGCCCACTCGCCCTACTTCGGACCGGGCTACCACGCCACGCTGCAGCTGGCCGCCGCGCTCGACAACTTCGGCCTGTTCGAGCACCTGTACATCGATCCGCTGGCCTGGGCCGGTGGCCACGGCCTGCGGCCCGAGAGCGGACACATCGCCATTCCCGACCGCCCGGGCATCGGCTTCGAGCCCGACGCGGATGTGCTGCACCGCTACGCCGCACCATGAGCGCCGGTCCGTACACCCTCGGCCCGGATGCGCTCCTGACGCTGCGCGCGGGCCACGCACAGGCCTGGCTGTCACCCACGCTCGGCGGTCGGCTGCTGGCCTGCCGCCTGCCCGTCGGCTCCGGGCCCGAGGCACCGGTGCGCGATGTGCTCAAGCCCTATCCCGCATCACGGACCGACCTCGATCTGGCCATCGATGAATGGGGCCGCGGCGGCATCTATCCCCTGATCCCCTACAACGGCCGGCTGCGCGGCGCACAGATCCGTCACGCCGGACGGACATGGCCACTGGTGCCGCACACCGGCAGCCCGCACACCCTGCACGGCCTGACCCAACGACGGGCCTGGACCGTCACCGTGCAGACCGCCGACCAGGTCGTCCTGAGCCATCGACACACCCCGGACGAACACTGGCCCTGGGCCTTCGAGGCCACGCAGGTCATCCGTCTGGTGGGCGATCGCCTGACGATCGACATCCGCCTGTGCAACACCGATGCCCGACCCGCACCGGCCGGCATCGGCCTGCATCCCTATCTGCCGTTGGGCCCGCGTCCGCGGCTGCACCTCCAGGCCAGTCCGCCCTGGCCGTTCGACACGGACTACCTGAGCGAGAGCGCAGGCCCGGATGATGCGACGCCGGCGGCCATCGACATCGGACCCGCCACCCTGGCGGCGGGCGAGGTGACGCGCTTCCACGCGGACTGGGACGGCACGGCCTGGCTGCTGGACGAGGCGGCCGGCGCCGAAGGCCCGGCGCTCCTGCTGCAGGCCACGGGCGATCTGCGGGCCCTGGTGCTGCACAAGCCGGACGGTGCGGGCCACGTCTGCGTGGAGCCGGTGAGCCACCTGCCGGATGCCTTCAACCTGCCCGCGTCGACAGCCCGTGCGCTGGGCGCGCGGGTCCTGGCGCCGGGCGAGCAGCTGGCGGGCGGTCTCTGCCTGACCTGGGCACATCCACAGGGTGGAATCACCTCGGCGGATGACCGGGCCATCTCCGTGTTCTGACGCGATCCGTCCCACCCGGTGGGATGAGAAGACCGCCACGCCTTGCAGCGGACAGGGTCGTGACCCGCTCCGGGCGCTGACGCTTCCTACAGTCTGTCCGATGCCCCTCGACACCTGATCTCATGCGTTACGAATTCGATTTCCCAGCCGTCCTGTCCGCCTGGCCTCTGCTGCTGGACGGGGCCTGGGTCACGCTGCGTCTGGCGCTGTTCGCCACCGTGCTGGGCTTCGCGCTCGGCACGCTGTGTGCGGTCGCACGCACCAGTGGTCCGGCCTGGCTCGGTCGCCTGGTCGGTGCCTATGTGGAGCTGATCCGCAACACGCCACTGCTGATCCAGAGCTACTTCCTGATCTTCGGCCTCTCGAGCGTCGGGCTGAACCTGCCCATCCTCGCCGGCGCCACGCTCGCGCTGGTGGTCAACATCGGTGCCTACACCACCGAGATCATGCGCGCGGGCATCGAGTCGATCCACCGCGGTCAGCTCGAAGCGGCCTCCTGCCTGGGCCTCAGCCGCATGCAGATCTTCCTGCACGTGGTGCTGCGCCCGGCGATGGAGCGGGTGTACCCGTCGCTCGCCAGCCAGTACGTGCTGTTGATGCTGGCCTCCAGCATCCTGTCGTCGGTGGGCGTGGAGGAGCTGTTCGGCATCGCCAACCGCATCCAGAGCGACACCTTCCGCAACTTCGAGGTCTTCGTGGTGCTGGGCGGCGTCTACCTGGCGCTGTCGGTGCTGCTGCGCGGGCTGTTCTGGGCGCTGGGCCAGGTGCTGTTTCCGCGCCAGCGCCGACTGGGGACCGCGCTGTGAACGCCACCTTCATCCAGTCGCTGCTGATGGGCGCTCTGGGCACCGTCGTGCTCAGTGGCCTGACCTTCGTCTTCGGCGGCCTGCTCGGCCTGGCGGTGGCCTTCGGCCGCATCTCGCCGGTCGGTGGGGTGGCCGCCATCACCCGCCTGTACATCCAGACGTTGCAGGGCCTGCCCCTGCTGGTGCTGATGGGGGTGTGCTTCTATGGTCCGAACCTGCTGGGCCTTGCCTCGGTACCGGCACTCGCCGCCGCCACGCTGGCGATGACGATCTACGCCAGCGCCTACCTCGGCGAGATCTGGCGCGGCTGTCTGCAGGCAGTGCCGCGCTCGCAGTGGGAAGCCGCCGAATGTCTGGGCTTCAGCCGCGCCCAGCGCATGCGCCGGGTGATCCTGCCGCAGGCGCTGCGGCTGGCCACGCCGCCCACGGTGGGCTTCATGGTGCAGATCGTCAAGAACACCTCGGTGGCCTCTCTGGTCGTGGGTTATGCCGAGCTGTCCTACAACGCCAAGATCCTCAACAACACGACCTTCCAGCCCTTCCTGTACTTCGGGTTGGCGGGCCTGATCTATTTCTGCCTGTGCTACCCGCTGTCGCAGCAGGCCCTCAAGCTCGAAAGGAAGCTCAATGTCAGTGGTCGTTGAACTGAAGGACGTGCACAAGTCCTTCGGGCAGGTGCATGTGCTGCGCGGCGTCAGCTTCGAGGTGCAGCGCGGCCAGGTGGCGGCCATCATCGGCCAGAGCGGCTCGGGCAAGAGCACGGCGCTGCGCTGCATGGACCGCCTGGAGACGATCGACGGCGGCCAGCTCACCGTCTGTGGCCACGCGCTGCACGACCCGGACGTCGACATGAAGGCCCTGCGCCGCGACGTGGGCATCGTGTTCCAGAGCTACAACCTGTTCCCGCACCTCACGGTCGAGCAGAACGTGACGCTGGCGCCGTGCACCGTCAAGCGCAAGAGCGCCGCCGAGGCCCGCGAGATCGCCCACGCCGTGCTGGCCAAGGTGGGCCTGGACCACAAGATGGATGCCTACCCCGAGCAGCTCTCGGGCGGCCAGCAGCAGCGCGTGGCGATCGCCCGCAGCCTGGCGATGGAGCCCAGCCTGATGCTGTTCGACGAGGTGACGTCCGCGCTCGATCCGCAGCTCACCGGCGAGGTGCTCAAGGTGATGGAGCAGCTGGCCGCGGACGGCATGACCATGGTGCTGGTCACGCACGAGATGGCCTTCGCCCGCAACGTCGCGCATCAGGTCGTCTACATGCGCGACGGCCGCGTGCACGAACGCGGCAGCGCCGACATCCTGCGCCAGCCGTCCACGCCGGAGCTCGCGCAGTTCATTTCAGCCGACGCCTGATCGGCACGCCCCCCGAAGAACCCGGAGACGCCTCTTGATCCCGCAACGCCGTTCCCTGCTGGCCCTGATGGCCGGCTCACTCACCCTGGGCAGCCCTGCCGCCTTCGCCCAGCAGGACACGCTGGCGGCCATCCGGGCCGCCAAGGTGCTGCGTGTCGCCCTCGAGTTCGGTCGCCCGCCCTGGGGCTTCAAGGATGCCAGCCTGAAGATGACCGGCTCCGACATGGAAGCCGCCCAGCTGCTGGCCGCCGACCTGGGGGTCAAGCTGGAGATCGTCGAGGTCACCGGCCCGAACCGCATCCCCTTCCTGCAGACCGGCAAGGCCGATGTGGTGCTGTCGACCTTCTCGATCACGCCGGAGCGGCTGAAGGTGATCGATTTCTCGGTGCCCTATGCCAGCGCGGTGCAGATCGTCGGTGCGCCCAGGTCCATCGCGATCAAGGGCCCGGCCGACCTGCAGGGCCGGCGCGTGGGCGTGACCCGTGCGACCACGGGCGACGTGGAGCTCACCAAGCGCGCCAAGGACCTGGGCGTGGAGGTGCTGCGCTTCGACGATGAATCGACCAACATGACGGCGCTCACCACCGGCCAGGTCGACATCGTGGTGCAGGAGCCCGCCACCTTCCTGGCCGTGGCCGCACGCGCACCGCAGCGCCAGCTGGAGTCCAAGTTCGTGTTCACGCAGTTCCCGGTCGGCATCGGCCTGCGCAAGAACGATGCGGCGCTGAAGGCCTATCTCGACGCCTGGGTGCGCAGGCACATGGCCGACGGCAGACTCAACGCAATCTACCGGACCTTCCACGGCACCGACCTGCCGGCCGACATCACCCAGCCGAAATGACCGCCTCCGCTACCACCCCGGCCCCGCTCACCATCGCCATCACCGGCGCCGCCGGCCTCGTCGGCAGCGGCCTGCGCCGACAACTGCTGGCCGCCGGCCACCGCATCGTCTCGCTGGATCTCCGGCCCATCACCGATCCGGCCCCCGAGGAGACCGCCCACGTCGTCGACATCGGCGACCAGGCTGCCCTGACGACGCACCTCAGGGGCGTCGACGGCATCGTCCACCTGGCCGCCTGCACCACCGACGCCCCCTGGCCCGACCAGGTGCGCCTGAGCATCGAGGGCACGATCAGCCTGTTCGATGCCGCACGCGCCGCCGGCGTGCGCCGCATCGCCTACGCCAGCTCGCACCACGTGGTGGGCCTGCACCCGCGCGCGCCCCATGGCCCGCGCATGGGCGACACCGCCATCCTGCGCCCCGACAGCCGCTATGCGGTGGGCAAGGCCTTCGGCGAGAACATCGGCGCGCTCTACGCCTGCAAGTACGGCCTGCAGGTGCTGGCGATCCGCATCGGCAACGTCAACACCCGTCCGATCGACCGCCGCCGCCTGGGCAGCTGGATCAGCGAACGGGATCTGGCCCAGCTGGTGACGATCGGCCTGACCCACCCGGACGTGGCGTTCGACATCGTCTACGGCATCTCCGACGCCAGCGGCCGCCACTACGACAACGCCACGGCCCATGCGCTGGGCTACCGCCCGCAGGACAGCTCCGAAGGCTGGGACGAGACGGTGCTGCGCGAGGACCCGCCGCCCGCGGCGGGCAGCGACGCCGCGCACACCGCCGCCGAACTGACGCTGGGCGGCGGCTTCTCGCAAGCCGAATTTGAGGGCGACGGCCGGCGCGTGCTGCACCGCAGCCCACGTTGAGGCCGGGCACTTGGCGCGTCAGGCCACCCGCTCGCTCAACCGCTCGGCCAGGCGCGGCGTGGCCCAGTCGACGAACGCGCGCACGCGCAGCGACAGCAGGCGGCTGTGCGGGAACAGCCACTGCACGGCCACCGCCTCAGGCTCCCAGTCAGGCAACAGGCGCAGCAGCCGACCGGCGGCCAGGTCATCGCGCACCTGGTAGCTGAGGAAACGGCCACAGCCCACACCGCGGCGGCAGGCCTGCAGCGCGGCCTCCACCTGGTTGGACGAGAACACCGTCTGCGGTGCCACCCGCACCGGCGCGCCGGCACCGCGGCTGAACAGCCAGTCACCGCCGCCATCCAGCCCGCCGGCACGCACCGCGCGGCAGCCGGCCAAGGCCGACGGGTGCTCAGGCGCAGGCCCGTGGGCGGCCAGCCAGTCCGGGCTGGCGCACAGCACGCGCCGGCAGCTGCCCAGCGGCCGGGCCACCAGCGACGAGTCGGGCAGGGTGCCGATACGCAGCGCGAGGTCCAGGCCCTCCTCCAGCAGGTCCACCACACGGTCGACCAGCAGCAGGTCGACGCGCAGCCCGGGGTGCAGCTGCAGGAAGTGCGCCAGCACCGGCGCCAGGTGCAGGCTGCCGAACATCACCGGCGCGGTCAGCGTCAACCGGCCGCTGGGCTGCTGCTGCCGCTCGGACAGCGCGGCGTCGGCATCGTCCACCTCGGCCAGGATGCGGCGGCAGCGCTCCAGGTAGACGCGGCCCTCGTCGGTGAGGGCGATGCGACGGGTGGTGCGGTTGAGCAGGCGCGCGCCCAGCGCCTGCTCCAACGCGGCCAGGCTGCGTACCACCGCGGTCAGCGACTGGCCGGCGCCGGCCGCCGCGGCCGACAGGCTGCCGGCGTCGACGATGCGCACGAAGGTGTCCATGGCCTTGAGCTTGTCCATGCCCGGACCTTAGCCGATTGGCCACGCATTACACCGGAATGTGCAGCAATCCCATGCGCAACCGGATCTTTATCTGCACTGGCCGCAGCGCCACCATGGGCGCCATGAGCAGACACTTTGCCGACATCGCCTACAGCCCCACCGTGCGCGACGAGCAGAGGCGGCGCCTGGGCGCCCCGCTGCCCACGCCACCGGATTCCGTCGAGGCGCTGCTGGGCCCGCGTGAGCAGGCCTGGATCGCGCAGCGCGACACCGCCTTCCTGGCCACCGTGAATGCCGACGGCTGGCCGCATGTGCAGCACCGCGGTGGCCCGCCCGGCTTCCTGCGCGTGCCCGATGGCCGCACGCTGGCGCTGGCCGACCTGGGGGGCAACCGGCAGTTCGTCAGCGTGGGCAACCTGCGCGACAACGACCGCGTGGCCCTGCTGCTGCTGGACCCGGCCGAGCAGCGGCGCCTGAAGCTGCTGGGCCGCATGCAGGTGCTGGAAGCCGATGCGCTGGCCGCCGGGCAGCCCGAGGGCGCCCCACAAGCCACCACGGCCTTTGCGCCGCTGTCCTTCCCCACCCAGGTGGCCCTGATCGAGCTGGCCCGACAGCCCGGCGCCGAACGGGTGCTGCTGCTGCAGGTGGCCGCCTTCGACTGGAACTGCAGCCGCCACATCACCCCGCGCTGGACCGAGCAGGAATGGCGGGCCAGGTCCTGATCGCTTTCCCAACCCGTCAACTCAGGAGACACCGATGACACTGCATGACCTCGAACTGTCCGGCAACTGCTACAAGGTGCGGCTGTTCGCCGCGCTGGCCGGCATCCCGCTGCAACTTGCACCCGTCGACTTCCTGGCCGGCGCGCACCAGCGGCCGCCGGTGATCGACCTCAACCCCTGGGGCGAGCTGCCGGTGCTGGTCGATGGCGAGGTGGTGCTGCGCGACTCGCAGGCCATCCTCGTCTACCTGGCGCTGCGCCACGCCGCGCCGCAGTGGCTGCCACGCGAGCCGGCCGGCATGGCCGCGGTGATGCAGTGGCTGTCGACGGCCGCCAACGAGGTGCAGAACGGCCCCTGTGCGGCACGACTGGTCGACAAGTTCGGCTACGCGCTGGACAAGGCCGACACGCTGCGCCGCAGCGCCCGCATCCTGCCGCTGATCGACGCCCACCTCGCCCACCGCGACTGGCTGGCCGCGCCGCAAGCCACCATCGCCGACTGCGCGGTCTTCCCCTACCTGGCGCTGGCCCATGAAGGCGGCGTGGACCTGGCGCCCTACCCCCACCTGCGCGGCTGGATCGGCCGCGTGAAGGCGCTGCCCGGCTTCCTGCCGATGCCCGGGGTGTGAACCCGGGGCCGCCTCGGCCCGGGCCTCAGGTGCTGCCGCGCACCACCAGCTCGAAGCCGATGTCCACCCGCGACGCGGTCGCAGCCAGCGCGCCGGTGGCGGCGTCACCGCCATGCCCCAGCCGGGCCAGCAGCAGCTGGCCGGCGCGGGTGCCGATCTCGCCGCGGCGCACGCGCACGGTGGACAGTGGCGGCACAGCCAACTCGGCCACCGGCAGGTCGCCGAAGCCCAGGATGGCCAGCCGCCGGGGGACGTCCCAGCCCTGGCGCAGGCACTCGAACAGCACGGCCGTGGCCAGCAGGTCGTTGTTGCAGAACACGGCGCTGAGCGCGGGTTGCCGCGTGACCATCTCGACCAGGCGCTGCGCGGCCTGGGCCATGGTCGCGGGCGGCCGCAACAGCGCGGTCAGCACCTCGGCCCCCTGCGCGGCAGCGGCCGCCTGGAAGCCCTGCAGCCGCAGGCGGGAGCGGTCCTCGTCCGCGCCCAGGAAGCCCAGCAGTCGATGGCCGCGCCCCAGCAGATGGCCGGCCGCGGCGGCGCCGGCCGCCACGTTGGAGAAGCCCACCGCCATGTCCAGCACCGGCGCGCCGCCCGGCTCGGGCAGATCCCAGGTCTGCACCACGGGGAGCTCGGCCTGGCGCAGGCGCACGCGCAGGGCCGGCGGCTGGTGGCAGCCGGTCAGCACCAGGCCATCGACACGGCGCCCCAGAAAGGTCTCGACCAGCGCGGCCTCGTCGGCGGCACGGTAGCCGCTCTGGCCCACCAGCAGCTGATGGCCGCCTTCGGCCAGCGTCTGCGTCAAGGCCTCGATGGTCTCGGAGAAGACCAGGTTGGCGATGGTCGGCACGATGGCCGCGACGATGCGCGAGCGGCTGGTGGCCAGGCTGCCGGCCGTCAGGTTCGGCACATAGCCCAGGCGCGCGACGACGGCCTGCACGGCCGCGCGTGTCGCGGGCGCGACCTGCTCGGGCGTGTTGATGACGCGCGAGACGGTGACCAGCGAAACGCCGGCCTCGCGCGCGACATCGCTCATGCGCGGGCGCGGACGGGAGGAAGCCAAGGGCGAAGACACCCCGCCGATGTTACGGACCGATCGGGATGGATGGAAGCGCTCTCATCGGATCGAACCGCCAGATTCCATCCCCTGGGACGAATGTTCTCTCGTGCGATCCGTGAGGACGCCGCGGCTTGCCGCCCCCGTCCTGCCCGGCTCCAATGGAAGCGTTTTCATCTTCCACACGATGCCGGGTCCGACCGGCCCAGGAGACTTGCCCATGCTGCGACGCCTCGTCCTCGCCGGTCTGGCCGGCGTGATCGCCACGCCTGCCACCCTCGCCCAGAACACGGTCGACTACCCCAGCCGGCCGATCAAGCTGGTGGTGCCCTTCCCGCCCGGGGGCACCAGCGACCTGATGGGCCGGCTGATGGCCGAGGAGCTGGCCCGGCAGCTCAGGCAGCCGGTGGTGGTCGACAACCGGGCCGGCGCTGGCGGCGCGATCGGTGCCGACCAGGTGGCCAAGGCCCCGCCCGATGGCCACACGCTGCTGCTGTCGGGCATCGGCAGCAACGCCATCATCCACGGCTTCCAGTCGCCCCGGCCCGGCTACACCGAGGCCGACTTCGTCCACATCTCGCAGCTGGCCGCCGGACCGAACGTGCTGGTGGTGCGCCACGACTTCCCGGCCCGCAGCTTCAAGGAGCTGGTGGCCTGGGTGAAGGCCCATCCGGGGAAGTTCAGCTATGGCCAGGTCCCGGCCTCGTCAGGCCATCTGACCACCGAGTACCTGAAGCAGACAGCCGGGCTGTTCATGGTCGGCATCCCCTACAAGGGCGGCGCGCCGGCCCTCAACGACGTGCTGGCCGGGCAGATCGAGGGCATGTTCATCAACCAGGATGCCGCGCTGCCGCACGTCAGGGCCGGCAAGCTGCGGGCCCTGGCGGTCACCAGCCCGCAGCGCAATCCGCTCTATCCGGACGTGCCCACGGTGGCCGAGGCCGGCTACCCGGGCTTCGCGGCCGTGTCATGGACAGGCCTGTCCGCACCGGCCGGCACACCGGCGGCCATCGTCGAGCGGCTGCAGACGGCCCTGGCCCGCGGCTTCGCCGCACCCGAGGCCCGCAACCGGCTCGAAGCCCTGGGCTTCGTCGTCGTGACCTCGACGCCGGCCGAGTACGGCCGCTTCGTCCGCAGCGAGGGCGAACGCTGGGCGCGGGTCATCCGCAGCGGCGGCCTGAAGCCGGACTGATCCCGACCCACGGCCCCTGTTCACATCGCCGGACCGGCACCCCCCCCCCGCGCGGTGCCGTGCCCCTCACTTCCCCTGTCCTCCTGCTCCACCCTCCCGACACCATGCACGCCGTCGAATCCACCATCGTTTCCTACGCCCCGACCGACGCCCTGGCCCGCACCGCGGCCCAGAGCGGTGACCGCATCGTCTGGGTCAAGCTCTCGCTGACCTACCTGCCGCTGGCCCAGCCGGTGAGCGACGCCAAGGTGCTGACCGGCCGCCAGAAGCCGCTGACCGAGATCGCCTTCATCTTCGCGGAGATCGCCACCCGCGACGGCCACAGCGGCATCGGCTTCGGCTACAGCAAGCGCGCCGGCGGCCCGGGCATGTACGCCCATGCCAAGGAACTGGCCCCCAACCTGCTGGGTGAGGATCCCAACGACATCGCCCGCCTGTTCACCCAGCTCACCTGGGCCGGCGCCAGCATGGGCCGCGCCGGCCTGACCACCCAGGCCATCGCCCCGTTCGACATCGCGCTGTGGGACCTGAAGGCCAAGCGCGCCGGCCTGCCGCTGGCCAAGCTGCTGGGCGCGCAGCGTGACAGCGTGCAGTGCTACAACACCTCGGGCGGCTACCTGCACACGCCGCTGGACCAGGTGCTGAAGAACGTCGAGATCTCGCGCGAGAGCGGCATCGGCGGCATCAAGCTCAAGGTGGGCCAGCCCGACCTGAAGATCGACATCGAGCGCGTGGCCGCCGTGCGCAAGCTGCTGGGCGATGACTTCCCGTTGATGGTCGATGCCAACCAGCAATGGGACCGCCAGAAGGCCACCCGCGCCTGCCGCGCCTTCGAGGAGATGAACCTCACCTGGATCGAGGAGCCGCTGGACGCGCACGACTTCGAGGGTCATGGCCTGCTGGCCGACCGCTTCGACACGGCGATTGCCACCGGCGAGATGCTGACCTGCTTCGACGAGCATGCCCAGCTGATCATGGCCGGCACCGACTTCATCCAGCCGGATGCGCCGCGCGTGGGCGGCATCACGCCGTTCCTGAGGATCATGGCGCTGGGCGAGTTCAAGCAGCGCAAGCTGGCACCGCACTTCGCGATGGAGATCCACCTGCACCTGGCCGCGGCCTATGGCATCGAGCCCTGGCTGGAGCACTTCGAGTGGCTGGGCCCGATGTTCAACGAGCCGATGCAGCTCAAGGACGGCCGCATGCACGTCAGCGATCGTCCGGGCCTGGGCTTCTCCTTGAGCGAACAGGCGCTGCGCTGGACCACCGAGACGCAAGAGTTCGGCACGCGGCCGTGAAGGCGGCGGCCGGCACGGGAGGCCGTGTCCCGCCCCTCAGCCCCAGCGCACGCAGCGCATGCTGATCGTCCCCTCCTCGAAGCCCTCGTGGATCCACCGCGGGGCCTCGCCGGCCTGCACCGCACCCAACGCATGGAACAGCGGGTACCAGTGGTCCGGCGTGGGCACGGCCTGGCGCGCCGCCTCGCCCCAGCGGGGCCAGCGCAGCAGCTCGGCCACGTCACCGGCCAGCAGGGCGGCCTTGACCCGCTGGTCGAAGTCCTCGGCCCAGGGCTGCAGGCCGTGGGCGGACGGGGCGGCCGTGTCCATGGTGCGGTCCAGGTTGTGCACGAGGTTGCCGCTGGCCAGGATCAGCACGCCCTCGCCGCGCAGCGCGGCCAGCGCGCGGCCGGTGGCCAGGTGCGCGGCGGCGTCGCGGCTGACGTCCAGCGAGAGCTCGAACACCGGCACGTCAGCGGCCGGATACAGGTGGTGCAGCACGGTCCAGGCGCCGTGGTCCAGGCCGCGGCCGCCGTGCAGGCGGACGGCGCGGTCCGGGGCGGCCCCGTCCCGGGCGGGGTCCCCGGGCCCGGCGCCCTCACCCAGGCGCTGCGCCAGCGTCCGCGCCAGCTCCGGTGCGCCAGGCGCCGGATAGCGCTGGGCGAACAAGGCCGCGTCCAGCCCGCCGAAGTCGTGCAGCGTCGCATGGCGGGCGTCGACGGAGACGGCCGTCTCGCCCGGGGTCTGCCAGTGGGCGGAGATCACCAGCACCGCCCGCGGCAGGCCCAGCTCCCGCCCGGTGCGGCGCAGCGCGCGGGTGTAGGGGCTGTCGCGCAGCACGTTCAGCGGGCTGCCGTGGCCGATGAACAGCACCGGCGCCGGGCCCTGCATGCGCGGCCGGCCGTCGGGCGGCTCCAGGCCATCGGTGCCCCTCAGATAACGCCACAGGTCCGCCAGGCCGGCGCTGGCGACCAGCGCGCCGCCGCCCAGCAGGGCGCGGCGGCGGGCGGGCGATGGCGGACGATCGGCAGCGGGTGTGGACATGGGTGGAGCATCCCACGGTCCGTCGCCCACGGCATTCAGCTGTCGCCGTGCCGGCGTTCAGCCCCGTTGAAGGCCGGGCGGACGCACCGGCTGAAGGTGGCGTGAACGGCGGCCCGCGGCCTCAGTTGCGCGCCAGGTAACGCGCCATGCTGGCCGGCGTCACCAGCTCGAACGGCACCCACACCTTCGACTCGACCTTCTGCCCCTTGACCAGCTTGAGCGCGGCATCGACGGCCCCCTTGCCCTGGCCGTGCGCATCCTGGAAGACGGTGACCTTGAGCTCGCCGGCCTTCATCGCGGCCAGCGCATCCTGCGTCGCATCCACGCCGGCCACGACCACCTTGTCGAGCTTGCGGGCGGCCTTCAGGGCCTGGATGGCGCCGATGGCCATCTCGTCGTTGTTGGCGATCACGGCATCGAACTTCAGACCGGCCGTCAGCCAGTTGGTCATCAGGTCGGCCGCCTTCACGCGGCTCCAGTCGGCCGACTGCTCGGCCACGATCTTCATGCCGTTGCACGGCGGCTTGGCGATCACGTCCTTGACGTCCTGCGTGCGCTGCAGCGCCGACTGGTTGGTCAGGTCGCCGATCATCACCAGCACCTGGCCCTTACCACCCAGCAAACGGCAGACCTCACGGGTCTGCATCGTGCCCGAGTCGACCTCGTTGGAGCCGACGAACACCACCTTGGGCGGCAGCGTGGCCTCCGACGGCGGATGGTTGACGTAGACCAGCGGGATGCCGGCGGGCTTCGGCCAGCGCCAGCGCCCTTCAGCCCAACCCCTCCAGCGCCCGGCACGCCTGCTGCAAGGCCTCCGGCGTCAGGGCCGCGAAGCCCAGGCGCCAGCCCTCGACGCCGGGGCCGGCGTGGTAGAGATCGCTCAGGGTCGGGGTCAGGATGCCGCGCTGGGCGGCGGCGCGGGTCAGGCGGCGCTCCTGGCCGGCGGGCAGGCGCACCGCCAGCTGCAGGCCGCCGCGGCTGTCCAGCGGCTCGGCCCAGGGCAGGTGGCTGTGCAGGGCCTGCAGCAGGGCGTCGCGCCGGCTGCGGTAGAGCTGGCGCATCAGCCGCAGGTGGGCGGCGAAGTGGCCCTGGTCGATGAAGTCGGCCACCACCGCCTGCATGGGCTGCGAGCAGTGGCCGTCGTAGATGGTGCGGGCCGTCACCAGCGGGGCCACCAGCGGCTCGGGCAGCACGACGTAGGCCAGCCGCACCGAGGGAAACAGCGATTTCGAGAAGGTGCCGATGTAGATCACGCGGCCGTCCTCGTCCAGGCCCTGCAGGGCGGGCGTGGGCTGCTGGTCGTAGAGGAATTCGCTGTCGTAGTCGTCCTCGATCAGCCAGGCGCCGGCGCTGCGGGCCTCGGCGATGAAGGCCAGACGCCGCGCCAGTGACAGCGCCCGCCCGGTGGGGAACTGGTGCGAGGGCGTCAGGTAGACCAGCCGCGGGCGCGGCCGGGCCGCATCCAGCGTGGCGCCCTCGTCGTCGAGGGCCATGTCCACCAGGCGCGCGCCGCTGGCGGCAAACGCCGTGCGCGCGCCGGCATAGCCGGGGTCTTCCATCCACACCGCGTCGCCCTCGTCCAGCAGCACGGCCGACAGCAGCTGCAGCGCCTGCTGCGAGCTGGTCAGCACCAGCACCTGGGCCGCGCGGCAGCGCACGCCGCGCGATTGCGTCAGGTAGCGGGCGATGGCCTCGCGCAGCTCGGGCAGGCCCTGGGGATCGCCGTAGAACATCAGCGCGGCGCCGTCGCGGCGCAGGCGGCGCTGCGTCAGCTGGCGCCACAGGTCCTGGGGAAAGGCCTGCAGATCGGGGCTGCCGGCGACGAAGGCGCGCGGCCGGTCCGGCTCGGCGCAGCCGCCGGTGGCCACCATGCGCTGGCCGCGCCGCGACAGCCCCGGCGCCGCCTCCAGCGCCCAGCGGCCCGCGGCCGGGCGTGGCGTGGCCGGGCGTGGCGTGGCGCCGCGGGCCGGCCGCGCGCTGGCGTCGGCCGCCGGGCCCATGTCGATGGCGACGAAGCTGCCCTGACCGACGTGCCGGCGCAGATAGCCCTCGGTCTCCAGCCGGGCATAGGCCGCCTCCACCGTCACCCGCGACAGGCCGAGGTCCTGCGCCAGATCGCGGCTGCTGGGCAGGCGCTCGTCGCGCCGCAGCTGCCCGCTGCGCACGGCCTGGCGCAGCGCGGCGCACAGGCGCTCGCGCCGGCCGCCGCCGGCCTGGTCCTCGAACAGGGTGAGCAGCAGGCGGGGCTTCATGACGGGTGCGGGCCGGGGCGGGGCACGGGGGCGGGGTCGATCCGCGCCGGATCACGGCCGGATCGGTGATTGGTCTGATCGAATGAAGAGGATTGGCATTATGGACAAGGCCATTGGCCGGCACACTCTCCTTCATCGATCCACGGATCGCCCCGCCCACCCTCTCGCAACCCAGCAACCCCGCAGGCCCGCCATGTCCCAGACCCCCGCCCCCGTCTCCCTCGTCCTGGCCTTCCCCGCACCGACGGCCGAGCAGTCGCGCGACTACATGGCCGCCAAGCTCAGCTACCACGCCGACGCCTGGGACGTGGCCGAGGACCTGCGCCACGGCATCGACGCCATCGTCGTCATCGACACCCGCTCACCCGCGCACTACGCGGCCGGCCATGTGCCCGGCGCGGTCAGCTTCCCGCACCGCACGATGGACGAGCAGAGCACCGCCCATCTGGACCGCAGCAAGGTCTACGTCACCTACTGCGACGGCATCGGCTGCAACGGCTCGACCAAGGGCGCGTACAAGCTGGCGCGCCTGGGCTTCCAGGTCAAGGAGATGCTGGGCGGCCTGGACTTCTGGATCCGCGACGGCCAGCCGGTGGCCACCGGCCCCGAGCGCGGCGCGATGCCCGCCGCCCGGCCGGCGATCGAATGCGCCTGCTGACGCGGCCCGCCCATGGACATCGCCCCCGCCACGGCGGCCGACGCCCCGGCCCTGGCACGGCTGTGCGCCGCGCACGCCGCCTACGAGCGGCTGCCGCACGAGGCCGACGGCCATGCCGACCGCCTGGCCTGGGCGCTGGCCAGCGGCCGGCTGCAGGCCTGGCTGGTCCGGCCGGATCACGGACCTGAAGCCGTCGGTTATGCCAGCGCCACGCTGGACTACGCCACGCTGGCCGGCGCGCCCTTCGTGCACCTGGACTGCCTGTACCTGGCACCTCAGGCCCGCGGTCAGGGACTGGGCCGGCGGCTGGTGGCGACGGTGGCCGCGCACGCCCGCAGCCTGGGCTGCACGCAGCTGCAGTGGCAGACCCCGGACTGGAACACGGACGCGATCCGCTTCTATGACCGGCTGGGGGCGGGCCGGCTGGACAAGAAACGCTATGCCTTGGCGGTCTGAGCGACGCCTCCCACCTCTCGCATGGCCCGCGCCAGCCCCACCTGCCCCGTGGCCTCCAGCCAGCGGATGGCCCCCTCGCGGTCGGCGGCCGCATGGTGCTGGTTGAGCTTGCGCTTGCCGTCCAGGCGATCCACACGGATCTCGATGCCGACGATGTGGGCCAGCTGCTCGGCCAGGTAGTCCGCGGGTGCGTCGCCCATCTTCCAGGGCACGGCCTCGGCAGCCTCGTGCTGGCGGGTGAGCCGGGCCACCACGCCACGCACGAAGGCCTCGTCATCGCGCACATGGATCGTGCCGTGGGCATGCACCACCTCGTAGGCCCAGGTGGGCACCCGGCGGTGGGTCTCGTGCTTGCCGGGATAGCTGCTGGGCGAGATGTAGCCCTGTGCACCGCGGAAGACGACGAGCACGCGCGCGCCCTCGCCCACCTCGCGCCAGACCGGGTTGGCACCCGCCACATGGGCCAGCAGGCGGGTGCGGCCATCGGCCGTCGCGTCCAGCAGGAAGGGCAGGTGCTCGGCCTCGAAGCCGGTGTCGTCCGGCGTCCGGCGCAGCAGGACGCCCAGGGCGTTCTCGCGCACGATGCGGTGGAGGACCTCGGCGGAGGGCTCGGCGAAGGCGGCGGGCAGGTACATGACGGGGAGTGGGTGGCGGGGGGTGAAGTCGCCGACGCGCCGTGCCCGGGGCACAGCGCATCGAGGA